>DASPTE010000139.1:0-8465 GCA_035623585.1 Steroidobacteraceae bacterium | reverse complement strand
GCGTTGTGAGACGCGGGCCGCCTGCTGCATCGAGTGCGTGACGATCACGATCGCATAACTCTCGCGCAGCTCATCGATGAGATCCTCGATGCGGGCGGTGGCGATCGGATCGAGCGCCGAGCAGGGCTCGTCCATCAAAATGACCTCGGGCTGCACGGCGATGGTGCGCGCGATGCAAAGCCGCTGCTGCTGGCCGCCGGAGAGTCCGGTTCCGGGGCTCTGCAAGCGGTCCTTGACCTCGTCCCAAAGTCCCGCGCGCGTGAGACTCGTGCAGACGATGTCGTCGAGTTCGTTGCGGCTTGGCGCGAGTCCATGGATCCGCGGGCCGTAAGCCACGTTTTCGTAGATCGATTTCGGGAAAGGATTCGGTTTCTGGAACACCATGCCGATGCGCGCACGTAGCTGCACCACGTCCTGCGCAGAATCGTGAATGTCCTTGCCATCGAGCTTGATCGAGCCCGTGACGCGTGCGCCTGGGATCGTGTCGTTCATGCGATTCAGACACCGAAGGAACGTGGACTTGCCACACCCCGAAGGTCCGATGGCCGCGAGCACCTGCCGCCGGCCCACATCGAGACTCACGCCCTTGAGCGCATGTTTCTTGCCATAGAAGACGCTCACGTCGCGGCAGGAGAACACAGGATCCGCGACCGCGGCCTGCTCCTGGGGCTCGAGCGCCGGCGCGCCCTGGGAGGCGGGCGGTGCGTGCACGCGGCCGCTTGGCTTGAGGTTGATGCCACCTTCGCTCAGGCGATCGCGCGCAGGCGCCGGGCTCTCAGCAGGGGCTGGGCTGACGCGCTCGCCGCCCTCCTCGAACGCCCCCGCAGGGGGCGTCGAGCCGTTGCCCCCGAGCCGGGGCGGCGGCGGCGCTGTGTGTTCCGGTGTATCGCTCATGTTCTTCAGCCGAACCGCCCGGTGACGTAGTCGTCGGTCCGGCGGTGTTTGGGGGCGGTGAACACCTGTTCGGTCGGACCGATTTCGATTAGTTCCCCAAGGTACATGAATGCCGTGAAGTTCGATACGCGCGCCGCCTGCTGGAGGTTATGGGTGACGACGGCGATGCAATATGTCTCGCGCAGGCTCTGGAGCGTCTCCTCGACGCGCAGCGTCGAGATCGGATCGAGGGCTGCGGTCGGCTCATCGAAGAGGATCACTTCCGGGCGCAGCGCGAGCGTGCGCGCGATGCAAAGGCGCTGCTGCTGACCGCCCGAGAGGCCGCGGCCATCTTCGTTGAGTTTGTCCTTGACCTCCTCCCACATGGCCGCCGATCGCAGCGCCTCCTCCACCCGCTCGGTGAGTTCGGCGCGCGAGATGCGCCGCGCGAGCCGCAGCCCGAACGCCACGTTGTCGAAGATCGACATGGGAAAGGGCGTGGGCTTTTGGAACACCATGCCGACGCGAAAGCGCAGCTCCGCGATATCGACGCTCGGCGCGAGGATGTTCTCGCCATCGAGGAGCACCTCACCCGTGGCGCGATGGCCGTGATAAAGCGCGTACATGCGGTTGAACACCCGGAGCAGTGTCGATTTCCCGCAGCCTGAGGGTCCGATGAAGGCGGTGATCCTGCGGTCGGGGAGCGTCAGATTGATGTCTTTGAGCGCCTGCATTTCCCCGTAGTAGAAGTTGAGATGCCGCACGTCGAACTTGAGCGCCTCGGGGGCGGTCGCCGGCACTCGGGTGGCGGGGAGTGGAATGGGGGTTGCGCTCATCGGCCCCGCCCGCTCGATGAGACCAGGATCCGGGCCACGACCGAGAGGATCAGGATGCTGAACGTGATCAAAAGCGCACCGGTCCAGGCGAGCTGCTGCCAGTTCGGATAGGGGCTGAGCGCGAACTGGAAAATCACCACTGGCAGGTTCGCCATGGGCGCCCGCAGGTCCGTGCTCCAGAACTGGTTGTTGAGGGCGGTGAAAAGAAGCGGCGCGGTCTCGCCACTGATACGCGCCACGGCGAGCAGGAGCCCGGTGAGGATGCCGCTGCGCGCCGCGGGGTAGATGACGCTCGTGACGGTGCGCCAGTGATACGCCCCCATGGCGGTGGATGCGTCCTTCATTCCCTGGGGCACGAGATTGAGCATGTCCTCGGTGGTGCGCACCGTGACTGGCATCGCGATGATCGCGAGCGCCACCGCGCCTGCGATCGCCGAGAAGTGCCCCATGCGTATCACGAGCAGCTCATACACGAAGAGCCCGATGATGATCGAGGGGGCGGAGAGGAGCACATCGTTCACAAAGCGGATCACGGTCGCGAGCTTCGAGCCGCGTCCGTACTCGGCGAGATAGGTGCCAGCGAGCATCCCGATCGGGCCGCCGATCAGGATGCCGATGACCGTCATGACGGCGCTCCCGTAGATGGCGTTCAGGAGCCCGCCGCTGCTTCCGGGTGGCGGCGTCATGGCGGTGAACACCGGCGCTGCGAGCCCCGCGATGCCGCTCTTGATCAGCGTCCAGAGGATCGCGGCGAGGAAGAAAAGTCCGATCGCGGTCGCAACGCCCGAGAGCGAGAGCGCGAGCGCATTGATCAGCTTGCGAAGTGCGCGCCGGTTCATACCGAGGACAGCGCCCGTCTTTCCAGGCGCAGGAGCATGAGCCGCGCGGCGGCGATCACCGCGAACGTGATGAGAAAGAGCAATGCTCCAAGCGCCACGAGCGATGAGGTGTAGAGGTCGCCCACCGCTTCGGTGAACTCGTTGGCGATGCTCGCGGAGATCGTGGTGCCGGGAGCGAGGAGCGAGGCGCTGATGCGGTGGGCGTTGCCGATCACGAAGGTCACGGCCATCGTCTCCCCGAGCGCGCGCCCAAGTCCGAGCATGATGCCGCCGATGATGCCGGTGCGCGCGTACGGCACGACCACCTGCCAGATGACTTCCCAGGTCGTCGCCCCAAGTCCGTAGCCCGATTCCTTGAGCACATCCGGCACGGTCTCGAAGACATCGCGCATTACCGCGGCAATGAAGGGGACCACCATGATCGCGAGCACGAAGCTCGCCGTGAACACACCGATGCCAAAAGGCGGTCCCTGGAAGAGCTTGCCGATGAGAGGCAGCGGCCCAAGAGTTGCGATCAGCCACGGCTGTACGTAGTGCTGCAGGATCGGCGCCAGCACGAAGAGGCCCCAGATCCCATAGATGATGCTCGGGACTGCGGCAAGGAGTTCGATCGCGACCCCGACCGGGCGCTTGAGCCAGACCGGCGCAAGCTCGGTAAGGAAGATCGCAACCCCGAGGCTCACCGGGATCGCAAGCAGCAGCGCGAGGAATGAGGTGACGAGCGTGCCGTACACGGGCGCGAGCGCACCGTACTCGTCGGTGACCGGGTTCCACACCTCGCGCGTGAGAAATGCGAACTTGAAATGCGCGAATGCGGGCCAGGCGCCGATGAGCAGCGAAAGAGCCACCCCGCCGAGGAGGAGCAGCACGAGGATGGCGGCGATGAGCGTTGCGTTCCGGAACGCCTGCTCGCGCAGCCTCTGACCGGCGGCGTGTTGGGGATTGATCGCCGCCACCGTGTTCATCGCCGAGCGGCCCCTCTCACGTGATTCCTAGTCCTTAACATCGCACGAACCGGCGGCCAGTCCGGCCGCCGGTTCGTCTATCTCCAACACCCGGGCGCGAGTCGCTTGCGCCGCGGGCTCGCGGCTCACATCCGCTTGGTATTGTCGCCCGCCAGGGCCTGCTGCGCGCCCTGGATCTGGGAGGTCCACGTGCCGCGTACCTGCTTGATGAGGCTCGCGGGCAGCGGCACGTAGTCGAGGTCAGCGGCCATCGTGGCACCGTTCGTATACGCCCAGTCGAAGAACTTGAGCGCTGCGGCGGTGGCCGCCGGATCAGGCGGCGTGCCGTAGAGCAGGATGAAGCTGGCCCCGGTGATCGGCCAGCTCTTCTCTCCGGGCTGGTCCGTTAGTATGAGGTAATACCCCGCCGCGTGGGTCCAGTCACCATTCGACGCGGCTGCCTGGAAGCTGTCCGCGTTCGGACTCACGGTCTTGCCGGCTTTGTTGACGAGATTGGCGGTCGCCATCTGGTTCTGCTTCGCGTAAGCGTACTCGACGTAGCCGATGGCGCCATCGGTCTGGCGGGTCATGTTCGCGACGCCCTCGTTCCCCTTGGCACCGATCCCGACTGGCCACTGCACCGAGGTGTTGGCCCCGATTGAGCTCTGAAACTTCGGGCTTTCCTGCGAGAGATAGTTCGAGAAGAGGAAGTTCGTGCCCGAGCCGTCCGAACGGTAGATCGGTGCGATCGCAAGATCCGGTAGCTTGAGCTTCGGGTTGAGCTTCGCGATGCGCGGATCGTTCCACTTGGTGATCTCGCCCATGTAGATCGAGGCGACGGTTGCACCATCGAGCACGAGCTGACCTGCGCCCACGCCCTTGATATTCACGGCGGGCACGACCCCGCCGATGATCATCGGGAACTGCACGAGCCCTGCCTGTGCAAGCTCATCCGGCTTGAGCGGCATGTCGGAGGCGCCGAACGTGACAGTCTTCGCCTTGATCTGCTTGATTCCGCCGCCCGAGCCGATCGACTGGTAGTTGAGTCCGACTCCGGTCTGCTGCTTGTAGGTGTCGGCCCACTTCGAGTAGAGCGGATAGGGGAACGTCGCGCCAGCCCCTGAGATGTCGGCCGCCTGCGCTGCGGCGGCGAACACGACGACCCCGAGCGCGGTCGCCAGCATTCGCTTCGCATTGAGTAAGTTCATGATTCGTCTCCTGAGCGCTGTGTAGTTCTTTACCGTGAGGTGAGGGCCGACCCGGGCCGAAAGGGAGCGCCGGGCGCATTAAATGACAATACTGTGACGGTCTAATGACGGGCCCTCCGGCGAGGCCTTGCAGCCTCCTTGGGCACCGCAGCCGGCCCGGGCGCAAGTGTTGCCTCGGCAGTTTGCACGGGCGTGACACGAGAGCGCTCTTGCCGCAGATGCCCTGAGGCCGTATAAACGCGCGCCCCTCCTCCGAATGTTGAGAGACCTGGCAGCCGCTCTCGGATTAATGTCGCAAGCCATTGAGTTGACACAGGATCTGCTCGCGCGTCGCTCGGTCACGCCGGCCGACGAAGGTTGCCAGGAGCTCATGAGCCGCCGCCTCGCCGCGGCGGGCTTTGCAATCGAGGCGCTGCGTTTCGGAAACGTCGAGAACTTCTGGGCTCGGCGCGGGGGATCAGGGCCCGTTTTCTGCTTCGCCGGGCACACAGATGTCGTGCCCACGGGTCCGCTCGAGGAGTGGCAGAGCGATCCCTTCGTGCCCGTGATCCGCGAGGGGCTGCTCTACGGGCGTGGGGCCGCCGACATGAAAAGCGGCCTCGCGGCGATGGTGACGGCGACCGAGGAGTTCGTGCGCGAGCACCCAACGCACCAGGGCTCGATCGCGTTCCTCATCACGAGTGACGAAGAAGGCCCATCGGTCGATGGCACGAAGCGCGTCGTCGAGACGCTGCGCGAGCGCGGCGAGCACATCGACTGGTGCCTGGTCGGGGAGCCATCGAGCGAGAGCACGCTCGGCGACACGATCAAGGTGGGACGACGCGGCTCCCTCAGCGGGCGGCTCACCGTCCATGGGGTGCAGGGACACGTCGCCTATCCACAGCTCGCCGAAAATCCCGTGCACACCCTCGCGCCGGCACTTGCCGAGCTCACACGCCGCGTCTGGGATCAGGGCACGGAGCACTTTCAGCCGACGACCTTCCAGGTCTCAAATCTCAATGCCGGCACGGGCGCGCCGAATGTGATTCCGGGCGAGCTCAAGGCACGCTTCAACCTGCGCTACTCCCCGGTGCAAACGCTCGATGGCCTCAAAGCGACGGTGGAAGAAATCCTGCGCCGCCACGGCGTGCGCTACACGCTCGAGTGGTACCTCTCGGGCGAACCCTTCTACACCCGACCGGGACGGCTTTCGAATGCGGTCGGTGACGCCGTGGCGGAAGTCACGGGTGTGCGCCCGGCGCTATCGACCGGCGGGGGCACCTCTGATGGTCGCTTCATCGCGCCCCTCGGCGCCCAGGTCGTCGAGCTCGGGGTCGTGAACGCAACGATCCACAAAGTGAACGAGAACGTGCGCGTCGCGGACATCGACGCGCTGCACCGCATGTACTTCAACGTGCTGCGGAACCTCTTGGCCTGAGGTTCGCGACCACACCCACCGTACCGAGCGCGAGCGCAAAGATCGCAACCCAGGCGGGCATCGTCAACCCTAGGAAGCGCCAGGTCACCTCACTGCACTCGCCGCTGCCCGTGAGCACTTTGCGGATAACCTCAAGGAGCGGCGTGAATTTCAGGAGCACGGCGAGCGGGGCGCCGCAGGAGGGCAGCGAGCCTGGCGGCAGGCTCTGGACGTATAGATGGCGCGCCGCGACGCCGAACGTCGCGAGCGAAGTGAGAGCGATCAGAAACGCATAGACGTACGCGCCGCGGCCGCTCGGTTGATGAAGCGCAGCGACCAGAAACGTGAGCCCCATGAGCGCGACGCCGATTCTCTGGAAGATGCAGAGCGGACAAGGCTCGAGCCCGAGATGGTATTGGGCGTAGAGCGCGTACGCGGTGAGCGCCGCGCACACGGCAAAGCCAGCGACGTTGACGAGGCGGCGATCGGGCAGGCGCAAAGTGCGGCGTGCGGCCTAGGCCTGGGTCCGCGGCTCGGTGCCGGCGGCACTGCCACCGCGCAGCTCACGCTCGACGTCATCGAGCGAGGTATGGCGGATGTCCTTGCCGTGCACCATATAGATGACGTATTCGCTGATGTTCTTCGCGTGATCGCCGATGCGCTCGAGCGCGCGCACGACCCACATGACATCGAGCGCGCGGCGGATGGTGCGCGGATCCTCCATCATGAAGGTGATGCTCTGGCGCTGGATCGCCTCGTACTCCTCATCGACGAGACGATCCTGCCGCGCAACCCGCAACGCCGACTCCACGTCCATGCGCGCGAACGAATCGAGCGCAGCGTGCACCATCTCGGAGACCACCCTGCCGAGATGCTTGATCTCGCGGTACTTGTCCGCGGGACGTTCCATGGTCGCAAGACGCGAGGCGATATAGCCGATCTTCTCGCCCTCATCGCCAATGCGCTCGAGGTCGGTGATGGTTTTAATGATGGCGACGATCACGCGCAAGTCGCCGGCGGTCGGAGCGCGCGTGGCGAGGATTTTGCTGCACTCCTCGTCGATCGCCACTTCCATGTTGTTCACCTGCGCATCGTTCATGGCCACCGATTCGCCGAGGGAGCTGTCACCCTCCACGAGTGCGGTGATCGCATTGCGCAGTTGCTGCTCGACGAACCCGCCCATGCCGAGGACCTTGCTGCGTACCCGCTCGAGGTCCTCGTTGAAACGGCGCGAGATGTGATGACTGAGGTCCGCGGTCTCCATCAGTTGGCGTCTCCGGCCCCGCTCGGCTGCCTGCGGGCGGCGATGCGAGCGATGATAGCCGAAGTACGGCTCTGAGCGAGCGCGGCACGTAGCGCCGCCGGAATCGGTGCGAGCCCGGCGAGGAACTGCGCGGTCGCCGCCTCCCAGGTGAACTTCGCCGCCCGCTCGGCGCAGCGCTGGCGGTCAAGCCGCAGCGCCTCGCCGATGGCGACGGCAAGGTCCTGATGGACGATCCCCGTGACGCCCGGCTCGAGCACATCGATCGGACCCGGTACCGGGAAGGCAGCGACGGGCACCCCGCAGGCGAGCGCCTCGATCATCGCGATTCCGAAAGTGTCCGTGAGGCTCGGAAAGACGAGCACATCGGCGCTGGCGAGCGTGCGAGCGAGTTCCTCGCCATAGCGATAGCCGGTGAAAAGCGCGTGCGGATGGCGCGCCATGAGCGCGCCGCGCTCGGGTCCATCGCCGATCACCACCTTGGTGCCGGGCACATCGAGCCGCAGGAAGGCATCGATGTTCTTCTCGATGGCAAGTCGCCCGGCATAGGCCATGATGGGCCGCGGGAGCTGCGCGAGCTCGGGGTGCGGTGGCTGCGGCCGGAAACGCTTGAGATCGACGCCGCGGCGCCAGAGATGCAGGTTCGCGAAGCCGTGTGTGCCGAGCTCGTCCTTCAACGTGCCGCTCGCGACGAAGGTGCGTGCCGCGGCGCTATGAAAGCGGCGCATGTAGGCGTAGCTCACCGCGAGAGGGATCGGCCAGCGCGCGCGCACATACTCGGGGTAACGCGTGTGATAGCTCGTCGTAAAGGGCACCCGGCGGGCGCGGCAGTAGCGGCGCACCGCCAGACCGAGCGTGCCCTCGGTGGCGATGTGGATGGCGTGCGGGCCGAAGGCCTGCAGTTCGCGTGCGACATAATTGCCCGGCCACACCGCGAGACGAATCTCGGGGTAGCTCGGACAGGGAATGCACCTCAAGCCCTGGGGCGAGATCACGCGCACTTCGTGACCGAGCGCGGTGAGGGTCTCGGCGGTCGCGCGCAGCGTCGTGACCACGCCGTTGGTCTGCGGCGCCCAGGCGTCGGTTGCGAGCGCGATCCTCATGCGGC
>DASPTE010000117.1:0-3020 GCA_035623585.1 Steroidobacteraceae bacterium | reverse complement strand
CGTCGGGCGCGTCACCACCTATCAGGAGGTCGACCACGCCCGCCTGGTGATCACCCTCACCGGCATCATGCGCTACGAGATCATTGATGAGGCGGTGACCGATCTCCCCTACCGCGTGGCGAGCGTCAGCTACGATCGTTTCGCCTCTGACCTCAACGAGGGGCTCGGCGAGGACCAGGTCGATCGCGGCAATCTTCTGCGTGTGTTGCGCTCCTACCTCGACGCCAACAAGCTGGAGGCGGATTGGGCGGCGATCCAGCGTGCCTCGAGCGAGTTTCTCATCAACGCGCTGTGCGTGATGTGCCCGTATGGGCCCGAGGAGAAGCAGGCGCTGCTCGAGGCGGACGATCTCAAGCGCCGAGCCGACGTGCTCGTCGCGCTCGCGGAAATGGAGCTCGCCTCCAGCGGCGGCAGCGGCAGCACGCTGCAGTAGCATGGCTCACGGGTGAAGCGATGAGCGAGACGCAGAACCAGAACGATAGGCAAGCGCGCGTCGATCCCAAGCTGCTCGAGATCCTCGTGTGCCCGCTGACCAAGACGACGCTGCAATATGACGCGGCCGCGCAGGAGCTGATCAGCCGCGCGGCCGGCCTAGCGTACCCGATTCGCAACGGTGTTCCTTTGATGACGGTGGAATCTGCGCGCCGGCTCGAGGACTCTTCGCCGCCTCCCGCGAGTGAGCGCGGCCAGCGTTAACCATGCGGCTTCAGCGTTTCGCAACGCCAACGTGGTTCGTTCGCAACGCCGATGACAGGTGCAGCGTTGCAGGCAGGCGTGAGCCACGACAGGCACAATTCCACGGCTCCGACAGAAACGGCTGCAAACGCCGCAGAGGAAGCCGGAGCATCGCCCTCGGCGCTCCCTGATGAGGCGGGCGGCGTGCGCGCCTCCGTGCGCGAACGCCTCGGTCTGAGCCCGCTCTCCGGGCCTCTGCCGGCGCGCATCGCCTTGGCCGCATCTCTCCTGTCGCTGCTCGTTGCGATCCTAGTGACGCGGCTAGATCCCGCTGCCGCCGCTGCCCTCGCGATTCTTGGCTTGGCGCTCGGGCTCTTCTCCCTTCACGTCTCGGTGCTGACGCGTGCAGCCGAAAGAGCTCACGCGGAATCGGCGAGCGTCAGCGGCATCACGGCGCGGCTCGAACGGCGGCTCGAGCACCTGCAGGACCTGCAGTGGGAGCTGAAGGACAATGAGGCGCGCTACCGCGGCCTGCTCGACGCGCAAGAGGATATGATCCTGCGCCGCGACGATGTCGGGCGCCTGACGTTCGCCAACAAGGCATTTCTGAGTAAGTTCGCGTTGGCCGCAGACGAGGTCTTAGGCAAGCCATTCCGGATCGAGGTCATCGAAGGCGACGGACCTGAGCCGCTCTCGACCACGGACGAGGTGCGGCAGCGCCGCTTCACGCAGCGCGTGGTGACCGTCGACGGACCGCGCTGGATCGAGTGGGAAGAGCAGCTTGTGCCGGCCTCCGACGGATCGAGCCTCGAGGTGCAGAGTGTAGGCCGCGATATCACGGTGCAGCGCCAGGCCGAGATGCAGCTCGCGGACGCCCGCGATCAGGCAGAGGCGGCCAACCGCGCCAAGTCCCGTTTCCTCGCCGCCATGAGCCACGAGATTCGCACGCCCATGAACGGCATCCTCGGCATGGCGAGCCTGCTGCTCGAGACGTCCCAGACGCCGGAGCAGCAGACCTATGCGCACGCTATTGACCAGTCCGCACGCACGCTTCTGGCGCTCATCGACGAGATCCTCGACTTCTCCAAGATCGAGGCGGGCAAGCTGGAGCTGAGCGAAGCGCCGTTCGCAATCGAATCCTGCATACAGTGTGCAGTCGAGCTGCTCGCGCCGCGCGCGCACGAGAAGGGCCTCGAGATGGCCTGGTCGGTTGATCCCGAGCTGCCCAAGCTCGTCGCCGGCGATGAGGCGCGGGTCCGCCAGATCCTGCTCAATCTCCTTTCGAACGCAGTGAAATTCACGGACACCGGCGGTGTCTGTGTCAGCGCGCTGGCGAGACCGGAGCCGGACTTGAATGCCGTCCGCGTGGAGATCGCGGTCGAGGATACCGGCATTGGCCTATCGCGTAGCGACATGCAGGGGCTCTTCTCGGAGTTCGAGCAGGCCGATGCCGCCATCCGCCGGCGCAACGGCGGGACGGGGTTGGGGCTCGCCATCTCCATGCAGCTCGCACGCGCGATGCGGGGCGAGATTCGCGTCTTGAGCGCGCCCGGCAAGGGATCGACGTTCACAGTCGACATTCAGTTGAGGCGGGTCACGGCGGTCGCGCCGGATCTTGCCGAGAGGGCCATCGAGGCTGGCCACGTTCTCCTCGCCTTTGACCGGCCGCTTGAGCGGCGTGCACTGAGCTATGCGTTGTCGTGCGCGGGCGTGTCCGCGGCGGAGGCTGACTTTGCCGCCGCCGAGTTCGCGCTCGATACGGCAGCGCGCAAGGGCGATCCGTTCGACCGTATCGTCATCGACGGCTCGGAAGGGGCAGCGGCAGCGGGGCGGCTCTTGGCCAAGGCCCGCGATCTCGTCCCGCAGCGCAGAGTGCGGGGAATCGTGCTTGTGAACGTGCTCGCGCGAGCGAGCCTTTCGGAGTTCCGAGCCGCCGGATTCGACGCCTATCTCGTGCGCCCCGTGCGCCCGGCCTCGCTGATGATGCAGCTCGGGCTGTATCACCCGCTCTATGCCGACGGCGCGAGCGCCGCGGAGCCGGCGGCCCAGCAGCCTTCGCCAGCGGCTGGGGCCGGCACGCGTCGCCGCGTGCTGCTGGCAGAGGACAACGAGATCAACGCGCTGCTTGCCAAGCACGTGTTGGAGAAGTGCGGATTCGACTATATCGCCGTCGATAACGGCGAGCAGGCCATCGCGGCCGTGCGCGGCGCGCTCGACGGTGAGGCTCCCCCCCTCGATCTCGTGCTCATGGATATCTTGATGCCCAAGCTCGATGGGATCGAAGCGGCCCGCGCGATCAAGGAACTATATGCCGCCCGAACCGTCGAGGCCGCCGCGGTGCCCCC
>DASPTE010000100.1:0-2605 GCA_035623585.1 Steroidobacteraceae bacterium | reverse complement strand
CGCACTGCGCGCGGGGTGCCAGAGAATCCACGCCGCGATCGCGACATTGATCGCAAGGAGCGCGGCGATGGCGATCGCCCAGAGCGGCAGACCCGAGCGCGGCCGGGCCACCTTGACCTCGAACAGCGCCGGGCCACTTTGGCGATGGCGGTCGCTCTCAGATTTCTTCAACGCATCGAGGATGAACGACATCCGTCACCCTCCGTGGTGAGTGTCGGCGGCAAGAAGAAGCGGGGCATCGGAGCTGCCGATGGCGCTCGCGAGTGCGATCTGCGTCTCGACGCCTGCGATGCCATCGACCGTGAGCTGATGCTGGCGCTGGAACTCACGTACCTGCGAGGTGAGCTCGGCATCGAAGACATCGCTCGCCGGCGCGTTGGGCGGGGCGCCGTGCAGACGCTGAAGACTCTGCCGCAGCCAACGCACGCCCGAGCCGCGCATGCCCGCAGAGAGCGCCTTGACCGGCGAGTTGGCCGGGCGCCAGAGCATCACGAAGTCCCCGAGCCAGTAGCGCGCCAGCTCGCCGATGCCGATCAGGCGCGGACCGCCGAGATCGAGCCGTGCCTCCTCGTCCTCGAGCGCGGTGAGCACGACCTGCTGAGTGGTGCCTGCGTCATCGTGCAGAAGGAGGATCGCCGGATGGTTGTAGAGGCGCAGCTGCCCGAAGGAACCGCGCTCAGCCACGCACTCAAGCCCCTGGTGCGAAGCCTGGGTGCAGGGCTCGGCACCGTTGGCCTCGTACTTGGCACCCCAAAGTCCGAAGAGCTTCGCAAACGCGCTGTCCGTGTCGGCTTCGGCGGCGTACTGCGCGAGGAGGCTCGCGAGTTTCGGAGCGGGCGCAGGCGCCGGCGCCGCGGCGACTGCGGCGACCGGAGCGGGCGAGAGGCCTGCCGCTGAACGCGCGCTCCAGGGCTGGAAACTCCAAAGCGCGGCGCCGAGGATGACGAGCGCGGCGGCCGCCACCGTGGTGAGTGCCCACGGCAACCAGTGCGGTGCGAAGCGCCTGCCGAAGACCTCGCCCGCGGCCTGCCGTACAAGCGCCGGCGTCACGCGGTGGCGGTCCTGGGAATAGGCGCCAAGGAGCGTGCGGTCGCAGATGATGTTGATGACGCGCGGCACGCCCTGCGAGAGCCGGAACCCCTCGCTGAGCGCGCCTGGGGTGAAGATGTCGGAGGTGGCGCCGGCGACGCGCAGCCGATGACGCACGTAGGCGAGGGTTTCAGCGCGCGAGAGCGGATTGAGGTGATAGCGCCCGGTGACGCGCTGCGCGAGCTGCCGCAGTTCGTTGCGCGAGAGTATCTCGCGCAGCTCGGGCTGGCCGATGAGGATGATCTGCAGGAGCTTCTGCGTGTTGGTCTCGAGGTTGGTGAGCAGGCGCACCTGCTCGAGCACCTCGGTTGAGAGGTTCTGCGCCTCATCGACGACGAGCACCACGCGCTTGCCGGCGGCGTGCGCGGCGAGCAAATGGCGGTTCAGGGTGTCGACGAGCGCCTTGCAGCTTCCGGGCGCCCCCTCGGGGACTGCGAGGCTGAGCTCCTCGCAGATCGTGAGCAGGAACTCGCTCGCGGTCATCTTCGGATTGAGGATGAGGGCGATCTCGGCGTTCTTCGGCGTCTGTGCAAGCAGCGAGCGCACGATCGTCGTCTTGCCGGTGCCGATCTCGCCCGTGAGCTGCACGAAGCCGCCCGCCTCCTTGATGCCGTAAAGGAGGTGCGCCATGGCCTCGCCGTGGCGCTCGCTCAGGTAGAGGTAACGTGGGTCGGGCGTGATCGCGAATGGCTTTTCGTTGAGCCCGAAGAAGGTCAGGTACATGGGGTCTACTCGATCGTGTCTCCGCGCCGCAGCGCCCGCGCCCCGAAGCGCTCGCGCACCGCATCGACCGCGGCATCCACCCGCGCGGGCCCGTGCATATCCTCAAACAATCCGAGTTGCGCAGCTGGCATCAGTTCACTCAAGACTACGCCCAGAAGGCGAAGTTTCGCACCCGGATTGCCCGCGAGCCAGCGGGTGAGGAGTTCCGCGGCAACGGCGGCGATGGCGCGCGCCTCACAGGTCGGGGGTGCCACCGCACGCTGCCGGGAGAAGGTGGTGAAATCCTCACGGCGGATCTTGACGCCCACGCAGGCCGCCATGAGCTGCCGCCCGCGCAGCCGCGTGGCGGCGAGATCCGCAAGTCGCGCGAGCTGGCGCTGCAGCAGGCGCGGGTCGGATATGTCGTATTCGAAGGTGTCCTCGGCGCTGAGGGTCTTTTCCTCGACCTCGGGCAGCACCGGCCGGTCGTCGATCCCGGAGGCGCGATCGCGCATCCAGGCGGTGTAGCGCCCGAAGAGCGGCCAGAGCAGCGCATCGGGGGCGCTGCGCAGCTCCCCGAGCGTGCGGATGCCGGCCGCCTCGACGCGCTCGCCGGTCTTGCGCCCAAGTCCGGGCAGCCGCCGCACCGAGAGCGGATCGAGAACCTCGCACACCCGCTCGGCGCTGACGACCGTGAGGCCATCGGGTTTCTTCAGATCGGAGGCGATCTTCGCCACGAGCTTGTTGGAAGCGACGCCCACCGAGGCCGTGAGGTGGGTGAGCTCGCGGATGCGCCGCTTGATGCGCTCGGCTA
>DASPTE010000105.1:0-7546 GCA_035623585.1 Steroidobacteraceae bacterium | reverse complement strand
ACTCGGAATCGTTCGCCCAGGCGATCGCCTGCGCCGCGTCGGCGAAGGGCGTGATGGAAATCACGGGGCCGAACACCTCGCGCTGCACGATCTCATCGTCCTGATGCGCGCCCGCAAGCACCGTCGGCTCGTAGAAGAAGCCGCCACCCGCGCGCACCCGCCCGCCGGTCGTGAGCTCGATGTGGCTGAGAGTCGCGGCACGCGCGACCATGCTGGCTACCCGCTCGCGCTGCGCCTGCGAGATGAGCGGTCCCATCTCGACACCCGTCTCCTCCTGCGTGCCCACCTTGATGGTGCGCACGGCGCTCGTGAGATCGGCGACCAGGCGCTCATAGATCCGGCGGTCGGCGTAGAGGCGGCAGGCAGCCGTGCAGTCCTGACCCGCGTTGTAGAAGCCGAAGGTACGCACGCCGGCGACGACCGCGTCGACGTCGGCGTCCTCGAAGACGATGACCGGCGCCTTGCCCCCAAGCTCAAGATGCGTGCGCTTGAGATTGCCAGCGGCCGCGGCGAGCACCTTCTGCCCCGTCGCGACATCGCCGGTGAGCGACACCATGCGTACGCGGGGATGCATAGTGAGCGTCCTGCCGACAGGCTCACCGCGCCCGCAGACGATGTTCACGACTCCGGGCGGGAGGAGCTCGGCGAGTGACTCCGCAAGCATCAGCGTCGTGAGCGGGGTCTGCTCCGAAGGTTTGAGGATGACGGTGTTGCCCGCAGCGATCGCGGGCGCGAGCTTCCACGCCGCCATCATCAGTGGATAGTTCCAGGGCGCAATCGATGCGACGACCCCGATCGGATCGCGCCGAATCATGCTCGTGTGACCGGCGAGGTATTCCCCACTTGCGAGCCCCTCCGGGGCGCGGCAGATCCCGGCGAAATACCGAAAGACATCCGCGATCGAGGGCATCTCGTCGTTGAGTGCCGCCTGGAGCGGTTTGCCGGTGTTGCGCGATTCGAGCGCGGCATATTTCGGCGCCTGCGCCTCGATGCGCTCGGCGATGCGCAGCAGAAACGCCGCGCGCTCGCGCGGCGGGGTGCGTGCCCAGGGAACGAATGCGGCTTCTGCCGCAGCCACCGCCGCCTCGATCTGCCCCGCGGAGGCCTCGGGAACTTTGGCAATCTCGGCGCCGCTCGCTGCATCGAGCACGCTTTCACTCGCGCCCTCGCCCGCAACCAACCGCCCGCCGATCAATAATCGTGTTTGCATCCGCCCAACCTCCTGCGCGCTCTTGTTTCGCGACGCTCCCGCGCAGCCTACGCCGCCCGTTGCGGCTTGCCGCGTTGCGGCGCCACGTTATATTATTGTGGCCATAATATTATCACGCCGTCCCTGCCGCGGGGAGGAACTGCCATGAACTCCGACGTCATCATCACCTGCGCCGTGACCGGCGATGACACCAAGGTCAAGAAGAGCCCGCACTGCCCGATCACTCCGGAGCAGATTGCCAACTCTGCCATCGAAGCGGCGCGCGCAGGAGCGGCGATCGTCCATATCCACGTGCGCGATCCCGAAACCGGCGAATTCAGCATGGCGACCCGCTATTACCGCGAAGTGGTGAAGCGCATTCGCGAGAGCAAAGTCGATGTGCTCGTCAACCTCACCTGCGGCATGGGCGGGTACATCGTGGTCGGCAAGGGTGGCCTTGCGGACACGCCGGCCGCGGGAACCGACTTCGTGAGCCAGGAAGATCGCATGCGGCACGTGATCGACCTCTGTCGTGAAGGTCTCTATCGCCCTGACATTGCCACGCTCGATTGCGGCACGCTCAACTTCGGTGACGGCAACCGCGCTTACATTTCCACCCCCGACTACTGCCGCGAGGGCGCGGCGCTCCTCAAAGACCTCGGCGTGAAGGTCGAGCTCGAGGTGTTCGACACCGGCAATCTCTGGTTCGTGAAGCAGATGATCAAGGAGGAGCTGATACCCGCTCCGGCGATGATCCAGCTGTGCACCGGCATCGCCTATGGCGTGCCTGCGGATGTCGGCCACCTCCTCGCCATGGTCAACTCCCTCCCCGCCGAGAGCGTCTGGAGCTCGTTCGCGATCAGCCGCATGCAGATGCCGTGGGTCGCACAATCGGTACTACTCGGGGGCAACGTCCGCGTCGGACTCGAGGACAACCTGTATCTGAGTCGCGGCGTCTATGCGAGCAACGCGCAGCTCGTCGAGAAGGCCCGCGTCATCATCGAGGCGATGGGCGCGCGGATCCTCACGCCCGCACAGGCACGCGAGCGGCTGAAGCTGCACTGAAGTGGCCGGACTCCCGATCTACCGGACCGCGATCCTGCCGGAGTGGATCGACTACAACGGTCACCTGCGCGACGCCTACTACACGCTCATCGTGAGCCTCGCGAGCGATGCGCTGATGGATCGCATCGGCATGGATGCGGCTTACCGCGAGCGAACCGGCGGCACACTCTTTACGCTTGAGATGCACCTTCACTATCTGCACGAGGTGACGCAAACTGACACCGCGATAGTCAATGTTCGCATCATCGGCACCGATCGGAAGCGCATCCACGCGGCCTTTGAATTGCTGCGCGAGGGCAAAGACGGAGTGGCCGCGACCGCCGAAGTCATGTTGCTTCACGTGCAACAAACCGCCGGCAAGGCCGTCACGTCTCCCTTCCCGCCCGAGGTCGCCGCGGCGCTCGCCGAGCTTCAGGCCGCGAGCACCACGCTCGAGCCCTCGGGCCCCCTCTCGCGCCGGATGGAACTGCGCAGCCCGACGCGCACCGCATGAGCCCGCTCGCGCTCGAGCGGCTGCTTGCCCCAGGCAGTATCGCGCTCGTCGGCGGCGCCTGGGCAGATGCGGTGGCGGCGGCGAGTCGCGTCATCGGCTATGCGGGCAAGCTCTACCGAGTGCATCCCAAGCGGCCTTCCTCCGCGGGGGAGCCGTACTTTCGCTCAATCGACGAATTGCCCGAAACGCCCGATGCCGCCTTCATCGCCGCTCCCAACCGCGAGGTACCAACGATCGCAGCGGCGCTCGCGCGGCGTGGTGCGGGCGGGTTCGTCTGCTTCGCCGCGGGTTTCTCCGAAACGGGAACTGCGGAGGGCGAGCGTCTTACGCGTGAGCTGCTCGCGAGCGCGGGAGAGCTGCCGTTTTTCGGCCCCAACTGCTACGGCTTCGTCAATTTCTTCGATGGCGTCGCGCTCTGGCCCGACCAGGTGGTCGGGAGCCGGCGTGAGCGCGGGGTCGCGCTCATCTGTCAAAGCGGCACGATCGCGCTCAATCTGCTCTTCAATCAGCGCTCGCTCCCGATCGGACTTGCCCTCACAGTGGGCAACCAGACGCGCCTTGCGGCGGAGGATCTGATCGAACTCCTGTGCGCGGATGAGCGCGTGACGGCGTTCGGGCTCTACCTCGAAGGCGTCCGCGATGGCGCGCGTTTCGCGCGCGCCGCGGCGCAGGCGCGGGCCGCCGGCAAACCGATTGCGCTCGTCAAGAGTGGCCGCACGGCGGCGGCGGCGCGCACCGTACACACCCACACCGGCGCGCTCGCCGGAGCCGACGGCGCTTTCGATGCCTTCTGCGCGCAGGCGGGTATCGCGCGCTGCGAATCGCTCGCGACGCTCTGCGAAACGCTCAAGATCTTTCATGCGGGCGGTCCGCTGCCCGGCCGGCGCGTGCTCGCCATGGGTGCATCGGGCGGCGATATGGCGATGACCGCGGACGCCGCACGGCATCTCGCGCTCGATTTCGCGCAGATCCCGGCCGGCACCGAGACGCGCCTCCAGGCGATCCTCTCCGATCGCGTGCATATCTCGAATCCATTCGATTTTCACACGCACATCTGGTTCGACCGTCCCGCGCAGCACGCCATGTTCAGCGCGGCGCTCGCTGCCGGATTTGATGCGGTCGCCTTCCTCATCGACTGTCCTCCCCCCGGCGCCGCGGACGCCTCGAGCTATCTCAATGTGATCGAGGAGTTTGCCGCGGCGCGCGGAGCTGGGAGCTCGCGCGCCGCGCTCCTCTCCTCGCTCCCTGAATCGCTCCCCGGTCCGACGCGTGAGAGATGTCTCGCGGCGGGCCTCACCCCGCTTCAGGGACAGCGCGAGGGTCTCGAGGCGCTCGACCTCGCGGGCGCGCTCGGCGAACACTGGGCGCGCGGCAGCGCGCCCCCTGAACTGCGCATTCCGCCCGCTGCGCAGGGCTCGGCACGCGCGCTGCCCGAGCATGAAGCGAAGCGCGCCCTCGCCGCGTTCGGGGTAACTGTGCCACGCGCGAAAGTCGTTAGCGCCCGCGAAGCCGCCGCCGCGGCCGCCGCGATTGGATTTCCGGTTGTCATCAAGGCCAGCGGTGCGGCATTCGAGCACAAGTCTGATGTCGGCGCCGTGGTGCTGAATGTGCGTTCGATGGCCGAGGCTGCGAGCGCGGCTGAACGGCTCGGTAAGCTCTCCGACGAACTCCTCGTCGAAGAGATGGTGAGCGATGGTGTCGCGGAGCTCCTAGTCGGCATCAGCGTCGATCCGGTCTTCGGGCAACTCCTCGTGCTCGGTGCAGGCGGTGTTCTCACCGAGCAGCTGCGCGACAGCGTGAACCTGCTGCCGCCCTTTTCCGCCGCTGGCATCGAGCGCGCGCTTGGCGGGCTCAAGGTAGCGCGACTGCTCGGGGGATATCGTGGCCGGCCGGCAGCGGACATTCCGGCACTCATCGAGACCACACTCGCCGTGACGCGTTATGCTCAGGCGAATCTCGAGCGGCTCGTGGAACTTGATCTCAATCCCATCATCGTGCGAGCGCGCGGCAGCGGCGCCGTGGCGGTCGACGCCCTGATCCGTCTCGCAGAGGAGCACTCGCATGTCTGATGGCATCCGCACCGCGACGCACGGGGCGATCCTCGAAGTTACGATCGACCGACCGAAGGCCAACGCGATCGACCGGGCCGCGAGCCGCCATCTTAATGAGGTGTTCACGAGCTTCCGCGACGACCCGGCGCTGCGCGTCTGCATCGTCACCGGTGCCGGCGATCGGTTCTTTAGCCCGGGCTGGGACTTGAAAGCTGCGGCCGCTGGCGAGAAATCCGACGAGGACTGGGGGGCGGGTGGTTTCGGGGGTCTCAACTATCCGCGCAATCTCGACAAACCGCTGATCGCAGCCGTCAATGGTATCGCCTGCGGGGGCGGCTTCGAGATCGTGCTCGGAACCGACATCATCGTCATGGAAGAGCACGCGAAATTCGCACTCCCCGAAATCAACGTCGGGGTGCTCGCCGACGCCGGCACGATCAAGCTCAGGCGTCGTATTCCCTATCACATCGCGGTCGAATTCCTGCTGACCGGGCGCTGGATGGACGCCGCGGAAGCCAAACACTGGGGGCTCGCCAACCACGTGGTCCCCAAGGGGCAAGCGCTCGCGAAGGCGCGCGAGATTGCCGCGCAGCTCGCCGAGGGTCCGCCGCTTCTCTTCCCCGCCATCAAGCAGCTGCTGCGCCACACCGAGATGGTCGCCGAGCATCCGGCGTTCGAGCTGCACGACGCACTCGATGCGGTGCAGCGGGTCATCCGCTCGGAGGACCTGAAGGAAGGCGCACGCGCCTTCGCCGAGAAGCGAAAGCCCGTGTGGAAGGGAAAATGACCGGCTGAGGACGCGCCGCCCTCAGCCGCCGAGCGGCCGGAGCAGGGCGCGCGAGATGATGTGGCGCTGCACCTCACTCGTGCCATCCCAGATGCGCTCGATACGCGCATCGCGCCAGATACGCTCGAGCGGCATCTCGGTCATGAGTCCCATGCCGCCGTGAATCTGCAACGCCTCGTCCGCAACCATGGCGAGCATCTCCGTCGCTTTGAGCTTGGCGATGGCCATGTCGGCATCGCTCGCGCTCTTTCTTTCGAGCTTCCAGGCGGCTTCCAGCGTCAGCAGTTCCGCCGCGCGCAACTCGACCGCCATGTCGGCGAGCTTGAAGGAGACGCCCTGGAATTTGCCGATCGGCTGGCCAAACTGGACGCGATCCACCGCCCACTGCTTGGCGGCTTCAAGCGCGCGCTCCGCACGCCCGAGACAATTCGCCGCCACCTGCAGCCGCGTCGCTCCGAGCCAGGTGTTGGCGACTTCGAACCCGCGATGCAGCTCACCGAGAATTTGCGATTTGGGTACCCGGCAGTCGGTAAACAGGAGGATGCTGTTGGTGTAGCCGCGATGTGAAACGTTCTGATAACCCGGGCGCACCTCGAACCCCGCGGTCCCTTTGTCAATCAAAAATGCGCTGATCAGCTTGCGCTTACCACGCTCGGTATCCTCCTCGCCGGTGACGGCGAAGAGGATGACAAAGTCAGCGTGATCGGCGTGACTGATGAAGTGCTTGGTGCCGTTGATGATGAAATCGCCGCCGCGCTCGAGCGCCGTCGTCCTCATGCTGCGCAGATCCGAGCCTGCCTGCGGCTCGCTCATAGCCAGACATTCGGAGCGTTCGCCGCGCACCGCCGGCAGCAGATAGCGCTCACGCTGCGCGCCGGTGCAGGCGAGGAGGATATTCGAGGGGCGCGCGACGCAGGCATAGTGGAGCACGTAGCTCGTGTAGCCTAGCTCCTTCTCGTAGAGCACCCAGCTCACGGCATCGAGTCCCCCGCCACCGACCTCGGTGGGCATGTTGGCAGCGTAGAGGCCTGCATCGAGCGCCTTCGCTTTCAGCTCCAGCCACAGCTCCTCGCGCAGTCGGCCGGTTTCCTCGATCTCGCGCTCGTGCGGCACGAGCTGTTCACGGACGAAGGCGCGCGTGGTGCTGACGATCAGTTGCTGTTCTTCGGTGAGCGCAAAGTCCATGCCCTTCTCCTCAGGCGGACGCCCGCTCCCGGCGCCGCACGGGCGCCGGAGCCGCACGCGCCACCGCCCACTCGTGCAGGAGCTCGAGCTGTAACTGCAGCTGTCTGATCTGGCGCTCGGGCGGCCAGTCAGTGCGGTTCGCCACCGTGCTCGCCGTGATGCCGTTGATGAAGGTGACCACCGAACGCAGCAGTTGCTCGCGGATCGGAGGTGGCCACTCTCGCCACTCGGTCCAGCCGCGTGCCAGGCAGCGCTCGAAAATCCGCAGGTACTCCCGATGCAGCCAGCCGTTGATGCGCTTGAGGCGCCGGTCGGCGCTGATCTGCCCCCAGAAGGCCATATAGCACGCACACTCGACGTAGCGCGTCTCATCGACGGGCAACGCCTCGGTGAGCAACTCCAGAAGTTGTCCGTCGCGCAGCGTGCCCTCGGGCGCGAGCCGCCCTTGGAGGCGCCGCAGGATGAGCCGCAGCGCCGCAATCACGATCTCCTGCTTGCTGTCAAAGTAGTGCGCGACCATGCCTGTCGTGTAGCCGGCCTCACGCGCGATCCGCACGATCGTGGCCTGGTCGAAGCCGTACTGCGCGATGACATGGCAGGCAATGAGCGCGATCTGTTCGCGGCGCGCGTCGTGATCGACGATCTTCGGCATGGTCTTACGATGTCCTCGCTGGGCGCCCAGCTTTGCCTGCGAGTCGGCCGGCTTCGGGCGGGGCCGGCAAGCGCGCGTGCCGAGTCTGGATCTCCGCGAGTCGTGCGCGCACGCGTGGCTCGAG
>DASPTE010000082.1:0-2186 GCA_035623585.1 Steroidobacteraceae bacterium | reverse complement strand
TTTGAGGAGCAAGTCGACCAAGTTTTGCGGGGGTTTCAATGCAAACGATCGAGAAAGCGGAACGCACCGTCGTAGGCGGCGTGCGTGCGGGTGCGGCTCAAGCGCAGGCGGCAGCGGCGGCGGAAGACGGTAAGGGCGAGCCTCGCGGCGAGAAGACGCGCGCCATGTTGCGGGCGCGGCTCGGCGACGACATCTTCACGAGCTGGTTCCATACCCTCGAGTTCGAGGGCTTCGACGCCAAGACCGTGAAGGTCTCGGTGCCGGTGAAGTTCTTGAAGACTTGGATCCAGTCCCATTACGCGGACGACCTCTTGGCGTGCTGCCGCGCCGAGTTCAAGGGTGCGGAGAAGGTCGACGTGGTCCTGCGCCAGCCGAGCGCGCGCGTAGCCGTGCGCGAGGACGGTCAACCGGGGAACACCGCGTCCGAGAGCGGCCTCAACGGTGCACGCAGCGCCGAGGCGGCCAGAGGCTCCGGCATCCTGGCAGCCGCGCAGGCGGCCGGACGCACCAGCGTCGGCGGCTTCGAGGGCTCCCCTCTCGATCCGCGCTATACCTTCGAGAGCTTCGTCGTGGGCGCGTCGAACCGCATGGCGCATGCGGGCGCCGTGCAGGTCGCCGATACGGCGATGAGCGAGGGACGCGGCTATAATCCTCTCTACATCCACTCGGCCGTGGGGCTCGGCAAGACCCACCTTCTGCACGCCATCGCCTGGGAGGTGAAGCGGCGCGCGCCCAACGCGCAGGTGCTCTATCTGACCGCGGAACGCTTCCGCTATCAGTTCGTGGAGGCGCTGCGCAGCCAGGATCCGCTGGCGTTCAAGGAGAAGTTCCGCGCCATCAACATCCTCTTGATCGACGACCTCGAGTTCATGCACGGGGAGCGCACCGAGCAGGAGTTCGACCACATCATCAACTCGCTGCTCGACGGCGGGCGGCAGGTGGTGGTGGCGTCCGCGCGCGCGCCCAATCACGTGGAGCGGCTCAACGAGCGCATGCGCTCGCGGCTGCAGCGCGGGCTTGTCACCGAGATCGGCTCGCTCGACCACGAGCTGCGCTTGAAGGTCTTGGAGAAGCGGCTCGCCGAGAAGCGCGCGCTCGATCCCTCCTTCACGCTGGGCCGTGAGATCCTCGAGCTGTTGGCCGAGCGCCTGACCGAGAGCGGACGCGAGCTCGAGGGTGCGGTGACCCGCCTCTACGCGACGTGGCAGTACATGCGCACCGCGATCACGCCCGACATCGCCGAGACGGTGATCCGCGATCTGGTGCAGGGGCTCGAGCCGCGGCGCATCAAGATCGAGGACATCCTGCGCATCATCTCGCGGCACTTCGGCGTGTCGAAGGGCGACCTGCTCTCGCAGCGGCGCCACCGCTCGGTGGTGTGGCCGCGGCAGGTCGGAATGTACCTCGCCAAGCAACTGACGGCGCGCTCGCTGCCCGAGATCGGGCGCCGGTTCGGCAATCGCGACCACACCACGGTGTTGCACGCGATTCGCAAGATCGAGGGCGAGCTCGTGGACAATCCGCGCCTCAAGGACGAACTCGAGGAGCTGAAAAAGCTGTTGAGCCACTAGGGCTCGACCGGACATAGGCCCCCCGCGCTGGGCGTGCATGGCGGGTCTAAGCGGGGAGGGGCGGCGCTTTCGGCGCCGCTCCTTACGCTGCTCCGGCTAAGGAATTGGCCCGTCCCCCGAAAACCCGCCCTTGAAAAAGGCAGCGGCATCGGGTCAAGTTGCACGGGGCGCGAATCCATAAACACGCCAATTCCCGGTCCCAGCCCGCGCTCCACCGCCATGGGGGCCGGTGGCCCCATTCGCTCGCAGCGAGGCGGGCCCCCTCAAAAAACGCGCCGAGGAAATAGCCATGCGGCTTGTGATTGAACGTGGTGAACTCTTGCGGGCGCTCGGGCACGTCACGAGCGTGGTCGAGCGGCGTACGACGATCCCGATCCTCTCCAACGTGCTGCTGCGCGCGCGCGACTCCAAGCTCGAGTTCAAGGCGACCGACCTGGAGCGTGAAGTGATCGAGGGCGTGCCGGGCGACATCAGTGCGCCGGGCGCGGTGACCGTGCCCGCCCACATGCTGCACGACATCGTGCGCAAGCTGCCCGACGGCTCGCAGGTCGACATCCGCAAGGACGGCGACAAGGAACGTCTCACGCTCACCTCGGGCCAGGCGCGCTTCGCGCT
>DASPTE010000077.1:0-15121 GCA_035623585.1 Steroidobacteraceae bacterium | reverse complement strand
CATGTTCGCCGAGGGTACGCTTGATTCCTGCGTTGCCCGTGACGTGATCGCCGAACTGGCTGTTCTCCTCGTAGCGCGCGCCGGCAAGCGCCGACCAGGGGCCGAACTGCCCGCGCAGATCGAGAAAAGTTGCCCGCGTCTCGCGATCGCTCACGATGTACTGAGAGTCACTCGCGACCGCGATGCTCTCGTAGTCGTAACCCGCAAGGATCCGCAGCCAGCTCGTCGCCTGGCCATCGACTTGCAAGCTCCCGCTCCAGCGGGTGCTGTTGAAGAATCCGACCGGCATCGGGCCGAGAAGATCCTGTTCGTCGTCGACGTCGCGGCCGACGAGGAGCTTCGCGTGCCAGTCGCTGCCAAAGGCCTGATCGAGATGCAGCGTCGTCACGTTTTCGGTGAAGTTCAGCATGTTGTCGAAGCTGCCATCGAACGCCGTCCAGCCGGTGATGTAGAGCTCCTCGACCTGCGCGCTGAGACCATCCCATTTGCCCCCGAAGTTGAGCGTCCCGGATCGGTTCTGGTGGCCGTTCGGAAAGGGACTCGGGTTGTCCTCGAAGCAGGCCGCGCCCGCGCTCGCCGAGCCCGGCAAGCAACTCGCGATGCCGGCGGTCGTGAGCACATCTCCAGAGAGGCTCGCCCAGGCGTTCTCGCCGCGGGCGCTCAGGTACCCGGTGAACTCCTTCGTGTCGTAGCTGCCGCCCATCTCGCTTCCCCCGACGGTGAGCCCGGGCTCGGTGCCGTGTCGGGTGAAGATCTGGATGACCCCTCCGATCGCATCCGAGCCGTAGAGCGTCGAGAGCGGCCCGCGCACCACCTCGATGTGATCGATCTGCTCGAGCGGGATGATCTCAAAGGGCGCGATGCCGAGCGTCGCCGAACCCACACGGATACCGTCGATGAGGAGGAGCGTGTGGTCGGAGTCGGCGCCGCGGATGAAGACCGAGCTCTGCTGGCCGAGCCCGCCGGCCTGGTCCATGGTGATGCCGGCATAGTCCGCGAGCAGGTCCGCCATCGACTGCAGCTGGCGGGTCTGGATGTCCGCCTGCGAGATGACCGTCGTCGACCAGAACGACTGCTCGATCGGCTCGGGCACGCGCGATGCGGTGACGATCACCTGCTCGAGCTGCTCATCAGGCGCCGACCAGGAGGCCGGCGCGAAACCCGCGAGGAAAAGCACTGCCGCACAGCGCAGCGCACGGCGCGCATAAAGACCGGTTGACATGATTTGAGCTCCCAAAAGTGCACACACCCGTGCCCGAAGGCCGGGGCGTGAGGGAGCAGGCGGTGGCGGGACGTACGGACGCGCGCGCACCGCACTTGCATCTCCCGCCGCGACGCATCGGTAAGCCTGCGAGGCCGGTATCCGGGCTCTCGAGCTGGAGGATCTCTCCCGCGGACCGCCTTCCCGCGTTCCCTAGGGAACGCAGTGGCTACGTGATCCGCTTGATCTCGATCACCGTTGCGGGGGCAGCGCCGGCTTTGGACGAATCCGTACCGGACTTCCCGTTTTTCCGTCGCCGATGGCTTGCGGTCACAGCCGAAGACCGCACACACCGACAGCGGACACCTCGCATCGTGGGCAAGCCTGCCTGCGGGAGTCGCGCACCGTCAAGCCGGTACGCGCGCGGACCACGCGTGGCATGATCCGACTCGCATGCAGCCGCAGGAACAGAAAGCGGGAACCGCCCGGCTGGGTACAGCCGCCGAGTGGCTCGGCTATCTCTCGGTCGCGCCGCTCGTCGCCTGTCTTGCGGGCATCGGACTCCTGAGCGGGCTGGCCGAGCGCGAGCTCGCGCAGCGGATCGCGCTCGGCTGGGGTGCGGTGTTGCTCGCGCTCACCGGGGGCGTCCATCTTGGGCTCGCGCTCGGGGGGCGCCTGCCTGGAGATCCCGTGCGGATCGCTGCCGCGGTCGTACCCTCGGTGCTCGGGGCGATCGCGGTCGTCATGGGCGGGCAGCGCGGGCTTGCGCTGCTCGTCGTCGGCTTTGGCACGTTTTGGCTCTACGAGCACCGATCGCTCGGGACGCATCTGCCGCCGGCCTATCTCAACCTCCGCCGTCACCTCACACTCGCGATCTGCATCCTGCTCGCGTTCGCGATGTTCGTGTCGGATGGCGCCGGGCTCAGCTGAGCGTCGGTCGGGGAGCGCGCCCTTGGAAGATTTCGCCTCCTCGCTCTGGCTACGCCGCCTCATCATCGTCGCGCTGCTCGCGGGCCTTGCACTTCTTGGGTTCCGTGTCATCGAGCCGTTCCTCGCCCCGCTCGTCTGGGCTGGCATCCTCGGCTTCGTCAGCTGGCCGGGCTATGTGTGGCTGCAGCGCGCGCTGCGCGGGCGGAGCACGATCGCAGCGTTGCTGATGACGATCGCGGTCACCGCGGCGGTGATCGTGCCGGTCGCCTGGCTTGCGATCGTGCTGCGCGTCGAGCTGGTGCGCGCCTATCACGCGGCGCAGGAACTGCTCGCCGGAGGGTCGCCGCTCCCGGAATCGGTCCTCAAACTCCCCGCGATCGGCGATTACCTGAGCGATCTCGCCGCGCGCGCCGCGCAGGATCCGCACGCGCTCGGACTCGAGCTCAATAAGCTCACCGACCGCTCATTCACGCAGATCGCACGCCTGATCGAGGACGTCGGCCACGAGGCGGTGAAGCTCTTTCTCGCCATCGTCACCGTGTTCTTCGTGTTCCTCGGCGGGGAGGCTTTTGCGGCGCAGGTCGCGCGCGCGCTCGAGCAGGTGCTCGGGCCGCGCGTCCACAATTACCTCGGCGCCATCGGGCAGACCGTCAAGGCCGTGGTCTACGGACTCGTGCTGGCGGCGGTCGTGCAGGGGGCGCTCGCGGGCATCGGTTACTGGCTCGCAGGCGTTGGCGCACCGGTGTTTCTCGCCGCTCTCACCACGGTGCTCGGCCTGATCCCGTTTGCCGCCCCGACACTCTGGGGTGGAGTGGGACTGTGGCTCATCATCACGGGACACACCGTCGCCGGGGTCGCACTTCTCGTCTGGGGTGCGATCGTGGTCGGCTGGACGGACCACATCGTGCGTCCGTTTCTCATCAGCCGCGTCGGGGAGATTCCCTTTCTCCTCGTGCTCTTCGGTGTGCTCGGCGGACTCGCCGCGTTCGGGCTCGTGGGGCTCTTCGTCGGCCCAGTGATTCTCGCGGTACTGCTCGCGATCTGGCGCGAGTGGCTGCACGAGAGCGGACAGCCCTCGGCCTGAGCCGCGCCGTCCCGCGCCGCTCAGGCGCCGAGGAACATCCGATAGGCGGGATTCGCGCTCTCCTCCACGTAAGCGTAGTGAAGATCGTTGAGGTGCCGGAGGAAGTCGGCGCGCTCGGCGGGGGGCACCTGGATTGCGGCCAGCACGCGCCCGTAGTCCGATCCGTGATTGCGGTAGTGGAAGAGGCTGATGTTCCAGCGCACCCCGATCGCCTGCAGGAATTTGAGGAGGGCCCCCGGGCGCTCGGGGAACTCGAAGCGGAAGAGCAGCTCGTGGGCGATGCCGCGCGCGTGTCCGCCGACCATGTAGCGCACGTGCAGCTTCGCCATCTCGTCATCGGTCATGTCGGTGACCGTGAAGCCCGCCTCGCGCAGCCCGCGGATGATGCCCTCCTTCTCCGCGTGCCCCTCGCTGAGCGCAAGCCCCACGAAGATCTGCGCGCTCTCGGGACCGGCGTAGCGGTAGTTGAACTCGGTGACGCTGCGGCGCCCGAGGACCTCGCAGAAATGCAGAAAGCTCCCCGGCCGCTCGGGGATCACGACCGCGAGCAGCGCCTCGCGCTCCCCGCCGAGGTCGGCGCGCTCGGCGACGTGGCGCAGCCGATCGAAATTCATGTTGGCGCCGCTGTTGATCGCCACCAGGCGCTTGCCGTGCCACCCCTCGCGGGCGACGTACTTCTTGATTCCCCCGACCGCGAGCGCACCGGCCGGCTCGACGATCGAGCGGGTGTCCTCGAAGACGTCCTGGATCGCGGCGCAGATCTCATCCGTCGTGAGCAGCACGATCTCATCGACGTGGCCGCGGCAGAGCGTGAAGGTTTCCTCACCGACGCGGCGCACCGCGACACCGTCGGCGAAGATGCCGACCCGCTCGAGCGTCACGCGCCGTCCCGCCTTGAGTGAGTCGTGCATGGTGGCGGCGTCCGCGGGCTCAACGCCGATGATGCGCACGCCCGGATAGAGGTATTTCACGTACACCGCGATGCCGGCGAGCAGTCCCCCGCCCCCCACGGGCACGAAAATCGCATCCAGGTTGCCGCCCGTCTGCCGCAGGATTTCCACGCCGATGGTCCCCTGGCCCGCGATGACGTCGGGGTCGTCGAAGGGGTGCACGAGCACGAGGCTTCTCTCGCGGGCGAGGGCGAGGGCATGTTCAAAGGCGCTGTCGTAGTCGTCGCCGTGGATCACCACTTCGGCGCCCAGATCGATCACCGCCTGCACCTTGATGTGCGGGGTGGTCTGCGGCATGACGATCACGGCCGTGATGCCGCGGCGGCGCGCGGCGAGCGCCACGCCTTGCGCGTGATTGCCGGCGCTCGCGCACACGACGCCGCGCCGCGCGGCGGCGTCCGAGAGATGCGCGATGCGGTTGTAGGCGCCGCGCAGCTTGAACGAGAACACCGGCTGCAGATCCTCGCGCTTGAGCAGCACGTGATTACCGAGCCGCCGCGAAAGCCGCGCCGCCTCCTCGAGCGGGGACTCGATCGCCACGTCGTAGACGCGCGCTTTCAGGATGCGCTCGATATAAGGGCTGGCCACGGGAGGCAATCTCGTGTTGCTCGCGAAACAGCGCCGAGCTTAGCGGCGCCGCAGACGACTGTCAGCGCTTCTCGCTGTTCTTGCGCACGACGAATCGGTAGAGGGCGCGGCCGATCACCACCTGGTCGCCGTCCTTGAGCGCATGCCGGGCGACGCGTTTGCCGTTTACCATCACGCCGTTGGTGCTATTCAGGTCTTCGACGATGGTCTGCACGGGACCGGCGAGGATCACGCAGTGGTGGCGGCTGATGTACTTGGCGTCGATCTGTAGATCGTTGTCGGGTGTGCGGCCGATGCTGGTGCGGCGGCCGAGCACATGCACGATCTCGCGCCCGCCTTCGGCGGTCTGGATGAGGAGCCGCATGGCGCCATCGGGGAGCTGCGTGGCCTCGGGCGCCTCCGCCCCCCCGAGCATCTGCCGCGCCGCCTCGCGCAGCGCCGGATGGCAGTGCGGGTCGACTGAGCGCTGGCGCACCTCTTCGTAGACCGCACGCCATTCCTGTGTAGCCCGCTCGAGCTCCTCGACGCGGGTGCCGCGGCTGCGCGCCTCGGCTTCGAGCCGGTGGATGGCGTCCTCGGCAGCGCGCAGGTCATCTTCGAGTTCGCGCGCGCGCGCGACAGCGGAGTTGGACTCCTGTCGGAGCGCCGCGAGTGCCTCGAGCTGCTCGGCGGCGCGCCGCTCGAGTTCGCGTACGCGCACTTCGGCGGCGGCGGCGCCATCGGTCTGGGAATTCCTCTCCTGCTGCAGCAGCTTGAGTGCGCCGGCCCACTCGTGCATCTCCCCGCGCACGGTCTCGAGCTCGCGCTCGAGATCGGTGCTGCGGCGGCGTTCCAAGGCAAGCGCGCCCGCGAGCTCCGCGGTCTGTCCGCGCCCCTGCACGACCGCACCCTCGTGCACCGCGAGCTGGGCGCTCGCATTTGCCGCCGCCTGGCGCGCGGCCTCGAGTTCGCCCCTCAGAGAATCGTATTCGGTGCGCAGCCGCTTGATCTCGGCCTGCTGCCGTGCGTCGCTGTTCTCGTGCTGGGTGGCGCGCGCCTCGAGCGCGCGGACGCGCTCCCCGGCGGCATCCAGCTCGCTCATGAGCCGCCCGGCCTTGGCGTGCAATCCTTGCGTTTCGTGCCGCGAGTCGCGCAAAAGCGCATCGCGCTCGGAGAACGATGCCGCGGCGGCCAAAAGCTGCTGTTCGAGCTCGCCGATGCGCAGCGAGCGCTGCGCGAGCTCGGACTCGAGTTCGCGGGCACGGCTGTCGCGGCCCCCGAGCTCGCGCGCGAGCCGCACGAGCTCTGCGGCGCGATCCTCCGCCTCACGCTCGAGATCGGTCACGAGACCTTCGAAGATCTGGCGGCGTCCCTCGGCGTTGCGCAGGGATTCAAAGTAGCGCGCGGCGTGCGCGCGCTCGCGGGCGAGATCCCCAAGCAGGAGCTCCGCTTCGACGCGGTTTCTGGCGGCGAGGGATTGCTGCTCGGCGAGCTGTTCGGCTTGCTGCGCGTGGCTCGCGCTCTCGCGCTCCTCGAGCGTCCGCGCGCTCTCCCCGAGCGCCCGCTCGAGCTCGGTGACGCGCGCGCTCGTGGTCTCGGTGAGTGCGCGCGCCTTGCTCAGTTCGTCGCTGGCTTCCGTGGCGCGCTGCTCGGCCTGCGTATGCGCCGTCTGCGCCTCATTGCGCGCCTCTTCGATCTCGCGCAGCCGCTCATCGCGCCGGGCGAGTAGCTGCTGGGTCTCACGCAGCGTCGCGGCGAGCACCTCGAGCTCGCCCTCGAGCTGCACGACGCGCTCGGCCTGCAACGCCTGCGCCGCCACCGATGCGACCGCCTCGGCCTCGGCGATAGGCATCACCCAGGTATCGCTGATCGCCGGCCTCTGACCCTCCTCCTCCTCGCCCGTATAGACGGCAGGGTCGAGCACGACGAGCTCGTTCGTGCCCTCCACGTCGGAATCCGGGCTCTCGGGAACGGGCGCTGGCGGCAGCGGGCGCGAACTCATTGAGTGGCTCGTTTTGCCATTGCTTATCGAGCGAAAAGTGTAGCGCCACCGGGGGTTAGCGCACCGCCTCTTGACTAAATGTGTGAGAGGAATCGCGAAAATCCATGACCTGACAGCGACTTCAGCCCCGCAGGAACTCCCCGAGTACATCGGCGAGGCGCTGCGGGGCCGCCGCGAAGAGCTCGGTTCCGCCCGCATCGAGATCGAGGGTGCGGACCTGCGGCAGCGCCTCGCGCACCCTCGCTGTCGCCTCCCAGAGGTCATCGCGCGGACGCATGACGAGAAGGGGTTGTGCGAGCAGAGCGAGCCGCTCCCGAAGCCGATATTGCGATGCAGCATCGAGGGCCCAATGCAGCCACTCCGGTGAGCGGTACGCATCATCGGGTCCAGGAGGTGTGGTGGGGGGTGGTGCGGCAGCTTGCCGCTCGGCCTCGCTCCTAAGCGGTACGGACACCATCACGACGCGCCGGATCTGCGCGGGGCGGGTCGTGGCGAGCTCGGTGGCGATGAGCGCACCGCCCCTCAAGCCGAGCACATCGAGCCGGCGCAGTCGGATGCTCTCGATGAAATCGCCGATCGCGCCCGCGTAGTCGGCGATCGTCGGGCGCGCTGCCGGCGGATCCGAACCGCCGAAGCCCGGCAGATCCGGCGCGTACGCGGAGCGCTCCCGCCCAAGAAGGCCCAAAAAGCCCGAGAAGATTCGCCCCGAGCCCGGCAGATCGTGCAGGCAAAGAAGCGGGGTGCTCTCCTCGAACCCCCCGCCCGGGGGCATCGCGTGATGCACGTGCAGCTGACCGTAACGGCATTCGAAGTAGCCGCGGCGGGCGCGCGCCGGTGCCTCCGAGGGGCGGCGGATCAGCGTGGCTTTTGCCATTGGTAACATAGTCCCATGGTGACCGGTTCCCTTGCACGGGCCGAGGGGGCGCGTAAATTCGCGAAATCTTCTTATTTCCCCAAGGACAGGTCAGCTATGCGATGCACGTTGGTACTCGTTCTCGTGACCGCGGCACTCAGTGGCTGCGGACTCGCGGGCACCGGGGCAGCCGGCGCCGCTGGCGCCGCTTCCGAGGTTCAGGAGGCCGCCCAGGCGCGCCAGACCGAGCAGCATATCAAGCAGCAGATCGACGCTGCCAACCAGCAGGCCGAGGCAAATCGGCGCGCCGCGGAGCACTCCGCCGAGTCACAATCGCAGTAATGCGGAAGAACCTGCAGGTACGGCTCAAGCGGCCCCCAACGCGCGCGAGTGATTTCGAGCTCGTCGAAGCGGAGCAACCTGCACTCACCAACGGGTCCTTCCTCGCCCGTGCGCTCTGGCTCGCCCTCGATCCGTTCGTATGCGCGTCAGAACCGCTTGGGGCGGGCGCGCCCAAAGCGGGGGATCTCGTGCCCGCGCGCGGTGTGGGCGAGGTGATCGAATCCCGGCACGATGTGTTTGATGTCGGCAGCCTCGTCGTGCTCGATTGCGGCCTGCAGCAGCTTTGTGTCTCCGACGGCGAGCACGCGCGGCTTTTGCATCCGGGGCAGACGCCCGCTTCGACCGCGCTTGGGGTGCTGGGGGCTCCCGGGATGGCGGCCTATTTTGGGCTCCTCGAACTCGCGCGCCTGCGCGAGGGCGAAACGGTGCTCGTATCCGCGGCGGCGAACGCGGCGGGCGCCATGGCCGGGCAGATCGCCGGGCTCAAGGGTGCGCGCGCGATCGGCATCGCCGGCACGCGCGAGAAATGCGAATGGGTGACGCGGCATGCGCGGCTCGCCGCGTGCATCAATCACGGCGCGGAGAACGTGAACGCGCGCTTGCGTCAGCTCGCCCCGCACGGGGTGGACGTTTACTTCGACAACACGGGCGGCGAACTCCTTGATGCGGTTGTCGCGGGAGGGCACCTCTCGAGCCGCGGCCGCATCGTGCAGAACAGCGTCTGCCCGCAAAGCGCCGAGGCGCTCAGGGAGCGCGCCGGCTATCCGCCCGGTGGCGATGGCTTTGAAGTGCTGCGCATCGAGGCGCGCGCTTTCGAGCATCGTCGGGGTGAGTTCCTGCGCGAGGCGATCGCCTGGTACGGAGCAGGCCACATCGCCTCGCGCGATCACATCGTCGAGGGTCTCGCCAACGCCCCCGCACACCTGCTGCTCGCGATGCAGGGCGGGAACTTCGGCCGACCGCTCGTCAGACTCTGAGCACACGCACCGCACCCTCCCCCCAAGGCGCGCTGGCACGAGCGCGCCGGGAGCGGGAGCGTTGCGCCGTCGCCCCTAGCGCCTGCGCGAGCGTCGCGCAGCCTTGCGAGCTGCGCGGCGGACCCTGCGGCCCACCTTGCGGGCCGTGCGTCGCACCCTGCGAGCGGTCTTACGTGCGCTCTTCCGCGCCGCACGCCGCACCTTACGCGCCACTTTTCTCTTCACTCGCTTTGCCTTTCGGGCCGCACGCCTCACGGTTCGCTTGGCCGCCTTTGCTATCGGTTTCGCTGCGGCTGCCACGGCCGCTACCTTCGGCTGAGCCGCTGCCGCACGCGGCATCTCCTGCACCGCGAATGCTCCGCCCTGCGGATCCATCAGCAGCGCGATCCAACTGCCGCCCGGGACCTCCATCGGACCGTGCAGCAGCCGGCCCCCGCCTGCCTTCGCCGCGGCGACCGCGCGATTGGCGTCGCCGACATTGATATAGCTCAGCCACGAGGGGGGAGTCGACGGACCCTGCGTGTTCGCCATGCCGCCCGCCTGTTTGCCGCCGTGTTCGAAGATCTGATACGTGCCCATCGCGCCCATGTCGTGGGCCGCGCCCTTGGTCCAGCCGAATAGCGCGCCGTAGAAGCGCAGTGCACCACCGACATCGGTGGTTGCGAGCTCGTGCCAGGTGAATCCGCCGGCGGTCGGCTGGGTCGCCGGGGCCTGGCCGCCCGCGGGCGTGAACACGGCGAACGTCGCACCCTGCGGGTCCGAGAGCACCGCCCAGCGGCCGACGTTCGGAATGTCGGCGGGGGCTTTCACCACCTTGGCGCCCAGGCCCTGCGCCTGCGCGCAGGTGCCATCGACGCTCGGGGTGCCCACATACACCAGCCAGTGCGGCGGGGTGCCGCCGGCTGCGGCCATGAGGCCACCAATCTGTGTCTGCCCGGCCATCCAGATCGTGTACCCGGGCATGCTCGAGGGCTGCGTACGCCACGGCACCACCTTCGGGTAGAACGCTGCGGCGGATGCAGTATCGGTCGTCAGCAACTCGTGCCAGATGAATCGTCCACGGGTGTCAGCGTTGCTCATGGTGAATCTTCCTCTTGTTTGCGAGCGTCCACTGTTGTCGATGGTAGGCGCGACATTTTGCACTGACACGCTCTGCACTTCCATTTCAATTGTGCAGCGCTCGTGCAGAGGCCATGCGCTCGCGCCACAGCAGATACAGACCACTCGCCATGACGATAGTGCCGCCGATGCATACCCGTGCGGATGGCAGCACGTGCCAGATGACCCAGTCGAAGGCGATGCCCCAGAGGAGCGCCGTGTACTCAAAGGGCGCCACGATGGCCGCGGGCGCGGTGCGGAACGCCTCGGTGAGCAGGTACGAGCCGATCGCAGCGAGCACGCCGAGCGCGAGCAGCCAACGGTAGTGCGCGGGCTCGAGCGTGACCCATCGGGGGGCGGCGAGGAGCGCGGAAAACACCGTCATGAGTCCGACTGACCAGACGATGACGCTGACTGTGGTATCGGTGCGGGTCAGCACGCGCACGCAGATGATGCTCAACGCGTAGGCAAACGCCGAGACGAGCGCCGCGAGCGTGCCCAAGCTCGAGAGGCCCGAGACATCCGGCCGCAGCATCGTCAGCACGCCCGCAAGCCCTATGACGATCGCCGCCCAGGTGCGCGCGTCGGCACGCTCCTTGAGAAGGGGCACCGAGAGCGCGGCGACCATGAGCGGTGCCGAGAGAAAGAGCGCATAGGCGCTCGCGAGACTGAGCGCCCGCACCGCGTAGATGAACCCTGCGAGCACGACGACGGCGAGCGCCCCACGCAAGAGATGCATCCGCCAGCGCCGCGGGCTCAAGTCCCGCCACCTCCCGCTGAGGAGCGTGGGCAGCAGCATGAACGGCATCGATGCTGCGCCGCGGAGCACGGCAACCTCGAGCGGCGGGTAGTACGCGGCGAGAAATTTAAGGAGCGCATCCATCCCCGAGAACGCCGCGACTGCCGCGATCATGAGCGTCATGGCGCGCAAGCGGTGCTCGCGCATCGGCTCAGCCCGAGCGGTCCGCCTCGGCGCGCTTGGGGACAGTCACCATCGGTCGGTAGCCGGTGCCAAGCAGTCGCGCGGGGAGCGGGAAAGCGCTGATCAGAGAGACGAGGAGCGAGGAGGCGTAGGGCACCGACTGCACGAGCAGCACGACAACCCAGGCGAGGCGGTCGGGGCCCGGCAACACGCCCGAGCCCGCGAGCATCTCCCCCGAACGCTGCACCGCCCAGGCCGAAAGGAGCAGCCCCGCCATCATGAGCGTCTCCTCGCGCGCGGCCGCGAGCGCGCGCACCAGCCCGAGCGCACTCCCCTGCTTCGGAGTACGGAAGAAGGGCTCGCGGCGGGTGAGGAGGCCCTTGAGCGTCGCCGTGCCGATCGTATGCGTCAAGGCAAGCCCCGCGATAGCGGCGGCCAGTGTCTGGCGGAGATTTGCACCGACCCGCACGTGGTAGAGGTGGATGAGCTTTGCCAGTTTGAAGGTGAAAAGCGACAGCGGCAGCACCGAGTACACGACGAGCGGCGGCTCGATCGAGCGCGGCGCCCACACCATGGCGGCCGACCACCCCAAGGCGGCGAGGTTGAAGAGCAGGTTTGAACCGTCGGCGATCCAGGGAAGCCAGCCGGCGACGAAATGATAGCGCTGCCCGGCCGAGAGCGGACCGCCCTCAAGAAAAAGCGCGCGCGCGTGCGCCTTGAGTATCTGCATCGCCCCGTACGCCCAGCGGAAGCGCTGCTTCTTGAAGTCGATGAAGGTGTCGGGCATGAGCCCGCGTCCGTAGCTCACCGGGACGTAGGTAGCGTCGTGTCCGTCTTCGAAGATGCGCAGGCCGAGCTCGGCATCTTCGGTGATGCACCACTCGGCCCAGCCGCCGAGGCGCTCGAGCTCCGCGCGCCGCACCATGGTCATGGTGCCGTGCTGGATGATGGCGTTGCGTTCGTTGCGGGTGATCATGCCGATCTGGAAGAAGCCGCGGTACTCGGCGTAGCACATCGCCTTGAACGCGCTCTGGTTCGCGTCGCGATAGTCCTGGGGCGCCTGCACGATCGCGATGCGCTCGTCCTCGAACGCGGGCATGAGATCGCGCAGCCAGCGCGCATCCACGACGTAATCACTGTCGATGACCGCGATGATGGTCGCGTCGGGGGCGGTGCGCGCGAGCGCGTAGTTGAGCGCGCCGGCCTTAAATCCCGCCAGCGGTGCCACGTGGAAGAAGCGAAAGCGCGGACCGAGCTTGGCGACGTGCGCTTCGACCGGCCGCCAGGTGCGCTCATCGGGGGTGTTGTTGTCGATCACCAGGACTTCGAAATCCGGGTAGTCGAGCCGCGCGAGCGCATCGAGGGTCTCGATCAGCATCGCCGGGGGCTCGTTGTAGGCGGGCACGTGAATCGAGACGCGCGGAGCGCGGGCGAGCGGATTCGCGGCCGGCGCGCCGAGGCGCCGCCGGTAAGCGACCCAGTGCGCCTCGGCCCACTCATGCGCCTCAGCGAGGAGCACCAGGATCACGCCGAGCATGCCAAGGAGGAGCAGCACGCCGGCGATGACACTCGAGACGGTCATGTACTGCTGCGTGAAGTCGTAGATCACCCACACGGCGACGGTCGTCGCCGCGTACACGATGATCGCGAGGAAGGTGCGCCCGCGGTTACGCAGCGCATCGCTGTTGAGATAGAGCAGGCCGAGCACCCCGAGCGCCACCGCGATCGAGACCGCCGCGAGGATGTGCCATTCGGGCACGCGCACGATCGGCGCGGTGAAGGCGAACTTCGGCTGGCGGTTGACGTCGTACACGCCCCAGTACGAGCCGACCGCTCCCTCGAGGTACGCCTTCCAGGGCTGATCGAAGGCTTCCATGATGTAGTAGACGATCTGCTCCTGCTGCGCGCGGTGCAGGAAGCGGCGCAGGAACAGTGCCTCGTTCGCATCCGATGCCACCGCCGACTCGCGCGTGCGGCCGCGGCTCGGCCAGCCGATCTCGGCGATGACGATCGGCTTATGAGGAAAGGCTTGCTGCAGGCGCTTGTACTGCGCGATCGAGTAATCGACGGCCGTATCGACCGCGACGCCTTCCCAGTACGGCAGCAGATGCACGCCGATGAAATCGACGTGCTGCGCGAGTTCCGGATGCGCAAGCCACACGTGCCAGGGCTCGGCGGTGCTCACCGGCTGCCCGATGGCGGCGCGGGCGCGATCGAGGTAGTGGGCGAGTTCGGCGAAGGGCAGGTCGCCGCGCAGGATCACCTCGTTGCCGATCAGCACCCGCACCACGTTCATGTGGCTGTTGGCGAGCTCGATCGCGCTTTTGAGCTGCTCCTCGTTCTTGTCGCGGTGATCGTCGAGCCAGGCGCCGAGCGCGACGTTCATGCCGTGCCGCTCGGCGAGCTCGGGGATGTCGGCAAGCGTGGCCCCGACGCTGTAGGTGCGCACCGCGTTCACCTTGCCCTCAAGGAGCGCAAGATCGGAATCGATTTCCGCATCGGTCGGCATCTCGAAGTGCGTCGGGTCTTCGTTCGCGCGGAAGGGTGAGAAGGCAAACCCGCGGATGTGGCTTGGCCAGGGGGGCTCGGCGGTCGGGCGGTTGAGATAAGCCCAGACCGCGAAAGTGAGCGTCGCGAACAGCGCTGCGATCAGCAGGCTCGGTATGGTTTTCATTGCGCCGCTGGTGCGGCTACCAGCTGCCGGTGTTCGGCATAGACTTCCATGGTTCAGTGGGGGCGAGCGCTGCGCCCTTCTGCAGCAGCTCGATGGAGATATTGTCCGGCGAGCGCACGAAGGCCATGCGTCCATCGCGCGGGGGCCTCAAGATCGTCACGCCGCGATCGCGCAGCCGCTCGCAGGCGGCGTAGATGTTGTCGACCTGATAGGCGAGGTGCCCGAAGTTGCGCCCGCCCGCGTAGTTTTCCGGATCCCAGTTGTGAGTGAGCTCGACCTGGGCGCTCTCATCGCCGGGCGCGGCGAGAAACACGAGCGTGTAGCGGCCTTGCGGATATTCGCGCCGTGAGATCTCTTGCAGCCCGAGCGCCTCACAATAAAAGCGCAGCGATGCCTCGATGTCGGTGACGCGCACCATGGTATGCAGGTATTTGATGGTCATGGCAGCTGCCTCGCACCGCGCTAGAACATCTCGGAAGGGTCCGGCGGCTTGATGTCGACCTTGGTGCGCGAGGGAATGTGCTCGCCCGTGATCATCTCCTCGTAGCTTTGGCCGGGTCCGACCATCGGATATACCCCGGCGTCCGGATCGATCATCACCTCGAGGAATGCCGGCCCCCGGTACGAGAGGAATTCCTCGATGACGCGCGGGACGTCCGCCTTGCGGTCAAGCCGCGCGGCGTAGCGAAAGCCATCGGCCTGCGCCGCCTTGACGAAGTCCTTCTTGTGGAGCGAGCGATCGCTCGCCGACAGCCGCCCCTTGAAGAAGAGCTTCTGCCACTGCTTCACCATGCCGTCGCCAAAGTTGTTGAGCACGACCACCTTCACCGGCAGGTCGTAGGTGGTCACGGTCTCGAGCTCGCCGATGTTCATGCGGATGCTCGAATCGCCGTCGATGTCAATGACGAGCCGCTCGGGGCAGGCGATCTGCGCGCCGATCGCGGCGGGCAGCCCAAATCCCATCGTGCCCATGCTGCCCGAGGTGAGCCAGAGTCGCGGCGCGGTGAAATCGCAGTATTGCGCGGCCCACATCTGGTGCTGGCCGACGCCGGTGGTGATGATCGCGTTGCCGCGGGTGTGGCGGTTGATTTCCTCGAGCACGTAATGAGGCTGAATGAGCGCACTCGCGCGGTCGTAGTTCATCGCGTGCACGCGCTTGAGTTCGGCGAGCTCGCGCTCCCAGACGGGGTAGGCGCGCGCGAAACCCATCGCGCGCCCGTAGGAACTGAGCGCCGCGAGCGCCTCGGCGAGGAGTCCCACGTGGCTCCAGTGCACGCGCTTCACCTTGTTCACCTCGGCGGGGTCGACGTCGAGATGCGCGATGCGGCGGGCGCTCTTCGCGAACTTCGCCGGCACCCCCGCCACGCGGTCATCGAAGCGCGCGCCAACCGCGATCAGGAAGTCGCAGTCATCGACCGCGTAGTTGGCGAAGGCGGCGCCGTGCATGCCGAGCATGCGCATGGCGAGCGGCGCGCGGGTGTCACCGCGTTCGCGACCGCCTTCGGGCTGCCGGTCGTGACG
>DASPTE010000073.1:0-26729 GCA_035623585.1 Steroidobacteraceae bacterium | reverse complement strand
GCGCAGGGCCTCGGGCGTCACCCTGCCGTGCTCGCCCGTAAGGAGCCTAAGTTGCGCCCCACCCGAGAAGAAGCCCGGCGCGCCGCACTCATCGACGGCGATGTGTGCCTCCTCGTGCGCGAAGATCTCGCCGTAGGGTGGGCTCAGGGTTGCTAATGCGAGGGAATTTGCCGCGGTGCCCGTCGCCACCGCAAAGGCTCGCACCTCGGTGGCGAAGAAATCACTGAAGGCGCGATCGAGCCGCTCGGTCCACGGGTCATCGCCGTAGGCTTTGAAGAGGCCAGCGTTCGCCTGCGCGATCGCGGCGAGGATCTCGGGGCAGGCGGTTGCGGTGTTGTCACTGAAAAAACGCAATGCGGGGCTCCCGCGCATCAATCGATGCGCCAACGGAACGACCAGGCGCCGAAGGCGAGAAAGCCGAGCGCCGTGACCACAAGATAAAGGAGGTTCGGGGCGATTTGCCGGATGCCGGCGCCATCTAGCATGACCGCACGCGCACCATCGAGCAGGTGGGTGAGGGGGAGGGTATGTGCCACCCAGTTCACCCAGCGCGGTGCGCCCTCGAGCGAAAACCAGATTCCCGAAAGCAACATCATCGGCCAGGTGAGGAGATTCAAGAGACCCCCGACCAGTTCCTCGCTCGAGAAGCGCGCCGCAATCGTGAGCCCGAGCGCGATCATCGACAGCGCCCCGAGCACCGCGAGCAGCGCGAGCAATGCGAGGCTCCCCGAGTTGTGAAAACCGATGATGGTGCCAATGCCCATGTAAAGAACCGCGGTGACGAACAGAATGAGGCCAAGCCGGGAGAGCACCTGAGCGCTCAGGAACTCGAACGCGGTGAGTGGGGTGGCATGCAAGCGCTTGAGAAAGCCGCTCTTGCGGTAGCGCAGCACGACGTAGCCGACCCCGAAGAGGCAGCTGAACATCATGTTCATACCGAGGATCCCCGGGAACAGCCAGTCGACGTAGCGGATCGCGGCGCCCGTGACCGGCTGGCGCAGGGCGCCGGAATCGGCGGCGAGGAGGAGCTTCTCGATCACGTAACCTTTGGGCGAGTCGGTGTTCACCCAGTAGCGCACCGGCGCTCGCACGTCGACGAGCAGGTCGATCTGCTGGTGCGTGAGTTTCTTGAGCGCCACCGCCTCATCGGCCAGCGGCACGAAATCGACGTAGCGCTCGCGCAGGAAGGGATCGCTCGCGCGGTCAATTTGCGCCGCGAGCACGCCGACTTTGAAGAGCGGGCGCCCCGGGCCCCCGAAAATAAATCCCATCCCGATCACGATCATGATGGGCAGCGCGATGGTGAAGAGCAGCGTGCCGCGATCGCGCAGGAATTCGAGATTGCGCGCGTGCAGTACGGCGAAGAGCCTGCGGATCATGGCCGCAGCTCGCTCCCGGTGAGTTCGAGGAAGAGGTCCTCGAGATTTCCCGGCCGCACCCGCAGGTGCGTGAGCGGCACTTCGGCGGCGAGGAGCGTGCGCAGCGTGCCTTCGAGATCCTGCGTGGTGATTTCCACGCGATCGCTCGCGTCGATGATCTTGAGCGGGAGTGAGCGCGCGCGCTCGGGGAAATCCTGACGCGGGAGCTCGAGCAGCACATCGGCAAAGTGCTCGCGCAGCAGCCGGCGCGGGGGCCCCTGCGCGATGATCCGGCCTCGATCCATGATCACGATCTCATCACAAAGCAGCTCCGCCTCCTCCATGTAGTGCGTCGTCAAGATAATGGTCTTGCGGCGCGCCTTGATCGATTCCATCAGTTCCCAGAAGTTGCGTCGTGCCTGCGGATCGAGACCGGTGGTCGGCTCATCGAGGAAGAGCACCTCGGGGTCGTTGACGAGCGCGATTGCGAGCAGGAGCCGCTGCTGCTGTCCGCCCGAGAGCTTGCGGCTGTCGCGGTCGGCGAGCTTCTCGAGCGCGCAGAGGCGGATCACCTCGTCCACGTCGAGCCCCTTCGCGTACAGTCCGCGAAAGAGCGCAATGCACTGGCGCACGGTGAGGAAGTCCTGGAGCGCGGTCTTCTGAAAGAGGATGCCCGCCTCCTCGTGAAACCGCGCCCCAAGCGGTTCAGCGCGGTAACGCACCTCGCCCGCGGTCGGGGGCAGGATCCCCTCCATGATCTCGACCGTGGTGGTCTTGCCGGCGCCGTTCGGTCCGAGGATTCCGAAGCAGATGCCCTCGGGTACCTCGAAGGAGACGCCATCGACCGCGGTGGTCGTCGGGTATTGTTTGACGAGATTACGGACTTCGAGAATCGGGTTGCTCACGGTGCGCTCGGCGGGGTCTTCGAGGGACTGGCGCGCGATCCTAGCGGATTCGCTGCGCGGCCGCGCGGTCCACCGGTGCCGCGGAAAGTTGCCGCGCCCGGGCCGCCGTGTACCATCGGCCTTCATGAACGGCGGATCATCCGATAAGTCCGGGCGCATCGAGGTCGCTGGCGAAGCCGTGCAGTTGGACCTCGGCAGCTCGCTCTCCTACAGCCAGTACCTGCAGCTCGACAAGCTCCTCTCGGCGCAGCGGCCGCTTTCGAACGAGCACAACGAGATGCTCTTCATCATCGTGCACCAGGTGTCCGAGCTCTGGATGCGGCTCATGCTGCACGAGCTGGGCGCGGCACTAGAGTGCATAAGGCGCGATGACCTCGATCCCGCGCTGAAGATGCTGGCGCGCGTCTCGCGCACCCAGACGCAGCTCATCACCGTGTGGGATGTGCTCTCGACAATGACGCCGTTTGAATATACGGCCTTCAGAGACGCGCTCGGTCGCTCCTCGGGATTTCAGTCAATGCAGTACCGGCTGCTCGAGTTCATGTTCGGCAACAAGAATCCCGAGATGCTGCTCGTGCACGAGCGCGATCCGGTGGCCCACGAGAAGCTCGCCGAGGCGCTCGTCGCGCCTTCGCTGTACGACGAGGTACTGAGGCTCCTCAGCCGCAGGGGCTACGGGATACCCGAGGAGTATCTGTCGCGGGATTTCAGCGTCCCGTACCAGGCAAATAAGCAGGTGGCGGGGGCCTGGCTCGCCGTGTACCACAACGCAGACCAGGGCTGGGATCTCTACGAGCTCGCCGAGCGGCTCGTCGACCTCGATCACAACTTCCAGCTCTGGCGCGCGCACCATCTGAAGACGGTCGAGCGCATCATCGGCTACAAGCCCGGCACGGGCGGCACGGGCGGCGTGTCCTACCTCACGAAGGCGCTCGAACTCAAGTTCTTTCCGGAGCTGTGGCAGATCCGGACTTCCATGTAGTGCCAAACGCTCCCTTTCAAACCGACAACTTGCAACACCGCTTCGGGCTTGATGCTGTACTCCGCGTAGAGCGCCGCACCGTCGCGCCGCATGTTGATTCGGCCAAACACTTTCTTGAGTACGACTCGCGCTTTGCCCGCCGCGCGTGCATCTCCGTTTAGCCCCTCGGCGATCTGCTTGCGTCGGAACGCACTCACGGGCTGTGGGACTATGGGTAGTGATCTGGATGACCGGCGCAAACCTCGCGGCACTGGGGAAAACCGCCGGAATCTTGAATGCACCCGCGCTCGCAGTCGTTTTTCGCTTCACTGAAGTTTGTCTGGTCGCGGTAGACCGAGTACTTGAAGAGTGCGACGGCCAGGCACAGAAGTGCCGCGACGGTGATCAAGAAGTATTTCAAGACGCGTCGCATTTGATTGCCCGTGCCTAACGCTCCGTTTCAGCGGCGGCACGGAGCACCGTCCGCTGCAACCGGTTGTTAGCGATTCGGTATTGAGGTTTTTCCGGCAAGCGAAGGGTTCGCGATGAAGTCCTGCTATCGGGACGTACAGTCCGGAGGCGGAGCGGTGCTCTCCCTTGGAATGGAGAAGCTATTTCGGAGCGGCAGTAGGTGGGGCATTCCCGGGTTGAGTTGAGACGGGTGGTTCGGCTGGGACGTAGATGGCTAGACCTTTAGCTACTTTGTTGAACGCTGCAGCGGACACGCCGCGTAGGTCGTCGGTTCTACTGCGGCCAGGGGCGGAAACTAAGACCGCCGGGACTGCCGCTGTTGCACCTCAACTCTCAGATGCCGCACGCCACTTTCGCTCTCTGCCTCCTCGCTAGTCCACCCTTCTGTCGCGGCAAGCGCTTCGAGTGTCTCGTCAAGTGTGTTGGGTTCTTTGGAGCTCCGAGATCTGTCGCCCACAGGCTTTGATTGTGTCACGGGTGCTGGCGTGCCATTGGAATTTTGCGCTGGGACCCCGACACCTTGCTCCGCGAGGCACGGGATTGCAGACGTGACCATGCGGGCCTCGCAGGCATGCGCGAGCTCCTGCTCAGTAACCGGCACGACAGCTGCGGAGGCGAAGTGTGAGCGCACTTCTGAGGCGACTTCCTTCGCTGAGATTGGATCATGGAAGAAACCGAGGCGAAGAAAATATCGAGACCGTCCCTCACGGCGACTTACTGTCGCGTAGAGAGTATGTGCGTCGAATATAGGGAGCGATGGCACGCGGCTCAGATCAATCGGCTCCGGTGACCAGTGGAGCTGCACCGCGAAGAAGACCGGTGCACCTTGAACGACCGCCTCCTTCAAGGCGCGCCGCGTATTCGTATCGTCGGGACGGAGCAACGGAATGCGATCGGTGTTCGGCACCGCGCCGGCATTCTGACCTGAGGCCAGGCCACGCGCTTCCAGAATCTTCAGGACTCGTGTGTCGGTTAAGGATTGAGCCTCGAGCGGCGACAAATCCGCAGGCTGCAAAGCCGGCACTTTGGGATTGGCTTGTAATAGCGACCGCGGAGCGACCGTCGCAATCGCTTCGGGATAACGGCCGCGCACAAGTTCCAACCACTTTAGAGCATCGGTCGGCGACTCGAAGTACCCCATATGGAGGTACAGCCGCACGCTGCCATCCGACTGACGCGCACGACTCGTGAAGAATTTGAACGGCTTCAGGTGCGGCGATTGCGGGGGCCGGATCGACACGGGTGCTGCGAGTCGGCACAGCGTGAGCATGAAAGGGCCGGCCTGACTTCGATCAGCTGTATTTTTGTTCGGAGGTACAGCCGGCTGCGACGAGGTTGATCTCATAAGCCCCCCCGGGAAACGAGTCACCGCCGGGAGAGCCCCAGATCTGATGCAGCCAAGCTTGCACTCTCACACTTCGGGTGAGTGGCAACCCCGCTGTCATAGACTGTTACGCCCTTAGACCGGTGGCTTTGCGTCCCCGCCTTTCGGCGGGTTTGCCCTTAGCGCCTCTCAGAGTGTCGCCGGCGCGGAGTCTAATCCAGACTCGCACAACACATCGCACCTGAGGGGCGCGGTCACAAGCATGGCTGCTTGCGGATCATAAGTCCAGTATGGCGCCGTACACGCCAAGGCGCCTCAGGTCTCCCGAGCGGTAAGGCGGCGGTTGGGAAGCCGGGTACTTCAGTCTGACTCGGACGGGTGGAGGGACAGACCAGTTTGAGGTGTCGATGCGAGCACCGGCCGCACTCCTTCCAACGGGCGCCGCGCGCGAGCGCGCAGCCAGCGATAGCCGAGCAGCGCCGCAAGAACGCACACGTAGACGAGCGGCTCGCGCACGTCGCGCTTGACCTGCCAGTAGAAGTGCCATACTCCGAGCGCTGCGATCACGTACACCAGCCGATGCAGGCGCTGCCAGTTGCCCCCGAGGCGGCGCATCATGCCGTTCGTGGATGTGAGTGCGAGTGGCAGCATGAGAAGGAGTGCCGCGAAGCCGATCGTGATGTAGGGGCGTTTCACGATGTCGGCACCGAGCACCGCGAAGTTGAGCTCGAGGTCGAGGACGAGATAGATGGTGAAGTGCACCACCGCGTAGAAGAACGCGAAGAGCCCGAGCATGCGGCGCAGTCGGATGAGATTCGGGAGGCCGGCGAGCTGACGCACCGGGCTCACGGCGAGCGTAAGCATGAGGAAATTGAGTGCGGTCTTGCCGCATTCGTGCTCGAGTTTCTTGACGGGGTCGGCGCCGAGGCTGAAACCGAAGAGCCCGAACGCACCGAGAATCAGCCAGGCGAGCGGCACGAGCGCCGCGACAAACACGAGCGGCTTATAGATAAAGCGGTAGCGCTGCGCGACGTTCAAAAGTTGAGCTTGAGATCCAGCCCCTGGTAGAGGCTTGCAACTTGGTCGGCGTACCCGTTGAAGGGTAGTGTTGGGCGGCGCGCCGCGAGAAACGGTGCGCCGATGCGCCGCTCGGTCGCCTGGCTCCAGCGTGGATGGTCGACCTTCGGGTTGACGTTCGCGTAGAAACCGTACTCGTTCGGTGCGGCGAGATTCCAGGCGGTGCGCGGCTCACGCGCGGTGAAATCGATCCGCGCGATCGACTTGCAGCTCTTGAAGCCGTACTTCCAGGGCACGATGAGCCGAAGCGGCGCGCCGTCCTGATTCGGTAACACGCGGCCATAGAGTCCCACCACCATGAGCGTGAGCGGGTGCATCGCCTCATCCATCCGCAGTCCCTCGACGTACGGCCAGTTGAGAATGCGATCGCGCTGCCCGGGCATCTGACTCGGGTCGTAGAGCGTCGTGAACTGCACGTACTTCGCGTTCGCTGTCGGCTTAAAGCGCGTGATGAGGTTGCTAAGCGGAAACCCAACCCACGGCACGACCAGCGACCACGCTTCCACGCAGCGGAAGCGATAGATGCGCTCCTCGAGTGTCTGCCCCTTCAGCAGATCCTCCAGGTTGAACGTGCCCTTCACCTCGCATTCGCCCCCGACGATGACGCTCCAGGGCTTCGATTTGAGGAACTTCGGCGCGTACTCGCTCGGAGAATCCTTGTCGGTGCCGAATTCATAGAAATTGTTGTAGCCCGCAATTTCCTCGAACTTGTTGGGCTGCTCGCCAGCAACTGTGTACATCGGGTTAACCGAGTATGTGAGGGGGCCGTAGGCGTTTTCCTGGCTTTGATTGGCGCGCACGAGGCTCGTCGCCCCGCCCGCCAGGAGTCCGGCGAGCAGCGCGCGCCGGCTCAAGTACACCGATTCCGGCGTGATCTCAGATGGCGCAATGTGAGGCAGCCGAGTACGCATCGATAACAACCTCCGTGGTAAGTAGACCGGGCGGTGCGACAAAAGGTCACAGCGCCCCAAAGTCCCCCGCGGCCTAGCGCCAGGTGCGGCAGGCGATCCCGAGCGCTGTGGCGAGGCGTCGCACCCGATGCGAGCCATTGACGAGGACAGCCTCATCGGCCATCCGCAGGTGCTCGAGGTCGCTCCCCGCATTAGCGTACGCCACGATTCGATGACCGGGATAGCGTTGGCGCAGCTCCGCCAGGTAGCGAGCTTTTTCCGTGCCGCGACAGTTTGCGGTGCGCAGCCGCCCGAGGAGCCGTTCTTCCTGCCATTCGAGCTCCGTGCAACGCACTTCCGCGAATCCGAGTTCGCGACCAATCGCTGGCACGTAGAGATCGGTGCTCGCGCTCAGCAACACGGGTAGATCTCCCTGCTCGCGGTGGCGGGTGAGTTGCGCGAGGCCGTCACTATGTAAGCCGCCGCGCACGAGGCGCGCCACAAATTTTGCGGTTCCGGCGTCGAGTTCCGTGCGACTGCAGCCCCCGAGTGCGGCGCCGATGAACGAGGACTTGAGAGCGCCCTGATCTACGTCCCCAAGCACGAATCGTAAGCAATCCGGCACAACGCGCAGGAGACGCGCCAATCGATGCGGATGCCTGAGGAGAAACCCGCCGGCATAGGCTGACAGCGTGTCGTGACGCGTGAGTGTGCCGTCGAGATCAAAAAGGGCGAGCGCGCGCGGGGCAGCGTGCTGCACCTCTGCGCCCGGCACCGGCGGCCTCTCGGCGGGGCTCAGGTGGCGCTGGCGGGTGCAGCCAGCTGCCGCAGCACGTACTGCAGGATCCCGCCGTGACGGTAGTATTCGCGTTCTTTCGGCGTATCGATGCGCACGCGCGCGGTGAAGCGCACCGGCTTTCCCTGGGCGGGTGTCGCGATTACCGTGACCTCGCGGGCCTCTCCGCTCGAAAGACCCGTGACGTCGAAGACCTCCCGTCCGGTCAGTCCGAGCGAGGCGACGTTCTGTCCCGGCTGGAACTGAAGCGGTGCGACTCCCATGCCGATCAGGTTCGAGCGGTGAATGCGCTCGAAGCTCTCGGCGATCACCGCCCGCACACCGAGCAGCATCGTGCCCTTAGCGGCCCAGTCGCGCGAGGAACCCGTACCGTACTCGCGCCCGGCGAGCACGATGAGCGGCGTACCTTCCTTCTTGTAGCGCATGGCGACGTCGTAGATGGAACCCTGCTCGCCATCGGGGAGGTGCACCGTCACCCCGCCTTCGGTTCCGGGCACGAGGAGATTGCGCAGCCGGATGTTCGCGAACGTGCCGCGCATCATCACTTCGTGATTGCCGCGCCGGGCGCCGTAGGAGTTGAAATCCACAGGCTCCACGCCCTGCTCGATGAGATAGCGCGCCGCCGGGCTCGTCTTCGAAATGTTGCCCGCGGGCGAGATGTGATCCGTCGTCACCGAGTCGCCAAGCACCGCGAGGGCGCGCGCGCCGCGGACATCGGCAAGCGGGGGCGGCGTCATGGTCATGGCCTCGAAGTAGGGCGGGTTCTTGACGTAGGTCGACTTCGGATCCCATTCGTAACGCTGACCGGCGGGCACCTTTATGTTGTTCCAGTTCTCATCGCCCTTAAAGACAGTCGCATAACTCTCACGGAACATCGTCGAGTCGATCGAACGCTTGAGAAGCTCGTGCACTTCGGTGTCACTGGGCCAGATGTCGCTAAGGAACACCGGTTTGCCATCACTGCCCGTGCCCAGCGGCTCGGTCGTGAGATCGACGTCGAGTGTGCCTGCGAGCGCATAGGCCACCACGAGCGGCGGGGATGCGAGGAAATTCATGCGCAGGTCAGGGTGCACGCGTCCCTCGAAATTGCGATTCCCGGAGAGCACGGAACAGGCTGTTAGATCGCCCGATTTCACGGCGGCGGAGATCTCCGGTCTGAGCGGACCGGAATTGCCAATACAGCTCGTACAACCATAGCCAACAAGATCGAACCCGAGCGCTGCGAGATCGTCCAGCAATCCGGTCTTGGTGTAGTAATCGGTAACCACCCGCGAACCCGGGGCGAGGCTCGTCTTCACCCACTGTTTTGTCTTCAGCCCGCGCGCGCGCGCCTTGCGCGCGAGGAGCCCCGCGGCCAGCATCACTGAAGGGTTCGAGGTGTTCGTGCAACTTGTGATCGCAGCGAGCAGTACTGCGCCGTCTTTGATGTCGTAGCTCTTGCCGTTGAGCGCTGCGCTCGCGACGCCTTTCAGCGCCGGATTGCGTTTGCTGCGCTCTTCTGCGGCGGTCTTGGCGCTCGCTTCGTAAACCTTGCGGGCGTTCTTAAGTGGAACGCGGTCCTGGGGCCTTCGGGGACCTGCGAGACTCGGCTCCACTGTGCCGAGATCGAGCGCAAGTTCATCCGTGTAGCGTGCGGGCTTTGCGCCCGCATTGCGCCAGAGACCCTGCGCTTTCGCGTATGTGCTGACGAGCTCGATGCGTTCGCGCGGGCGGCCCGAAAGCTCGAGGTACCGCATCGTTTCCCCATCGATCGGGAAAATACCGCACGTGCTGCCGTACTCGGGCGCCATGTTCGCGATCGTGGCGCGGTCGGCGAGCGGGAGGTTGCCGAGGCCATCGCCATAGAATTCAACGAACTTATCGACCACGCCCTTCTTGCGCAGCATCTCGGTCACCGTGAGCACGAGATCGGTAGCGGTCGCTCCCGGTTGCAGCTGTCCTTCGAGTCGAAAACCAATCACCTGCGGAATGAGCATGGTGACCGGCTGCCCGAGCATCGCGGCCTCGGCTTCGATGCCGCCCACTCCCCAGCCGAGGACTCCTAGGCCGTTGATCATCGTGGTGTGCGAGTCGGTGCCGACGAGCGTGTCGGGATAGGCGCGGCGCAGGCCGTTCGCTTCGGTGTCAAAGATCACCCTTGCGAGGTATTCGAGGTTGACCTGGTGAACGATGCCGGTGTTGGGCGGCACGACCGAGAAGTTGCGGAACGCGGTTTGGCCCCAGCGCAGGAAGGCGTACCGCTCGCGGTTGCGCGCGAACTCGATGCGCGTGTTGGCGGCGAGCGCCCGCGGGGTTCCATACTCATCGACCTGAATCGAGTGATCGATGACAAGTTCTGCAGGATTGAGCGGGTTGACGCGCTCGGCACTGCCACGAAGTCGAACGATCGCATCGCGCATGGCGGCGAGATCGACCACGCAGGGGACGCCGGTGAAGTCCTGCAGGATCACCCGTGCGGGAGTGAACGCGATCTCATGCGATGGAGTGGCAGCGGGATCCCAATCGAGCAGTGCCTCGATGTCCGCGCGCGTCACATTGACGCCGTCCTCGCAGCGCAGGAGATTCTCGAGCAGCACCTTGAGTGAGTACGGAAGCCGCGCGATCTTCTCCTGCGGCAGCGCGGCGAGGCTCCAGATCTCGTAGCTGCGATCGCCCACACTCAGCGTCGAGCGCGCCCGGAAGCTGTTCGTCATCGGAGGTCTCCGCTCTGTGGGATCGAAATTATATCGGGCGCGGCGCGCTCGTGCCGCCTCGCCATCAGGCGGCAGCGGCTGACGCGTCGCTCGCCGGCGTGAGAGTTTCGATGACGCCGCCGCCGAGACAACGCTCGCCCTCATAGGCGACCGCGTACTGACCTGGGGTCACGGCGCGCTGCGCCTTGGCAAATTCGATCCGTGCGCCGCCATCAGCGCATGGTACGAGCACCGCCCTCTGATCTGCTTGCCGGTAGCGCACCTTGACGAAGCAGGAAAACGCTTCGCGGCGCGCGGGCGCGAGCCAATGCCATCGACCCGCAGTCAGCGCGCGGCTCATGAGCAGCGGGTGATCCTGGTCCTGGACCACGACGAGCGTGTTGCGTGCGGCGTCCTTCGCCGCGACGTACCAGGGCCGTTCGGGCCGCCCGTGGCGGCCCCCGATCTGGAGCCCGCCGCGCTGGCCGAGCGTATAGAAGGCGAGTCCCTCGTGAGTGCCGAGGCGTTCACCGTCGTCGGCTTCAATCGGTCCCGCGCTCTTGGCGAGAAACCGAGCAAGAAATGCCCGAAAGGGCCGCTCGCCGATGAAGCAGATGCCGGTGCTGTCGGGCTTGTCGAAAACCGGAAGTCCGGCGCGGCGCGCGCGCTCGCGCACCTCGCTCTTCTCGCATTCTCCGAGCGGCATCAGCGTCTGTGCGAGCTCGTGAGGGGCGACCGCATGCAGGAAATAGCTCTGATCCTTGGCGGCATCCCGCGCCTTGTAGAGCCCGACGACCCCCCCGGGGGCGGGGCCGAGGCGGGCGTAGTGACCCGTCGCGAAGTGCGAGGCTCCAAGCCGCCGGGCCCAATCAAGCGCCACGCCGAACTTGATTTCGCGGTTGCAGAGGACATCTGGATTTGGGGTACGGCCGCGTGCGTGCTCGCTCAGGAAGTGCCGAAAGACGCGCTCACGGTACTCGCGGGCGAAACTCGCGCGGTGGAGCGCGATGCCGAGCTCGGCGGCCACCGCGCGTGCGTCCTGAAAATCCTGCGCGGCGGTGCAATAAGCATCATCGTCCGCCTCGTCCCAGTTGCTCATGAAGAGGCCCTGCACGTCCCAGCCGGCGTCCCTGAGGAGGAGCGCCGCGACTGCGGAATCGACACCTCCCGAGAGGCCAACGATGACGCGGGCACCCGGGCTGGGTCGCGGGGGCAGGGGAAGGGACATGGTCAAATCTTAACCAAATCCGCGAACGCGCGGATGGCGGTTATCCGAGCGTGATGGCCTCGACGCGAATGGCGCTGAGCCGGTCGAGCCCGGCGACCGACTCGAGCGGCTGCCGCTGGCCCGAGAGGTAATCCTCAACACACCTAAGCACCAGGGGGGTGCGGAGCTGTCCCGCGCGGGCCCGAAGTTCCTCCGCCGAAAGCCAGTGGGTGCGCACGATCCCGCGATCGAGCGGCTGGCACGCATCGTGATCGCGCACCGCGCCGGTAAAAGCGAAGCGCAAGATGGGTCGCACCCGCGTCGGATGGCGCCAGAGGTATGCACCAAGGAACGCCTCGGGTTCAAAGTGCCAGGCGGTCTCCTCGCGTGCCTCGCGCACGACGGCCGCGAGCAGCGTCTCGCCGTGCTCGACGTGACCTGCGGGCTGATTGAAGAGCAGCCGGTGATTGATGCGCTCCTCGACCACGAGGAACTTGCCGCCGGTTTCCGTGACGGCCGCGACGGTGACGTCGATCTTCCTTGGCATGCAGGCAATTGTAACCGTCACCGCGGCGACGGTTCTTGGCGAGGGGAGGGGATTTAGCCGCGGCGGGCGGTACGCAGGCCGTGCTCGGCGGCGCTTGCGTTCCACACCTGATCGAACTCCGACAGGTACACCCGCGCAGCGGTCGGATTATTGATGTCAGCGACACCATCCCAGGTATCGGCGCGCAGCCGATAAACAATCGCGCGGTCGTCGGCGATCAGGTACGTGGAGGCGCGCTGCGGCGCCTGCGCGGCGACGTAGCGGATATCGATGCAGCTCGAGAGCCGCCGCCCCATGGCGACGAAGCGGTTACTGTCGCGCATGACGCGCATCGGCTCGGCGAGCAGCACGCGCACTTTGGAGAAGCTGCGTGTGAGCACGAAGTGCTTGATGATCTCGAGGAAGGCGCTCTGATCGTAGAGATCGGGTTCGAGATCGGGCGTATAGATCGATATCAGGCGCTGCGCGCTCGCCGCAACCTCGTTCACCGCGGCGCGCACTTCGGCGAGCGAGGTGAGCACCGTTAACGTCTCGGCGCCGGCGCGCGCATTAGCCGGACTGCCGCTGGTTGGCGTAACGGACTCCGACGCGTAGCGCGCGTTGGCGAGCTGTGCGAGAGCGCCGTTGAGATCGAGTTCCCCGCTTATGGCCACAAGTGGTGCCCCGAATCACCCATGGAAACCAGGCCGTGGAGCATATTAGTGACGAGCGTCTGATTTTCCTTGACGAACAGGTCACGGTTTCCTGCCTTAAGTGCCGTAGCGCAAGGAAAAAAGGGGGCAGTGGTTCGCACTTTGCACGCGCATTGTCGCTAGATCCCGACAACTGTAAATGCGGCTCAGATGCGATGGGCGAGTTCGGCCGCGAGTCCCGTGTACGCGGCCGGTGTGAGCGCGCGCAGGCGCGCCTTGGTCGCAGGGGGAAGGGGTAACGTGTCGATGAACGTGGCGAGGGCGGCGGCATCGAGCGTGCGACCGCGCGTCAACTCCTTGAGCTTCTCGTAGCCGCCGGGTATCCCTGCCGCGCGCAAAACGGTCTGCACCGCTTCCGCCAATATCCCGAAGTCGTCGGCGAGATCCGCCGCCATCCGCTCAGCGTCGGGCTCGAGTTTGGCGAGTCCGCGGCCGACGGAGTTCCAGGCGATGAGCGTATGAGCGAGCGCGACGCCCAAGTTCCGTAGCACGGTCGAGTCGGTGAGATCGCGCTGCCAGCGCGAAAGCGGCAGCTTCTCGCTGAAATGTCTCAGCAGTGCGTTCGCGAGCCCGCAGTTGCCCTCGGCGTTCTCGAAGTCGATCGGGTTGACCTTGTGGGGCATGGTCGAGGAGCCGACCTCGCCTGGCAGAGCGCGCTGTCGCAGATAGCCGAGGGAGATGTATCCCCAGAAATCGCGGCAGAGATCGATGAATATGACGTTCGACGCGGCGAGCGCGTCACAGTATTCGGCGATCCAGTCATGCGGCTCGATCTGCGTCGTCCAGGGGTTGTACTCGAGTCCGAGTGAGCTCACGAATTTCTGTGCGATGGCGGGCCAGTCGACCTCGGGGAGCGCCGCGACATGGGCGCTGAAGTTGCCGACCGCGCCATTCCATTTGCCGAGCACACTCACGCTCTGCCAGCGGTGCGCGGCGCGCGCGAGCCGGGCGGTGAAGTTGGCGATCTCCTTACCGAGAGTCGTAGGGCTTGCCGCCTGCCCGTGCGTGCGTGCCGGCATCGGGATGGCGGCGTAGCGGTGGGCGAGTTCGCGCAACTCCGCGCTCGTTGCGGTGAGCGTTTCGAGCAGCTTCGCGCGTGCGTCTTTGAGCAGGCGCGCGTAGCAGAGGTTATTGATGTCCTCGGAAGTGCATCCGAAGTGCACGAGTTCGAGGGTCGCCGGCGTGGCCCCGGCCGCCGCGAGCTGCTCGCGCACGTAGTACTCGACGGCCTTGACGTCGTGATTGATGCGCGCCTCGATTGCCTTGACGGCGTTCGCCGCCGCCGCATCCGGGTCGTGCGCGAGCTCTCGGGCGCGCGCGCGCGCTTTCGGGGTGAGCGTGGCGCCGGGCAGCTGTGGCACCGCCGCGGTGAGTTCGAGCAACCACAGCGCCTCGATCCGGATGCGCTCGCGGATCAGCGCGCCTTCCGTGAGCAGCTCGCGTAGCGGGGCGGCCGCGCCACGGTAGCGCCCATCGACCGGCGATAGCGCATCGAGCGCTGACAGGTGGTCGGTGGGGCTCGCGGGCATGCGTTATCGGGGGCCTCGAAGTGCTAGGATTTGCATGATAACGCATACGCTCATCCGGCCGGGCGTAGCGCTGCGGAGTGCCTGCATGACGAGTTCCCACCGCATCGAGCGTGACAGCATGGGTGAGCTGAAGATTCCCACCGATGCGCTCTGGGGTGCACAGACGCAGCGCGCGGTGCAGAACTTCCCGATCAGCAACCTGCGTATGCCGCGCGCGTTCATTGCCGCGATCGGGCTCGTGAAGCAGGTGGCGGCGCGTGTGAATCGCGACCTTGCTTTCCTCGATCCGAAGGTGGCGCAGGCGATCGAGACCGCGGCAGCTGAGGTGGCCGCCGGTAAGCACGATGCGCAGTTCCCGACTGACGTATTTCAGACGGGCTCGGGTACGAGCTTCAACATGAACGCGAACGAGGTCATCGCGGCCTTGGCGAGTCAGCGGTTGGGGGCTCCCGTTCACCCGAACGACCAAGTCAACATGGAGCAGAGCAGCAACGATGTGATTCCGACCGCAATCCACGTGAGTGCGGCTCTGGGCGTACGTCGCGAGCTCACCCCGGCGCTCGAGCACCTGCGCGATGTACTGCATGCCAAGGAGCGTGAGGTGGAGGGAATCGTCAAGACCGGGCGCACTCATCTCATGGATGCAATGCCGGTCACGCTCTCTCAGGAGATCTCCGGTTGGCGTACCCAGATCGAGCAGAACCTTGCCCGCCTGCACGCGGTGGAGCCGCGCCTGCTCGCCCTGGCACAGGGCGGCACTGCGGTCGGCACGGGCATCAACGCGGATCCGCAGTTCGGCAAACGCTTTTGCGCCGAACTCGCGAAACTCACCGGTCTCGCCTTTGTGCCCGCGAGCAATTACTTCGAGGCGCTCGCATCGCAGGACACGGCGGTCGAACTTTCTGGGGCTCTCAAGGTGATCGCCGTGAGCCTCAACAAGATCGCCAACGACCTGCGCTGGATGAACAGCGGCCCCCTCGCTGGCCTCGGCGAGATCGCGCTGCCGGCGCTGCAGCCCGGTAGCAGCATCATGCCCGGCAAGGTGAATCCAGTGATCGCGGAAGCCACGATGATGGTGGCCGCGCAGGTGATCGGTAACGACGCCACGGTCACGATCGCGGGTCAGGCGGGCAATTTCCAGCTGAACGTGATGCTGCCGGTGATCGCCTACAATCTCCTCGAGAGCATCCAGTTGCTGACCAACGTCGTACGCGTGCTCGCCGATCGCGCCATCGCCGGCTTCACCGTGAACCGGGCTCGCCTCGCGGAAGCGCTCGAACGCAATCCGATCCTCGTGACTGCGCTGAATCCGGTCATCGGCTACGAGCGTGGCGCGGCGATTGCGAAGAAGGCGTACGCCGAGGGCCGGCCGATCCGCGAGGTGGCTGCGGAGATGACCAAGCTCTCGCGCGAGGAGCTCGACAAGCTCCTCGATCCGACCGAGCTCACCAAGGGCGGCATCAAAGGCGGCGGGGGCGGCGGGGGCTGAGGCCAACCGACGACTGTCAGGATGCAGGAGCAACCCTCGGGCGTCGACAACCGCACGGACGCGCCAGCGACCAGAGACTGGAGTGCGATCCTGCGCGAGAGGTTGAGCGGCTCGCAACCGCGCCACGACCGATCAAGCTGGGTAGTGCCCGGGCTCACGGCCGCCGACAGCCAGAGCTACCAGCGCCTCTTCCCGCCAAATCCCGTTCCGGCAGCGGTTCTGGTGCCGCTTGTCGAGCGGCCCGAGCTTACCGTGCTCCTCACTGAGCGCTCGGCCCACTTACGGGATCACGCCGGGCAGATCAGCTTTCCCGGCGGGCGGATCGAAAGCGAAGACGAGACTCCGCGGGCAGCCGCGCTTCGGGAGAGCGCCGAGGAGATCGGGCTCGATCAGGGTTTCGTCTCGGTGATCGGCTATCTGCCCGATCACATCCTGTTCACCGGTTTTCGCGTGACTCCGATGGTGGCGTTCGTTCGCCCGGGCTTCGCGCTCTCTCTCGACAAGCACGAGGTCGTAGACACCTTCGAAGTGCCGCTCGCCTACATCTTCGATCCGAAGAACCACCGCCATCGGCGGCGGCGCGCCGGATTCAGTACCGAGGAGTTTGAATTCGCCGAAATTCCCTTCGGCGAGCGCAACATCTGGGGCGCAACCGCGGGCATGCTGATGACGCTCTATCGGCTTTGCATCGGGACACTGTCGCCATGAACGAGGCGGAGCGCGCGCTCGAGGGGCTGCTTGCACTCATGGCGCGTCTGCGCGACCCCGAGCGCGGTTGTCCCTGGGACCGCCGACAGACCTTCGCGAGCATCGCCCCGTACACGATCGAAGAAGCGTACGAAGTCGCGGACACGATCGCGCGCGGTGACCCGGAGCAGCTGCGCGAGGAACTCGGCGATCTCTTGTTCCAGGTTGTGTTTCACGCGCGCATGGCAGAGGAGCGCGGCTGGTTTGACTTCGCCGCCATCGCGCGGGCGATCCACGAGAAGCTCGTACGGCGGCATCCACACCTCTTCGCGGGTGCAGTGCTCGCCCCCGAGGATCTGGTGCGCGTATGGGAGGAGCAGAAGGCGGAGGAGCGCGCGCACAAGAGCCGGAGCGGCGTGCTCGCTGGCGTCCCCCTTGCGCTGCCGGCACTCACGCGTGCCGCGAAGCTCGGGCGGCGTGCCGCGCGCGTCGGCTTTGACTGGCCCGATGTCCCCGCGGTGCGCGCGAAGGTACTTGAGGAACTCGACGAGGTGGATCGGGCGATTGCCGCCCGGGCGGAGCGCGAGCTGGTGAGCGCGGAGCTCGGGGATCTCCTTTTTGCAATCGTCAACTGGAGCCGCCACCTCGAGATCGACGCTGAGGAGGCGCTGCGCGCGGCCAATGCGAAATTCGAACGGCGCTTCTCCGACATGGAATCGCTCGCTGCGGCGCGCGGCCTCGAGCTCAAGGCTCTATCGGCAGCGGAGTGGGACGGGCTCTGGAACGAAGCCAAACTGAACGGCGGCTGAAGCAACGCATCCAGTGCGCGACATTCGCGGCTTGAGATGCGAATGCGTTAGGCTTGCCGCGGGCTATGAAATCAGGCCGCGCGCTTCTCCTTATCTTATGGCTGTCGGTTGCCGGGGCCGCCGCGGGTGCGCTCGGCGCGGCCGCTTCCGCCCTGTCGATGGATCAGGCCGTGAAAATGGTCGAACAGCGCTTTCATGCGCGTGTGGTCAAGGCCGAGACGCAGCGCGACGACGGGCGCACCGTTTACGCGCTGCGGCTCCTCAACGATTCGGGGAAGGTGTGGACAGTGCACGTGGACGCGGCGAGCGGCACAGTGCACTAACGCGCGGCACACGGGGGATGACATGCGGGTACTCGTGGTCGAAGACGAAGAGGCGTTGCGCGAGATGCTCAGGACGCGTCTCAGTGAGGCGGGTTTCACCGTCGATGTGGCCCGCGATGGCGATGAAGGACTCTTTGCCGGGAGCGAGAATCCACTCGACGTCGCTATCGTCGATCTAGGGCTCCCGGGCATCCCGGGGCTCGAGCTCATACGGCGGCTGCGTGCCGCGGGCAAGACCTATCCGGTTTTGATTCTCACCGCGCGCGAGAACTGGCAGGACAAAGTGGAGGGCCTCCAGGCCGGCGCCGATGACTATGTGGTGAAGCCCTTTCACTTTGAGGAAGTGCTGGCGCGGCTGCAGGCGCTGCTGCGCCGCGCCGGCGGCTGGGCGAGCCCACAGCTCAGGTGCGGGCCGATCGTGCTCGATACGCGTGCCCAGACGCTTCAGGTCGCCGGCCACGCGGTCGAGCTCACAACCTTTGAGTACCGCATTCTCGAGCACCTCATGTTGCGCGCGGGTGATGTGATCTCAAAGAGCGAACTGACCGAACGACTCTACGATCAGGATTTCGAGCGCGACAGCAACGTGATCGAGGTACTCGTCGGTCGGTTGCGCCGCAAGCTCGATCCCCAAGACGAGCTGCGACCGATAGAGACGTTACGCGGGCGCGGCTATCGATTTGCGCTGGCGCGCGAGAGCGGCTGCTAGCGGGCCGGGGCGGCCGAGGCGTTCGGGGCCCACAGCGTGCGCTCGCTCAGTCGGCGGCTTCTCTTCGCGGTGGCTGTGCCGCTCGCGCTCTTCTTCGGCGTCATGATGCTCGTACTCGACACGGGCTTTCGGGTGCTCTCGGACCGCTCGCTCGAGGAGCTGCTCGATTCGCAGATGGTGTCGCTCATCGCCGCGGCCGAGCCACAACCGAACGGCGACTACGCGCCACCGCCGCAGTCCCTCGAACCGCGCCTCGCGACGCCACACTCGGGCCTGTATGCGGCGATCCGCTCGGCGCAGCGCCAGTGGCGCTCGCCCTCGACCGCCGACATCAAGAGCGACTTCGGGCCGCTGCTCGCGGGCGGCGAGCGCAGTCTCACATACGCCATGTTCGGTCACGACCGAGTGGCGATCGAAAGTCGCGCGATCCAGTTCGCGGACAACCCGAACGGGGCCCCGGCGCTCACCTTTAGCGTCGCGGTCAGTCTGAGTCCCTACGAGGAGCAGCTCTGGCGGTTTCGTCGCGAGGTGGTGGGATGGTTTGCAGGTTTGATGCTCGTCCTCCTGCTCACGCTCGCGGCGCTGCTGCGCTGGGCGCTCGCACCGGTGCGGCGCCTGGAGCGGGAGATCCACGAGGTAGAGGAGGGGCGCAGTGAAAGTCTGAGCAGCGGTTATCCGCGTGAGCTCGCGCGCGTCGCCGGCAATCTCAATACGCTACTCCTCGGGGAGCGCCGACGACTGGCCCGCTACCGCGACACGCTCGGCAACCTCGCCCATAGCTTGAAGACCCCGCTCGCGGTGATGCGGGCAAATCTCCCCGCGGAAGCGCCCGAGGGCCCGGTGAGCGCACAAATTGATCGCATGAGCGGCATCATCGAGCACCAGTTGAAGCGCGCTGCGGCCTCGGGCGGCGCGCTGCTCGGGCAGGCACCGGTGGATGTCGCCCAGGTCGCGGGTGAATTGCGCGCCGCGCTCTTACGGGTGTATGCACGCAAGGACCTGATGATCGAGCTCGCCGTTGCCCCCGCAGCGCAATTCGTCGGTGATCGGGCGGATCTCACCGAGCTGCTCGGCAATCTGCTCGACAACGCGTGTAAATGGTGCCGGAGCCGGGTGCGGTTCAGCGCAGCGCTTGAAGGGGATGCGGATCCGCGCTGGCGGCTGAGCGTTGTGGTAGAGGACGATGGTCCGGGCATTTCCGAGGCCGACCGGGCCCGCGTGCTCGAACGCGGTGTGCGTGCGGATGAGAAGGTTCCAGGCCACGGCATCGGCCTTGCGATGGTGCGCGATACCGTTGACCTCTACGGCGGCCAACTCGCCGTCGATCGCTCGGATCTTGGGGGCGCGCGCTTCGCCCTGCGGCTGCCGGGGCGAGCGGGCTAGGGGGCGACCTTGAACTCGATTCCCTGCGCGAGTGGCAGATCGCGGCTCCAGTTCACGGTGTTGGTCTGGCGGCGCATGTAGGCCTTCCAGGCGTCCGAACCGGATTCGCGCCCGCCTCCGGTGTCCTTTTCCCCGCCGAACGCGCCGCCGATTTCCGCTCCTGAGGTTCCCAAGTTGACGTTGGCGATTCCGCAATCACTGCCGGCGTCGGATAAGAATGTCTCCGCGCTCTGCAGTCGATCGGTGAAGATCGCGGAGGAGAGTCCGTGCGCCGAAGCATTCTGTGCCGCGATTGCCTCCGGGAGTGAGTCGACGGAGATCAGGTACAGGATCGGGGCGAAGGTTTCGGTCTGCACGATCGGCCATTCGTTGCGGGCGCGGATGATCGTCGGCTCGACGAAGTTCCCGGCACGCTTGAGCACGTGACCACCGATGAGGAGTTCGCCGCCGGCATTGCGCGCCGCGGCCACGGCCTTCTCATAGCGCGCGACTGCCGCGGCATCGATGAGCGGTCCCATGAGCGTGCCGCTCTCGAGCGGATCGCCGATGCGCACCTGCCGATAGGCGTGAACGAGCCGCCGCTCGAGCTCCGGAGCGATTGCCTTGTGGACCAAGACGCGCCGCGTCGTGGTGCAGCGCTGCCCGGCGGTGCCTACCGCCCCGAAGACGATCGCCGGCACGGCGAGATCGAGATTCGCACTCTCGTCGACTATGACGGCGTTGTTGCCTCCGAGCTCGAGGAGGCTCTTCCCGAGTCGCGCGGCCACCCGTTCCCCGACCTTGCGGCCGACCTCCGTCGAGCCGGTGAACGATATGAGCGCGACGCGCCGATCCTCGACGAAGCGGGTGGCGAGTTCCGTGTGCGCATCGATAAAGAGCTGAAAGATCGGCGGCAGCTGCTGCGTCTGCATCACCTGATTGCAAAGCTGCTGCACCGCAAGCGCACTGAGAGGCGTCTTGTGCGAGGGCTTCCAGACGCAGGCGTTGCCGCACACTGCAGCAAGGCAGGCGTTCCACGCCCAGACGGCGACCGGAAAGTTGAAGGCCGAGATCACCCCGACCACCCCGAGCGGATGCCATTGTTCGAACATGCGATGCTGCGGGCGCTCGGAATGCATGCTTAGCCCGTAGAGCATGCGCGACTGGCCGACCGCGAAATCGGCGATGTCGATCATCTCCTGAACCTCGCCGAGCCCCTCGGCGAGGATCTTGCCGTTCTCGAGCGACACCAATGTGCCGAGATCGCTCTTCTGGCGCCGCAGTTCCTCACCGAGAAGCCGCACCGCCTCCCCGCGCTTTGGTGCCGGCACTGTGCGCCAGCGCGCGGCGGCGTCGAGGGCCGAATTCATGACGCCTTCGTAGTCCTCGGGGGTGGCCGGTTGCACCTGCGCGATCAGTGTGCCGTCGGCGGGATTGTGCACGGGCAGGAGCGCGCCACCGCCCACGCCCGCCCAACCGTGTGCACCCGACCAGGCGCCTGGGTTGCGCGCGCTCAATCCAAGGCGACCGAGCAAGGCGTTGCGGTCTGCCGCGAGATTCATGCGGTTGCCGCGCGGGTGCGGCGTTGATGCCCGGTCTTGCCCGACACCACCACCTTGCCCGAGAGATCTTTGCTGCCGCCTGGGCCGTAGTAGTGTCCGAAACGGTTGGCGAGGATCTCGGTGAGACGGAACTGCTCCTGGGCCACGAAGCCGTGGTAGCGGTTTTTGTGCTCGAGAACAATGTCGACAACGGCGGTGATGCCAGCGGCGGTGGTCACCTGAATCGCCGACCACAGCCTGCCGGCGATCACCTGTGGGTAGATCTTGTTGACGTAGTTCTCTTCGCGCAGCTCCCCATCCTGCATCCCGGTGACGGCAGCGTAGACGATCACCACATCCTGGAGCGTCTGCGGAACGGCGTTCTCGAGGATGCGCCGCAGCGTGCCGCGATCGTGGCGCAGTTTCAGGTCATTCATGAGCAGGCGCATTTGCTCGCAGTGCCCCGGGTAGCGGATCGTCTTGTAGTTCATCGACTCGATGTGCGCGCCGCGCGTTTCGGCAAGGGAGCCGAGGCCCCCCGAGGTGTTGAACGCCTCGTAGAGCGTGCCGTCGATTTCGATTTCCTCAAGACCCTCGAGAGGGGCGACCTCCACCAGGCGGCCATCACTCACGGCCTGACAGGGATTGGCATACTCGTTGATGAGACCCTCGGTCGACCAGGTGAGGGAGTACTTGAGCACGTTGTTCGGGTGCTGGGGGAGTGCGCCGACCCGCATCTTCACTGCCCGCAGCTCATCGAAGTGGGTAATGAGCTCCGCGGCTGCGATGCTGATGAACCCCGGTGCGAGCCCGCACTGTGGAACGAACGCCTCCTTCGCGCCGGTCGCGATCGCCCGCACTGCACGGGTCACTTCCACGTCCTCGGTCAGGTCGAAGTAATGCATCTGCCCTTTGCGCGCGGCTTCGGCGACGGCCGTGTTCGCGTAATAAGGGAGGCTCGAGATGATCGCATCGACCGGGTGGCTCGCGAGATGCTTGCCAAGGAGCCCCGAGTCGGTGGCATCGAGCGTGTAGGGTGTGAGGTGTGCGCTCCCATGAGCTCGTACGACGGCTTCGGCGGCTGCTCCGTCGACGTCGCCGAGCCCGACCTTGTAACTGCCCGATTCGGCTAGCAATCCGGAGACGAGCGACCCGATCTTACCGGCGCCGAGAATGAGTACGCGGTGCATACGCCCCCTCACGAAAAGGGGCGCATTCTGCCCTCGAAGCCGCCTCAAAGCCAGCGACTCCCGCACCTAACGGGAGCTGCGGGGAGGCGGCAGGCTCCCGTGCTAGGATCGAACCAAGATGCGCGCACCCGAAACCACCGCTTCCTGGCACAGCGCGAGCTGGCAGACACGTCCTGCCCAGCAACAGCCCGTCTACGCAGATAATCAGGCGCTCGAGCGCATCGTGGCGCAGCTCTCGCGGCTGCCGCCGATCGTCGTCTCCTGGGAGATCGACGCCTTGCGCGCGCGGCTCGCGGCCGCGCAGCGCGGGGAAGCATTCCTGCTGCAGGGCGGGGACTGCGCGGAGGTGTTCGCAGATTGCGAGTCCGACACGCTCGCGAAGAAGCTGAAAATACTCCTGCAGATGAGTCTTGTGCTCTTGCACGGGCTCAAGAAGCCCATCATCCGCGTCGGGCGCATGGCGGGGCAGTACGCCAAACCACGCTCCGCGGACACCGAAACCCGCAACGGTGTGACGCTGCCGAGCTACCGGGGCGATCTCGTCAATCGGCCGGAATTCACGCCCGAGGCGCGCGCTGCGGATCCGGAGTTGCTCCTGCGCGGCTATGAGCGGGCGGCGCTCACCCTGAATTTCGTCCGCGCGCTGGTCGAGGGCGGTTTCGCCGACCTGCATCACCCCGAGTACTGGGATCTCGGCTTCGTGCATCAGGCACCGCTCAAGGATGCGTATGAGCGCATCGTCAAATCGATCGGCGATGCGCTCGATTTCTTCGAGGGCATCAGCGGACATCCGGTCCACGAGGCCACACTCGTCGATTTCTACGCGAGCCACGAGGGACTGCACCTGCGCTACGAGCAGGCACAGACGCGTTTCATTCCGCGCCAGAACCGCTGGTACAACCTCTCGACTCACATGCCCTGGATCGGCATGCGCACTGCGGCGCTCGATGGCGCGCACGTCGAGTACTTTCGCGGCATCGCGAACCCGATCGGCGTCAAAATCGGTTCGGCCATGGACGCGGCCTGGCTACAGGGCCTCGTGAGCGCACTCAACCCGCAGAATCAACCCGGGCGCCTCACTCTGATCCATCGCTTCGGAGCGAAGGATGTTGCGGCGGCGCTCCCGAAGGCGATCGAGGCGGTGCGCCAGACGGGTCAGACCGTGCTTTGGGTGTGCGACCCGATGCACGGCAATACCGAGACGACCACTGGTGGGATCAAGACACGCCGCTTCGAGAACATTCTCAAGGAGCTCGACCTCGCGTTTCGCATCCACGGCGAGCTCGGCTCCTATCTCGGCGGCGTGCACATCGAACTCACCGGGGAAGATGTGACCGAGTGCACCGGCGGGGCGCGGGGATTGACGGATCAGGACCTGCAGCGCGCCTATCGCTCGAGCGTCGATCCACGCCTCAATCATGAGCAGGCGCTCGAGCTTGCCATGCTGATCGGCGAGCGCAGTCACAACCACCGTAACGTAAAGCGCGGCAGCAGCAAGCCCTGACCGTACCCGCGAACACCCGCACGCGCCTGCCCGTCTACGACCGCAACTGCAAGCGCTGTCCCCGGCTTGCTGCATACCTCGCGGCGAGCCGCGCGCATCATCCCGAGTACTGGTCGCGCCCGGTGCCGTCCTTCGGCGCGCACGATCCACCCATCGTCATCGTCGGCCTCGCACCCGGCCTGCATGGCGCGAACCGCACCGGACGCCCCTTTACCGGCGATCATGCGGGGCTGCTCCTCTACCGCACGCTCTTTGATGCGGGTCTTGCGAACCAGCCGCTCGGCTCGTCCCCCGGCGACGGACTCGAACTGATCAACATCCGCATCGTCAATTCGATCAAATGCGCGCCCCCGGGGAACAAGCCGCAACCGGATGAGATCCGCCGCTGCAACGACTTCCTGCGTCACGAGCTCGCCGAGCTTGCGAACGCCCGGGTGTACCTCGCGCTCGGTCGCATCGCGCACGACGCGGCACTCATGGCGCTCGGACTCCCGCGCGCGCAGTACACTTTCGGCCACGCGCGCGAACATGCCCTGAGCGGGGGGCAGTGGATGGTCGATTCCTATCATTGCAGTCGCTACAACACGCAGACCCGGCGTCTGACAGAGGCGATGTTCCGCGAGGTGGTGTCGCGCTGCTGCGAACTCGCGAAGCTACCCTTACCGGGGCAATTCAGGGCCCTCGCGCGGGCCGGCTGACGATGTTCGACGCGAAGGACTTTGTCGCATCGCTCCCGCGGCGCCCCGGTGTCTACCGCATGTATGGTGGTGGGCAGGAGCTTCTGTACGTCGGCAAGGCCCGCAGTCTCAAAGACCGCGTCGGCAGTTACTTCGCCGCCCGCAACGTCAACCCCAAAATTCAGGCGCTCGTGCAGCAGATCGAGGCGATCGAAGTCACCGTCACCCCTTCAGAGACCGAAGCGCTGCTCCTTGAGTACAACCTCATCAAGGCTCACAAGCCGCGCTTCAACGTCGTGCTGCGCGATGATAAGAGCTTTCCCTACATTCATCTGTACGTCGAGCATCGCTTCCCGCGGCTGATGTTCTACCGCGGCGCGCGCACTGCGCCCGGGCGCTACTTCGGTCCTTTCCCGAATGCAGGCGCGGTGCGCGATACGCTAAATCAACTGCAGAAGCTCTTTCGGATCCGCAACTGCAGCGACAGTTTTTTCGCAAACCGCAGCCGCCCCTGCCTCCAGCATCAGATCGGGCGCTGCTCGGCGCCCTGCGTCGGCCTCATCAGCGAGCAAGCTTACGCCCAGGACATCGGCGCGGCCGTAAAGGTGCTCGAGGGCCATAGCGAGGAGGTCAGCGCAGAACTCGAAACGCGCATGGAAGAAGCGGGCGGACGGCTCGAGTTCGAGCGTGCCGCGCAGATCCGCGATCAGCTCGCAGCCCTCAAGCGGACTCAGGCGCAGCAGGTCGTGACAGCGGACGCCGAGCGCGATGTGGACGTGTTCGCGATCGCAGGTGAGGGCGGGGAGTATGCGGTCAGCGTCATGCTGGTGCGTGGCGGACGCACGCTCGGAACGACGAGCTACTTCCCGCGCGCGGCCCTCGCCGAGAGTCATGAAGCGCTCGCGTCCTTCGTCATGCAGTACTACGCGACCGCGGAGCTTCCACCGCAGGTCTTGGTCGGCAGCCGCTTGGAGGATGCGGCACCGCTCGGCGAGGCGTTGAGCACTCGCGCCGGGCGCATCGTCGAGGTCAAGCATCCCTCACGGGGACTCGCGGCGCGCTGGGTAGAGCTCACCGAGGAGAATGCCACGCAGGCGCTGCGAATGCGCTTCGAGCGCCGGCAGGGAATGGAGGACATGCTGCTTGATCTCGCCGATGAGCTCGATCTGCCCGAGCCGCCGGGGCGTATCGAGTGTTACGACATCAGCCACACATCGGGCGAGGGGACGGTGGCGTCTTGCGTGGTATTTGGCCCGGAGGGACCACTGAAGAAGGAGTACCGGCGCTTCAACATTACGGGCATCGAACCCGGTGATGACTACGCCGCGCTGCGGCAGGCGCTTGAACGCCGCTACAAGCACGTGCGGGCAGGCGAGGTCGAAGCTCCCGATCTCATCCTGATCGACGGAGGTCTCGGGCAGGTGACGCAGGTGCACGAGGCGCTCGATGAGCTTTGTTTCGGCGATCTGCCGCTCGTTGGTGTGGCCAAGGGGCCGGACCGGCGGCCGGGCCAGGAGCGCCTGTTCGTGTATGGAATCTCCACGCCGCTGATCTCCGCAGCGCACGCGCCGGCTGCACGACTCATCCAGAGGATCCGTGACGAGGCTCATCGGTTCGCAATCACCGGGCATCGGCGCCGGCGCGCTCGCCGCTACAACGAGTCGGTGTTGGAAGTCGTTCCGGGGCTTGGACCGGCGAAGCGGCGCGCCCTGCTCAAACACTTCGGCGGATTGCAGGGCGTCATGCGAGCGGGAGTTGCCGATCTCACTCAGGTGGCTGGAATCGGCACGACACTCGCCCGAAGCCTCTACGATCACCTGCACCCGGGTTCTTAAACTCACCTTCCGGGTCTTCGGGACTTCCACGCGGGCGCGACCGCCCCCTGTGCCGGCACGGGGTGATTGCGTTCACAACTCGCCAACACAAGGTCGACGCGGGTTTCGGCTTCGGCGTACAAGAGCGGGCATGGACGCCAAGACACGCAAGTTCGTGATCGTGCTGACCGTGGC
>DASPTE010000065.1:0-11544 GCA_035623585.1 Steroidobacteraceae bacterium | reverse complement strand
AAGAGTCACGGGCACTGGCTCATCGTTCACGAGCACGTCTCGGTGCCGGTCGATCTCGACTCGCTCAAGCCCGATTTGCTCTCAAATCCCTGAGGGCTCGCGCGCCGCGGGCGGTGCCGCTCAGCGTGGCGGCAGCACGCGTACGCTGATCGTGGTGATTTCCCCGTACGCGCCGCTACGCATATCGCCCTCGAGCTCCTGCAGCGCGAAGCGCAGCCGTGCGGACCAGGCGGCCGAGTGCGCGCAGACGACGAGCGTGCCCTCGCGCTCGATGACGGCCGAGACCGCATCGCGCAGCTCCTCGGGCAGGCGCGCACGGAGCCATTGCCGCCAGAAACTCTCGCGGCCGCCTTGATCCGTGATGCGCGTCAAAGCGGGGACCGAAGTGCGAATTAGATCCTTTACAGAATGAAGCCGCCCGCGTCGCGAAGTGGCTACAGTGCTCATTCGCGATTTCGTGCGCTTGTTTCGCACGCCCTTCTTCGGCATATTGACCTCGCTGTATCGGGCAAACCCGTCAAAAGGCGGGGACGCAAAGCCACCGGTCTAAAGCGAGGAGCCATGACGGCGGGGTTGCCAGCATCGTACAGGCTTTCCAGGCGACAACAGGGCGTTCAACGCCCGGGCGCGCGCCAGAGGCTCGCCAGCCTGCCTCGCCTGCACACAGGGGGCGCCAAGCGGCCAGAACGCACGGCATGAACGTCATTTTCCTCTCCAGGCGTGAAGGCAAGGCGCGGCAGCTAAATCTCGCGCGGCCAATTACATTAAGTCTAGTGACCCTCGGCATTCTTGCCATCCTCGGCGGGGCGTTTGCGCTCGGGCTCGAGTTTGGCCGCGCCGGGCACGAGCGCGCGGTACTCGGCGATGCGGTGCGCTTCGCAGGGATCCTGAGCGAGCAGGAACAGCAGATCGCCGACCTCAAGCAGCAGCTGCAGTTGCGTGTCGATGCCATGGCGATGCGGCTCGGGGAGATGAACGCACACGTCATCCGCCTCGATGCTCTCGGCAGGCGCCTCACGGAGATGGCCGACATCGACAGCCGCGAGTTCAACTTCGAGCGCGATCCGCCGCGCGGCGGACCGGAGGATGAGGGCGCGGGGGTGAGCGCCCAGATCCCCGATCTCTCCGCGCTGCTGAACGAGCTCGAGCAGCGCGTCGATAGCCGTGAGTCGCAGCTCTCGGCGCTCGAGAACGTCATCCTCGCAAGGGCGCTCAAGAAGGAAATCCATCCCGAGGGGCGTCCGGTGTCGACCGGGTTCATCTCCTCTTACTTTGGCGAGCGCGCCGACCCCTTCGATGGCGAGGAAGCTTTCCACAAGGGCGTCGACTTTGCCGGCTCCGCGGGCTCGCGCATCGTCGCGGTCGCCGCCGGCGTCGTCACCTGGGCGGGTGAGCGCTCGGGCTTTGGCAAACTCGTCGAGATCAATCACGGCGATGGCTACGTGACGCGCTACGCGCACAACGAGCGCACGCTCGTGAGCGTCGGTCAGACCGTCAAGCGCGGCGAGGCAGTCGCGCTCATGGGCTCGACGGGCCGCTCGACCGGTCCGCACGTGCATTTCGAAGTGCTGCGCAACGGCCGCCAGGTCGATCCCCTCTCCTACATCGGCCGCTAGCGGCTTCCTCCACCGACTCTTGATTTCTCGCGCCCGAGAACCAATTGGGCGGAGCGACGTCTATTGCGTACAATACGCCGCTTCCGAGACCCGAGCGGCACGCTAAGTGATTGTCGGGTAAGACGTTTTTCCCTCAGCGAGTGCCCCCTTGCGCCAACTTCTCACTCAGGTCTTCGGCAGCCGCAACGACCGACTCCTCCGCAGCTACGGCCGTGAGGTGCGCGCGGCGAACGCGCTCGAACGGGGGCTCGAAGCGCTGAGCGATGAGGCGCTGCGGGCGAAGACCGAGGAGTTCCGCGGCCGAGTTGGGGCCGGAGCGACGCTCGATGCGCTACTCCCCGAGGCGTTCGCGGTGGTGCGCGAGGCGTCGCGCCGCACGCTCGGGCTCAGGCACTTCGATGTGCAGCTGATCGGCGGCATCGTGCTGCACAAAGGGATGATTGCGGAGATGCGCACCGGCGAGGGCAAGACGCTCGTGGCGACGCTGCCGGCGTACCTGAACGCCCTCGCGGGCGCGGGCGTGCACATCGTGACGGTGAACGAGTACCTCGCGCAGCGCGATGCGGACTGGATGGGGCCGATCTACCGCTTCCTCGGGCTCACGGTCGGCGTCATAAAAAATGCACAGAGTCCCCCGGAGAAGCGCGCCGCCTACGCCTGCGACATCACCTACGGGACCAACAACGAATTCGGCTTCGACTACCTGCGCGACAATCTCGCGTTCCGCCTCGAAGATCGCGTGCAGCGCTCGCTCGCCTTCGCGATCGTCGATGAGGTCGATTCGATTCTCATCGACGAGGCGCGCACGCCGCTCATCATCTCCGGGCCCGCCGAGGAGAGCACCGAGCTCTACCTGCGCATCAACGAGCTCGTGCCGCGCCTCACGCGTCAGCAGCAGGAGGAGGGCCCCGGGGACTATTCCGTCGATGAGAAGAGCAAGCAGGTGCACATCACCGAGGCCGGCCACGAGCACGTCGAGCGACTGATGCTCGAGGGGGGGCTCCTCAAGGAGGGCGAAAGCCTCTACGACCCGGCCAACATCCGCCTCATGCACCACCTGAATGCGGCGCTGCGCGCCCATGCGCTCTACAAGCGCGACGTCGAGTACATCGTGCGCGGGGGCGAGGTGATCATCGTCGATGAGTTCACCGGCCGCACCATGCCCGGGAGGCGCTGGTCCGATGGCCTGCACCAGGCGGTCGAGGCCAAGGAAGGCGTGCGGGTGCGCGAGGAGAATCAGACCGTCGCCTCCATCACCTTCCAGAACTACTTCCGTCTCTACAAGAAGCTCTCCGGCATGACCGGCACCGCCGACACCGAGGCGCCCGAGTTCCTGCAGATCTACGGCCTCGAAGTGGTGGTGATTCCGACCCACCGGCCGATGGTGCGCAAGGACAATGCGGACTTCGTCTATCTCACGCAAAGCGACAAATTCAAGGCGATCATCGAGGACATCCACGACTGCGTCGAGCGCGAGCAGCCGGTGCTGGTCGGCACCACTTCCATCGAGACCTCGGAGTTCCTCTCGGGACTGCTGCAGAAGGAGGGCATCGAGCACCAGGTGCTCAACGCCAAGCAGCACGAGCGCGAGGCGCACGTCGTCGCGCAGGCGGGACGCCCAGGAACGGTGACGATCGCCACCAACATGGCGGGCCGCGGCACCGACATCGTGCTCGGGGGCAACCTCGAGGCCGAGCTCGCCGCCGCCGGGGAGATCGACGAGCCGACGCGCGCCACGCTCCGCGGCGGCTGGCAGGTGCGACACGATCGGGTGGTCGCCGCAGGCGGCCTCCATATCGTCGGCACCGAGCGGCACGAGTCGCGCCGCATCGACAATCAGCTGCGCGGCCGCTCCGGTCGCCAGGGAGATCCAGGCTCGAGCCGCTTTTATCTCTCGATGGAAGACAACCTGATGCGCATCTTCGGCGATCCGAATCGCACGCAGCGGCTGCTGAAGATGGCGGGCATGAAGGAAGGCGAGGTGATCGAGAGCGGCATGCTCACCCGCCAGATCGAGAAGGCGCAGCGCAAGGTCGAATCGCATAACTTCGATATCCGCAAGAACCTCCTGCTCTTCGACGACGTCGCCAACGATCAACGCAAGGTCGTCTACCACCAGCGCACCGAGATCATGGGGACCGAGGATCTCTCGGGCGCGATCCGCGGCCTCATGGCCGATTCGGTTGGCTCGGTCCTCGATCAGTACATGCCCAAGAACACGCTACCGTCGGATTACGATCTCGAGGGACTGAAAGCTGCGCTGCTGCGCGACTTCAACGTGCGCGTCGAGCCCGACAGCTGGCTCAAGGCCGAGCCGAACCTCGAGGAGCAGCCGCTGCGCGAACGGATGCTGCAGGCGGTCGATGGGGCCTATGAGGGGAAGGTTGCCCGCACCGGCGCACCGATCATGCGCCACGTCGAGAAGGACGTGATGCTGCGGATGTTGGATCAGCACTGGCGCGAGCACCTCGCGGCCATGGACTACCTGCGCCAGGGCATTCACCTGCGCGGTTACGCGCAGAAGGATTATCGCTTCGAGTTCAAGCGCGAGGCCTTTGAGCTGTTCTCGGCGATGCTCGATCGGATCAAGTACGAGACCTCCTCGCTCATGGCGAAGATCGAGGTGCGTACGCAGGAAGAGATCGAGCGGGAAGAGGAGGAACGACGACGGCGTCTCATGCGCGCGCTGCAGGCGCAGCACGCGGAGGTCGCCCCGCTCCTCGGCCCCGCGGAGGCAGACCCGCAGTCGATGGAAGCGGCGGCGGCCGCAGCGCGCTCGCAGGGCGCAGCGGGCGCCGCGGCGCAACGCCCGCGTGCCCCCGCCCCGGACGCCGCCGGCACTTTCGTGCGCGCCGAACGCAAGGTCGGCCGCAACGAGCCCTGTCCGTGCGGATCGGGCAAGAAGTACAAGCACTGTCACGGGGCGCTCTCGAGCGTCGAATAGACGCCGCGCGAAGCCGCAACGGCGAGCCCCCGCGTGAAGCCTGAGATCCTCGTGGTGGCGGCGGCACTCTACGACCGTCAAGGTCAGGTGCTCATTGCCGAGCGGCCGGCGGGCCGGCAACTCGCGGGCCGCTGGGAGTTTCCCGGCGGCAAGGTGATGCCGGGGGAGAGCGAGCACGCCGCGCTCGCGCGCGAGCTGCGTGAAGAGCTCGGCATCGAGGTGACCGCGAGCCGCCCGTGCATGCGCCTCAGGCATGCTTACGAGGATCGCGACGTCGAGCTCTCGCTCTGGATCATCGAGCGCTTCACGGGCGAGCCGAGCTCGCTCGAGGGTCAGCGCCTGAGGTGGGTGCCTCCCGCTCAGCTCGCCGACTGTGATCTCCTTGAAGCGGACCGGCCGTTCGTCGCGGCGCTTGCACTGTTGGCGCCGCCCGCGCGGCACTAAAGGGCTCGGTGACAACACCCGTGTACAATGTTTCGCGACAGAGCTCGCAGGCAGGCATCCATGGCAGCGCAGAATGATCTTCCCGAAGTCAGAATCGATCCTCAGGGTCTTTATCGTGAGGACGTATTCACCGACCGTCACGCCGGCAGTATCCGGCGCCTGACGCCGGTCACGATCGACGGTTCGGTGGATCCGAAGCGGCCGGTTCTGTTTTCGGGCCAGACCCAGCTCCTCACCCCCGCAGGGGTGCTGCCGCTCGGCTTCGAAATCGAAGCGCGCACACTCGCCGAAGCGCTCGAGAAGTTCCCCGCGGGCGTCAAGGCGGCGCTCGAGCAGGCGATCGATGAGGCCCGCGAGCTGCGCCGCGAGGCGGCATCGCGCATTGTGGTCCCGGAGGTCGGCGCGGGTGCAGGACCCGGGGCCGGCGGCGGCAAGATCAAGTTCCCCTGAAGATGGGCGCGCTCGCGTTCCGCCCCCGGCTCGCCATCGCCGCGGGCGCAACGCTCGTGCTCGCGTCCTGCAGCAGCGCACCGCCCGAGCCGGTGCCGGGGGAGGGCCCTGGCGGCAAACCGATGCGCACGGTCACCGAGACCGCGGTCGGTTTACCTTCGGTCGCCCCGACTCAGGTGTACCCGCTTACCAAACAGGGCCCGGTGAGCGAGAACTACTTCGGCACCCAGGTCGCAGATCCCTACCGTTGGCTCGAAAATCTCGACTCGCCTGCCGTCAAGGACTGGGTCGCCAAAGAGAACGCGCTCGCCGAGCCGCAGCTCGCGGCACTCCCGGCGCGGCCCTGGCTCAAGGCGCGGCTCACGGAGCTCTGGGACTACGAGCGGTTCGAGATTCCGCTCAAGCGCGGCTCACGCTACTTCTATCTTCATAACAGCGGCAAACAGAACCAGAGCGTGCTCTACGTGAGCGAGCGGCTCGATGCACCGGCTCGCGTGCTCCTCGATCCGAACGAGCTGCGCGCGGATGCGACCGTCGCGCTCACCGACTTTCGGCCCGACGTGCGCGGTGAGGTGCTCGCCTACGCCCTCTCCGACGGGGGCACGGACTGGCAGGTCTGGCACTTCAGACGCGTCAAGGATGGCGTCGATCTTGAGGATACGCTGCGCTTCACCAAATTCTGGGGCGTCTCGTGGGCACGCGATGGCTCGGGTGTGTACTACAGCCGCTATCGGGAGCTCGCATCCGAGAAGGGCGATGACTTGGGGCAGCCGGCGGTGTACTTCCATCGGCTGGGCACGCCTCAGGATCGCGACCGTCTCGTCTACGAGGTGCTGGATCACCCGACGCGCGCCCCGGCCGCGCGCGTGACCGAGGACGGACACTACCTCGTCATCACACTCACCGACGGTTATGACAAGAACGGTGTCGACCTGATCGACCTGCGACGCCCGGGCGCCGTGCGGCGCGCGCTCTTCGCGGGCTGGGATGCGCTCTACTTCTTCGTCGGCGCACAGGGGAACGAGCTCTATTTCCGTACCACCCGGGGCGCGCCACTCGGCCGGGTGATTGCCGTGGATGCGCGCGGCGGCGGCGCCATGCGCACGGTGGTGCCCGAAGACACCTCGGCGCTCGAGGAGGCGACCTACGTTGGCGGTCGGATCATCGCCCGCTACATCGTGGACGCGCACGGCGTCGCGCGTGTCTACGAGCGCGATGGTCGTCCGGTCGGCACCGTGGCACTCACGGGACTTGGGCGCATCGAGGGCTTCGAGGGCGAAGGTGCGCAGAACGAGACGTTCTTTTCCTACACCGACTATCTGACGCCGCGGCAGATCTACCGCTTCGACGTACCGGCGAATGAAGCAACGCTTTGGCGTGGCGCACGCGCACCGGCCGCGGCGGTGAATTTCGTCACCGAGCAGGTCTATTACCTCAGCGCGGATGGCACACGTGTGCCGATGTACATCACTCATCGGCGCGATATGCCTCGCGACGGTAACCAGCCGTTCCTGCTTTATGGCTACGGAGGCTTCGACATCTCGCTCACGCCCGGGTACCGGCCCACGGTCGAAGCGTGGCTCGAGATGGGCGGCGGTTATGCCGAGGCGAACCTGCGCGGCGGCGGCGAATACGGCGAGGCCTGGCATCGTGCCGGTACGCTCGCGAACAAACAGCATGTGTTCGACGACTTCATCGGCGCGGCGGAATATCTCATCCGTGAGAACTACACGCGCACCGGGCGGCTCGGCATTCACGGTCGCAGCAACGGCGGCTTGCTGGTCGGCGCAGTCCTCACGCAGCGCCCGGAGCTCTTCGCCGCGGCGCTGCCCGCGGTCGGCGTGTTCGACATGCTCCGCTACCACACCGCGAGTGCGAACGCCCGGGAATGGTCGTCCGACTACGGACTCTCCGAAGACCCCGAACAGTTCAAGGCGCTCTACGCCTACTCACCGGTGCAGAACGTGAAGAAAGGCGTCTGCTATCCACCGACCCTCATCACCACCGCCGACCACGACGACCGGGTCGTGCCTTGGCACAGCTACAAGTTCGCCGCGGCGCTGCAAGCCGCACAGATCTGTCCCAATCCGATTCTGATCCGCATCGAAACCCGCGCCGGCCACGGTGAGGGCAAACCCGTTTGGATGCAGATCGATGACTTCGCCGATCAGTGGGCGTTCCTCGCGAAGTACGTGCGCCTGAACCCCCCGCACTGAGCCGCGCGCAAACTCGAAGCTAGGGGCGCTCCTGCAGCACCCCGCCCACGAGCACCGCCCGCGCGGTGTCGGGGACGAACCGCTCGGAGGCCAGGGAATGCTCGGGTTGCGCTTGCGGCCAGGTGATTCCCATCAGATCTGCGAGCGTATAGAAGAAATCGTGGCTATGGATTTCTTTCGCCGCGTTGCTCTCGAGCGCGGCGACCTCGCGCGGATGCGCGCTGCGATACGGCGCGTTCACCCAGACGAACGCCGGGATCTCGAACTCGGCGGCGCTATAGACGGGTCCGCCGTGACCACCGATGCCCGCATCGAAGTCGGAGAGCGACTCGCCGTGATCGGGAATGAAGGTCACGCTCACGGGCACGGCGAGCGCGCGCGCCGCCTCGATCACCTGCCCGATGAACCAGTCGGCGTAGAGCGTGCTGTTGTCGTAGGCGTCGATGATGGCGGCGCCGGCGCTGCCGCCTGATGCCAGGATCGACATGGAGTTGAGTTGGTTCGCGTGGCCGAAACGCTGAAAGCTCGGTGGATAGCGCCGGTAGTATTCCCAGTGCGACTCCATGATGTGCATGCCGATGAGGCGCGGCTGGCCGGCGCGCGCGAGCTCGCGCCGATAGAGGGGCAGCAGCACATCGTCCGGGGTGTGCCGGCCAAAGAGCCCGGGGCGCATATCGGGCGGGTAATCGAGATGATCGGCGGTGATGCCGATCGAGGTCGAGACCTCGATGTCCTGATTCACGAGCCAGCTCGTCACGTAGCCGGCCTCCCGCGCGGCATCGAAGAGGTTGCCGTGCACGTTGGTGGTAGCGAGATTCTCGGGTGCGATGCCCGTGAGGATCATCGGCACCGCGAGCTGGGTGAGATTCGCATCGGCGCGCGCCCGCGCGAGGACGATCGCCTCGCCCTTGATCCGCTCGAGGTAGGGGGTCGTCGCACGCTCGTAGCCGTACACGGACCAGGAATTTCGCCGCGCCGACTCGCCCACGATGAGAACGTGGACTTCCTCGGCGCTGCTGTCGCGCCGTGCGTGATAGGGAATCTTGTGGATGCCCTCGCCGCGCATCTCGGCGCGGGCGCGCGGCAGTTGACCGGCGATAAACATGAGGCTGCCGGCGACCGGGTTGAGGGCGATGCCATCGATGAGCTGCGCCGCGTCCGTGGCCGCATAGGCGGCAACGGGCAGGGCGAGCACGAGCAGCGCGCGGGCGCCAAGGTACGCCTTGCCGGAGAAGATGGGCCAGTCGGGCACGCCCCACGCGAGGTAAAGATACGCCGCGAGCGCGGCGCCGAGCGGCACGAGGAGCCACTTTCCCTGCCACAGCATCCAAAGTCCCCGCATCTCCTCCCATGAGGCACTGAGCATCAGGATGCCGAGCACCCGCCCGGGCACCACGCTGAAGCCGAGCGCGTAGGCCGCGTAGGCGATCGCCGGGAGGAGCAGGAGGAAGTGCGCGAGAAAGAAGCGCCGCCAGGTGCGCGTGCAGCCCGCGAGCAGCAGCAGCCCGAGCGCCGCGGTCACTCCGAGCGCGAGCAGGCTACGGAGGTGATAACCGTGCGCGCGCGCAAAGTACCCCATCGCGAGATAGGGGAGCGAGGCGAGCGCACCGAGCGCGTACAGGCGGTAGCGGGCTGGGGCTGTCATGGCGCGGATCCGGGCCTGAAAGGCCATTATCGATTCATACATCTGCCCGAGGGCGTGATGGCGGTAGCATATTGCAGGGAGCCACCTGCCCTTGCCCGTGCCGCGTGGCGGCGTTGTGCCTCGAGCCTAGCTCGGTTTGAGCATCGCCCTGATTTCGAGCGTCGTGCGGTCGAAGACGACGAGCACGCGCCGCACATCGCTCCAGAGCAGGATCGCGTTGTGTTCCTCGGGCGCGAGGCCGAGCGCCGTCATCCTTTTCGCGAACGACTGCTTTTCGAGCTTGTTCAGCTGCGAGATGTCCGCGACCGCACTCAGCTTCTCGCGCAGTTGCGGCAGGCCCGCACTCCAGGCACGGAAGTAGCGCGGCATGTCGATGACATCGCTGCCGCCGAAGATCGCCGAGTTGACGATCTTGCTCGCCTCTTCGCGATCCTCGGGGAGCGGCGCCCACACCCAGCGCGGCAGGCTGTACCAGTGCGGGGCGAAGTCGGGATTCTCACGACGCGCCCGCTCGATCTCCTCGCGCTCGAGATCGGAGGCCTGCACGATCTCGAGGCGATCGACGGAGAAGGTGTAATAGAGCGGGCGGCCGAGCCAGAGGGTCGTCGCCCCGTAGACGAGTGCGATGATTTGCACGGCGACGATGATCGCGAGATCACGCGCCAACACGCGCCGCACCTTGAGCGGATTCGCGACGATGAGGGTGAGCGTGGGTCCGATCACGATGTCGACGAGCAGCACGATGCCGAGCACCCGCAGTGCGCCGAGCAGATACCATCCGGGCCAGCGATACCAGCCAAGATAGAGGCCGCCGAGGATCAACCCGAGCGCGAAGGCGCTGCCCGCCAAGTGCAGGCCGAAAGCCGTGAGGCGGAATCTCATCGCTTCAGTTCGACCCCTTCGCCGGTGGGGGCGATGGGTCTTCGGGCGGCGCCGCCGCCTCACCCGGGATCGCCCGCTGCTCGGTGAGCCAGGCGCCAAGATCGATCAGCCGGCAGCGCTCGCTGCAGAAGGGGCGAAACGGCGTCTCCTCCCAGTCTGATTCGCGTCCACAGGTCGGACACTTGACGCGCGGCGGGATCACAAAGAAGCGCTCAGGTACAGCAGCTCAGCGTGAAGGGGACATCCGTCTCGGACTGGCTCGGTCGCGTCGTGAGCCCGTTCCAGGAGAGGAAGCGCACGCTGCAGCGATGGTGGCTCGCGCTGATTTCGGGGTACAAGCCGCTCGAGGCGGGCAGCGACACCCGCAGCAGCTGCACCAGGTTGTCGCGCTCGAAGGTGATGTTGAAAGTTCCGCCCTTGGCGATCTCGGGGCGGCTCTGGCCGTTTTGTCGCGTGAGCCAGAGCAGTTCCGCGATCGCATCGCAGAGCGGACGCAAGAGACCGAGCCACTGGTTGAACGTGCGCATGCGCGCCTCGTCCGATTGCGTGAGCCAGAAGTAGTAGTCGGGCAGATCGAACTCGCAGGTGCCGCCGGGGACGCCGCTGCGATGTTTGATGGCGCTCACGAACTGCGAGTCCCGCAGCGGCTGAAGAAATGCCTGACCGGCGTTCATCAGATCCGCGCGCAAACGCTGCAGGTTCGCGGTCAGCGTCTTCAGACGCTGCGGGTCGACCGCGGGATTCGCCTGGAATTCGTTGAGCGTCGCGAGCTCCCGCTCGAGCTCCTTTAGAACTTCCGAGCGCACATCGGTGCGCGTGGTGATGGCGAGAATGTCGATGAGGCTCGCCATCGCCGCACGACTTCCCCACTGACTCCCGATCTCGTTGTGATAGAGCGCCTGGCTATAAAGAAAATCGAGGCGCAAGAAGGTGCGCATGCGCTCATTGAGCGGTTGCTCGAAGACCCGCATCGCGGTATCGGCGGCGGGCGCTTCGGTGACTGCGGCGTTGGGTGCGACGGAGCTCATGCGAGTATTGTGCAAGAGCCGCGCGCCCGCCGTAAACGGGAGGTACACCGAGAGCGTCGCCCCGAACGGACACCGGCAGCGGCGTGCGGCACCTCAGCTGCGTGGCTGGGCGGCGAGCTTGAGGTAGCGCGTGTGCAAGGTCGCCACCTGCTTCTCGACCGCGCGTCGGTCCGAGTCATTCGTGATGACATCGTCCGCCGCCTTCAGGCGCACCACGCGCGGAACCTGCGCGTCGAGAATCGCCTGGGCCTGTTGCGCGCTCGAGCCATCGCGCTCGCGCAGTCGTGCGATCTGCCGCTGCTCATCGCAGTCGACGACC
>DASPTE010000064.1:0-2872 GCA_035623585.1 Steroidobacteraceae bacterium | reverse complement strand
GCCGATGGCAGCATCGCGCTCATCGATTTTGGCCTCTCGAAGGATGCGGCGCTCGCTCTCGAGACAACCGACTCGGGCACGATCTTCGGCACGCCGCACTACATGAGCCCCGAGCAGGGTCACGCAGAGCCGATCGACGCGCGCAGCGACCTCTATAGCCTCGGCGTCATCCTCTTCGAGATGTTGGTCGGCGCTAAGCCCTACCGCGCCGAGAATCCGATGGCGATCGTCTTCAAGCACCGTAAGGACCCGATCCCGCAGCTGCCGCTCGAGTTCGCCGACCTGCAGGGAGTTCTCGAGCGGCTCATGGCGAAATCTCCCGCCGACCGCTACGGCGAAGCGGGCGAAGCGGCGGCGGCGCTCGAGGAACGGCTCGCGAGCTGGCAGCGGCGCGGGGTTCAGGCGTGACGGGTGGTGCCCCGGCTCCGGAGGACGCGCCGCTTCTGGCACCGACCCCTGACGCCTGGGTGGAAGCCGCGCTCGCGCACCCTGCGGAACTTCTCATCGATCACGCGAATTGCGAGAAGAAGGCGGCATCGAGTGCGCTCGCCCTCATGTTTACCTACCCCGAGGACCGCCCGCTCGTGCTGGCGCTCGCGCGGCTCGCGCGCGAGGAACTGCGGCACTTCGAGCAGGTCGCGAAAGTCATGACGACGCTCGGCGTGCGCTTCGTGCGGCAGCGTCCCGGCCGCTACGCGCGCGAGCTGCGCGCCGCGCTGCGCACCTGCGAGCCCGAGCGCAAACTCGATCTCCTCATCGCGAGCGCGCTCATCGAAGCGCGCTCCGCGGAGCGCTTTCGCCTCCTCGCGCCACGCCTCTCGGCGCCGCTCGCGCCGCTCTACGTGGATCTCGCCACTGCCGAGGCACGCCACTTCGAGCTCTATCTCGGCTTCGCCCGCACGGTGGCACCCGAAGCGTGGCACGCTCGCCTCAGCGAGCTCGCCGCGCTTGAGGCGGAACTCGCCACCTCGCCCGATCGGACATTGCGCTTCCATTCGGGTCTCCCACCCGGTCGGGCTGTTGCGCCGCGACAATTAATTACAAATAGCTGACGAACTGCGGTTTTTGCCGGATGGACGGTGGCACTTATTTACAGTTGCCCGGTCTCAATGCGCTTTACCATGCTTACAACTGTAACAACGCGAGGGATGATGACCGACCGACCGCACTTGCTGATCGTCGATGACGACCGCGAAATCAGGGGTTTGCTCGCGCAGTACCTCGAGAAGCACGACTTCCGCACCACGGCTGTGCCGGATGGGAAGGAAATGCGCCGGGTGCTCGAGCGCTCGCACATCGATCTGCTGGTGCTCGATCTGATGCTGCCGGGAGAGGATGGACTCACGCTCTGCCGTGAGCTGCGCGCCCGCTCGCAGCTGCCGATCATCATGCTGACCGCGCGTGGCGAAGACGTCGATCGCATCATCGGGCTCGAGCTCGGGGCCGATGACTACCTCGCCAAGCCCTTCAACCCGCGCGAGCTGCTTGGGCGCATCAAGGCAATTCTGCGCCGCTCCGCGCACGCACCGCGCGATCCGAGTCCCGAGAACGTCCGCGGCTTCAACTTCGGCGGCTGGCGTCTCGATACCGTCACCCGCACCCTCACCGACCCCGCGGGCCGCGAGGTCGCCTTGAGCGGCGCCGAATACCGCCTGCTCGCCGTGCTCCTCTCCGCTGCGAACCGCGTCTTGACGCGCACGCAGCTCACCGAACTCCTGCGCGGACGGGACGCCGATCCCTTCGATCGCAGCATCGACGTGCGCGTCAGCCGCCTGCGGCAGATCCTCGGCGACGACGCCCGCGCGCCGCAGATCATCAAGACCGTGTACGGCGAGGGGTACGTGATCGGCGTCAACGTCGTGAGCGACTGAGGCGCTCTGCCAAGCCGCGATGCGCGAGTTGCCCTGGCCCAAATCGCTCTTCGCAAGGCTCTTGTTCGCGTCCGTCGCGGCGGTCCTCCTCGCCCAGGCGGTGGCACTCTTTCTCATCGCGCAGGAGCGCGAGGGTTTCGTACTGCAGGGGAGCGTGCGCGAGTCGGCGCGCCGCATTGCTGAGACAACTCTCGCACTCGCACCACTGAGCACAAGTGCGCGCGCTGAGACCATAAGCCGTCTCGCCGCGGCACCGCCCGAGGCTCTTCCGCGTCCACCGCGTGCCGCTCCGGGTTCGCCCGGACGCGACGGCCGTGCGGCGCCACGCGGCTTTGTGCGCTTGCCGTTGCTGTCGGACTTCGAGCGCGCACTTACCGAGCAGCTGCAAAGCGCGCTCGGCCCCGCCTATTCGATCGAGGTGAGCCCGACGCCCGATCCCGCGCCGCTCGCGATTACGATTGCGCCGCCATTCTTCGAGAACCGCGAGCCCGCCGGCCGGCCGGGAGGCGCCCAGCGCTACGACGTGACGGTGCACTTCGCCGACGGCGATGCCGTGACCTTCAGGGTGACGCGCCCACCGGGCGGGGTGCCGCTGCCGCGCAATCTCTTCATCAATCTCACACTCCTCGTGCTGATCCTCGTCGTCGCGCTCTACCTCGTGGCGCGCACCGTCACCCGCCCGCTCTCCGAGCTCGCGCGCGCCGCGGACAGCATCGGGCGCGACGCGCGGCCGGCGCCCCTTGCCGAGCGCGGCGCCCGCGAGCTGCGCCACGCCGCGCGCGCCTTCAACACCATGCAGGAGCGCCTGCACCGCTACCTCGACAGCCGCACCCGCGTGCTTGCCGCCATGTCGCACGACCTGAAGACCCCGCTCACGCGGCTGCGCCTGCAGGTCGAGACGCTGGAGGACCAGGCGCTGCAGGCACGCATCGTCAAGGAGCTCACCGAGATGGAGCTCATGGTGCGCGAGGCGCTCGCGCTCTTCCGCGGGCTCGACGACG
>DASPTE010000049.1:0-12268 GCA_035623585.1 Steroidobacteraceae bacterium | reverse complement strand
CGCGCGCTCGAGCCGGCTTTCGAATTCACGGCGGTTGACCAGCCCGGTCAACAAGTCATGACTCGCGTGGTACGACAACCGGCGATTCAGCTCGCGCGACTCGCTGACATCATGGAACACGAGGACGCCACCCGCGACGTGCCCCGCGCCATCGCGGATCGGCGCGGCGGTACTCTCGACGTAGAGCTCGTTGCCATCACGCCTGATGAGGAGCATCGGGCGCACGGACTTGATCGGGCGGATGCGGCGGATCGACACGGTGAGGGGGTTTTGCAGCGGCTCGCACGTCTCTTCGTGGAAGGCGCGGAAGATCTCCTCCACCGGGCGCCCCATCGCGTCCTCGAGACGCCAGCCGGTGAGCTCCTCGGCGACGGGATTTATGTAGTCGATGGTGGAGTTGGCATCGGTCGTGATCACACCATCGCCGATCGACTGCAGTGTGATCTGTGCGCTCTCCTTCTCGCGGAACAGCGCCTCCTCGTAGAGCTTGCGCTCGGTGATATCGAGCTCGACGCCGACCAGGCGCAGCAGCCGCCCGTGCTTGTCGACGCGCGCGGTGGCGCGGCTGATCACCCAGCGCCACTCGCCGTTGCGGTGGCGCATACGATGCGTGCTCTCGAAGATCGGGGTCTTGCCGGCGACGTGGTCGCGAATGGCGGCCTGCACGCGCGAGAGATCGTCGGGGTGTACGAGGCTGCGCCAGTCGGGCGAGCCGCGCATGTCATCGTCGCCGTAGCCGAGCATCGCCTTCCAGCGCGGCGAGAAATACACCTCGTTGCTCTCGACGTCGAAGTCCCAAAGCCCGTCGTTGGCCGCGGCCTGAAAGAGGTTGGTGCGCTCCTCGAGCTTCGCCAGGCGCGCTTCGGTGCGGATGCGCTCGAGCCCCGTCGCGAGACTCGTGCCAATCAGCTTCATCAGCAGCTGCAGGTTCACGTCCCAGGCGCCGCGCGGCATGGCGTGCGCGAGTACCAGGACCCCCGCCGGCCGCTCCCCCGCGGCGAGCGCGACGATCAGCGCCGAGCCGATATGCAGTTCTGCAAGCCGCGCGGCCTCCGTCGCCTGCTCTTTGCGGGGTGAGCTGGTATCGCGCAGCTCCGAGAGACGCAGGTGCTCGAGCCGGCCCTTGAGCCAGGGGAGCGATTCGAGCCCGACGCCGACCAGCCCCTCGGGGCGACATTGCGCGAAGGCACTGCGCGCGAGCTGCACGTCGGCGATCGTTGAATCTTCGGGATTGAGGGCCGCAAGAAACGCGCAGTCGGAAGCGGTGGCACCGCGCAGCAGTTCGAGGTTGCGCCGCACGCACTCATCCATCGAATCGCGGCGCATGTTCTGGAAATCGACGGCGATCTTCGTGCAGATGACGTCGATACCGACGACGGGCTTGGGGGTACGGCCGGTCCAGGCATCCGCGGAGAGGATGTCTGATGCGGTGAAGTCCGCCGGCTTATCCGGCGGTGTAGCGGTCATGGACCCGTGACCTCCCACGAAGCCTCGAAATGCAGCCTAATCCATTGTTCCGCTTCGGACACGTCGGTCCGTCACGAAAGTGCGGACGAACCGCCGCTACCATTTTCCAAGTGCTTGCGCAGGATTCTCGCACACTGCCTAAGGAACACAAGCTAAGGGACTGTTCAATCACACTTTAGTACTTAACAGAATCCCTCGAAGCGGCGCGCGTAGTGCGTTGCGGGGAGTTCAGCGGCGCTTGAGTGCGGCGCGCGCGACGCCGAAAAGCCGCTTGAGCTCGGCCTCCATGCGCTGCTGCAGCTGCGCGAGCGAGGCGGTGTCGGTGACGCGTGGGACGTAACAGGGCGGCCCGATCGCAATCGCGATCCGCGAAAACGGCACGGGGATCACGAACTTGTCCCACTTTATGAGCCAGGCGCGCGATGCGGCATAGGACATCGGAAGGATGGGGCGCCCGGACATCTGTGCGAGAAGGAGCGCGCCGGGCTTGAACTTGAAGCGCGGGCCGCGCGGTCCATCGGGCGTAATCGCCGGCGATACGTTGTCGTTCACGAGCGCTTGATAGTAATCGCGCAACGCCCGCGCCCCGGTATGAGTGGCGGAGCCGCGGATGACCACGCCCCCAAGACGACGGACCGCCATTGCGCCGAGCTCCCCGTCCACCGATGGGCTGATCAGCCAGCCGACCCTAAGCCCGCGTGAGCGCTGATCGATCAAGAACTTGCCGCAATGAAGCTGATGCTGATGCCAGTAGCAGGGCACGAGCGATGGCGCGCGGGCAAGCGCCTGCTCGAGGTGCTCGAGCCCCTCGACCCGCACCACGCGGCAGCTCGCGAGCCAGGCGCGGATGATTGCGAGTCCGACCGGCACCGCGAGCCGATAGAGGAAGCGCCGGGTGGGCGTCATGCGCCGCCCCGAGCGGGTCGTCGTGCGGTAGAGCGTGTTGCGCAGGCCGGCGTCGTCGCCGCTCATGGTCCGAAAAGCTCCCCGAGTGGAAGCGCGCGCGCATCGAAGGCGTTCACCGCGCGACTCGTCATCACGCAGGCCGCGGCGCCCGGGAAAAAATCGAGCGGGCGCGCGTGCCAGAGTTCCCCGCAGCAGCTCGCGCCGCCTTCATGCAGGCGAACCTCACCGAACCCGCGCAGCCCGATACCCGCGCCCTTGAGCGCCGCCTCGCGCGCCACGAAGCCCTCGATCCGCTCCCCCGCGCCGACTTCGATATCGAGGCCGACGCGCCCGCCCGCAAGCGCCGCACAACCGACCCAGGGACCGGAGTGCGAGATGCTGAAATCCGCCCGCGGTGCCCCAGCCGCTGCGAGGCTCGGCTTCTCGCCGCGCTCGAAGCGCAGCTGCGCGGCACTGACGGCATGCCCGAGAAGTGCCGAGAGCGCGCGCAGCGCGAGTGCGATGCCGGCGAGGCTCGAGCGCGTCGCTTCCGAGGAGGAAGCGAGCGCGAGGCGCCTCGCGTAGGGCAGGCGGGCGCGCAGCGCGCATGCCGCGTTTTCCGGCCACTCACCGCGCAGGTCGGTGTGATATAAAATTAAAGTTTGGCTTTCAAGAGCTTGCATGAGAGCTGCCGCACACGCGAAGACGCCGCCTCCCGAGGCCGAGCTGCAATTCGACGTCGGCTCCACGGACGACAGCCTGGAGCGGATGGTCGAGCTTTTCGCACGGCATGGGGACACCTACCGGGTCTTCGTGCCCACACGCCGATCTTATACCTACGTCATCCATCATCCCGACGACATCAAGCGGGTGCTGGTCTCGAACCACCGCAACTACACCAAGGGCCTCGGTCTCGATCGCGTCAAGATCCTGCTTGGCAAGGGCATCATGACGAGCGAGGGGGAGCTCTGGAAGCGGCAGCGCTACATGCTGCAGCCGTTCTTCCACCGCCGCGTGATCACGCAGTTCGCAGAGCTGATCGCGCAGTCGAACGAGCGCTTCATCGGGCGCTGGGACGCGCTCGCCGCGCAGGGGGCGCTCATCAATCTCACCGACCAGATGAGCGAGCTCACGCTCGACATCGTGCTGCGCTCGATTTTCGGGCGTGACCTCGATCGGCTCACCGCGCAGCTTGGTGCCAATCCCTTCGAGGTAGTGGCGAAGGAGCCCTCGCGCGACCTGCAGTTCGCGTTCAAGTTCCGCTCGCTCACCAAGCTCGTCGCCCAGCTCCTCGCGCGGCGGCGCACCGAGAGCGAGGAGCACTTCGATTTCGTCGCGATGCTCATGGGCGCGCGCGACAAAGAGACCGGTGCGCCGATGGCTGAACGGGAGCTCATCGACGAGGTGATGACGCTGATCGTCGCCGGGCACGAGACGACCGCGAGCGGGCTCAACTGGACCTGGTACCTCCTCGCCACCCACCCCGAGGCCGAAAGACGCTTGCACGCCGAGCTCGATGCGGCGCCCGATCTCGCGGCGCCGAGCCTCGCCGAGATGGAAGCCCTTGCCTACACGGGCCAAGTCATCAACGAGGCGCTGCGTCTCTACCCGCCCGGGTGGCTGCTTTCGCGCCGCACGATCGAGGCGGATGTGCTCGGGGGCTATCCCGTGCCCCCCGCCACCAATGTGCTCCTGCCCCTCTATCTTCTGCACCGCCACCCGCGCTACTGGAAGGACCCCGAGCGCTTCCTGCCCGAGCGCTTCGCACCCGAGCACGAAGCCGAGCGGCCGCGCTTCGCATACATGCCCTTTGCGGCGGGCCCGCGTCACTGCATCGGGGAGACTTTTGCGCTCTACGAGATGCTCGTGCACCTTTACAAAATGGCGCGCCGCTATCGGCTCGTTTACGTTCCCGACAAACCGCTCGAACTCGAGGCGCAGATCAACCTGCGCACCCGTTATCCGCTCACGATGAGGCTGGAACGCCGCTGATGCACAAAGCCACGACACTGACCGAAGTCCTCGAGACGATGCGCTCCGTGCCGCGCGGGGTCACCTATCTCGAGGGCGAGAACGAAACGCGCACGGTGTCAGCCGCCGAGCTCTACGAGCGCGCACTCGGTATTCTCTATCACCTGCAGCGTCTCGGTGCCCGGCGCGGCGACAAGCTGATCCTCTTCCTCGGCAGCAACGAGCAGTTCATCGACGCCTTCTGGGCGGCCGTGCTCGGTGGCATCGTGCCGGTGCCGGTGGCGCTTGGCATCAGCGACGAGCACCGTCACAAGCTCCTGCGCATCGCGCGGCGGCTCGGGACACCCTTCATCTACACCGACCGCCGCTCGCTCGAGCGCATCGGCGCGTTCGCCGCGCGCAGCGACGAGAACGACACCTTTGCGACGCTGCGCCGCCGCGCCTTTCTGGTGGATGACCTCGACGACATCTCGCGCGCCGGGCGCATCGAGCGCGTGAGCACCGACGATACCGCCTTCATTCAGTTTTCCTCGGGCTCGACCTCGGATCCGAAGGGCGTGGTGCTCACCCACGGCAACATCCTCGCGAACGGATATGGCTCGCGCGAGGTCGGGGGCTTCTCCGAAAACGACGTGAGCCTCTCCTGGATGCCCCTCACCCACGACATGGGGCTCATCGGCTTTCACCTGATCCTCTTCATGCATCGGGTGCAGACGCACCTGATGCCAACAGAGCTCTTCATCCGGCGCCCGCTCCTTTGGCTCAGCCTCGCCTCGCGCATCCGGGCGACGATCCTGTGCTCGCCGAACTTCGGCTATAAGCACTACCTCAAAGTGCTCGGCGATCGCGCGATCGAGGGGCTCGATCTCTCCTCGGTGCGATTCATTTTCAATGGCGCGGAGCCCATCTCGGTCGAGCTGTGCGAGGAGTTCCTCACGCGGCTCGCGCCCGCAAGACTCAAGCGGAACAGCATGTACGCCGTGTACGGGCTCGCCGAGGCCTCGCTCGCCGTCGCCTTTCCGGAGCCTGGCGCACCGCTGCGCAGCGTCACCCTCAACCGTCACCGTCTGAACGTCGGCCACCCCGTGGAGCTCATCCCGGAGGCAGACAAGGATGCCGTGCGCATCGTCTGCGAGGGCAAGGCGATCCCCTACTGCCGCGTACGCATCGCGGACGACGACGACCGCGAACTGCCCGGCGAGCGCATCGGCAACGTGCACATCAGCGGCGACAACGTGACGCGCGGCTACTACGAGGACCCCGAGACCAACGCCGCGACCTTCACGGCCGATGGCTGGCTGCGCACGGGCGATCTCGGCCTCATGCATGCCGGGGAGCTCTACATCTCCGGACGCGCGAAGGAGATCATCTTCGTCAACGGCCAGAACTACTACCCGCATGATCTCGAGAGCATCGCCCAGCGCGCCCCGGGACTTGAGCTCGGCAAGGTGGTCGCCGCGGGCGTGCGCCCCCCGGGCGCGCAGACCGAGCAGCTCGTGCTGTTCGTGCTGCATCGCGGGGACATGGCGGAGTTCCTGCCGACCGCGAGGGAGGTGACGCGGCTCGTTAACGAGCAGACCGGGCTCGAAGTGGCCGAGGTCGTGCCGGTGAAGCGGATCCCGAAGACGACGAGCGGCAAGATCCAGCGACATCTCCTCGAAGAGAACTACGCCGACGGGGAGTTCGCGGCCGAGCTCGCCGAACTCCGGGTGCTGCGCGAGGCGCAGCGCGCCCCCGACGGGGGCACGCGCAACGAGATCGAGGCGAAGCTCAAGACGATCTGCGATGCGGCACTCGAGGGCAAGCGGGTCGGGGTGCACGACAATCTCTTCGAAATCGGCGCGAGCTCGCTCAAGCTCATCGAGATCCACGAGCAGATCGACCGCGAGTATCCCGGGCAGGTCGATCTCACCGAGCTCTTTGATTTTCCGACCATCGCCGAACTCGCCCAGCACCTGCAGAGCAAGCTCGCCCCGGCGCAGACGTAAGCGCGGCCGCCACGTGGGGCGGGATCGTTTGCTTGACTATATTTGCCTAGGCAAATATCATTCAGGCAAATAAAAATCGAGGGACTCCGATGGCCTCCAAACCCTATTACACGCTCGCCAGCCTCGCGCCGAACAACAGCGTCGGCTACCTCCTCAAGCGCTGCGGCCTGCTCCTCACCCAGATCGCCGAGCGGCGCTTCGAGGCGCTCTCGATCTCCTTCACGCAGTGGATGACGCTCATGTGGCTGAGCTCCCAGCAGGCCCCGGTATCGGCGACGCAGCTCTCGACGGATCTCGGCCACGACATGGGTGCCCTCACCCGCGTCGTCGATGAGCTCGAGCGGCTCGGCTTCGTGCGGCGCGAGCGCAGCCATCGCGATCGCCGCGCGGTCGAGATCGAGATCACGAGCGCCGGGCGCCGTCAGGCACAAAGCGCCAAACGGGTGATCGTAGAACTGCTGAACCAGCTCGTGGCGCCGTTCTCGAGCGCCGAAGTCGACACACTGGTCGCGCTCCTGCAGCGCCTCCTCGGCCATCTGCAGGATGCGACCGCTCCGCGCGGCACCCTCCGGCGCGAGCCGCGGGTGCGCGCTGCGCAGCGCAACTCAACCGCAAGGGGTGCCGCATGAAGAGGCGCTGGATCCTTGCCGCGGCAGCATGCGCCGCACTTGGTACGAGCGGTTGTGCGCTCGGACCTGATTTCACGCGTCCCGCCGCTCCCGAATCGGGCTACGCGCACGCACCGCCCGCCCCGAGCGCTGCGCGCAACCTGGAGTACGGCGCCGACGTGGCGGATGGGTGGTATCAGCTCTTTCACTCCACGGCGCTCGATCAGCTGGTGCGCGCAGCGCTCGCCGGCAATCCCGATCTCGAAGCGGCCCGCCATGGACTCGCCGCGGCACAGTACGAACTGCGGGCGGTGAGTGGTGCCGCACTGCCGCAGTTTGATGCCTCGGGTCAGATCGGCCGCGCGCACATCAACGGCAGCGTGCTTTACTCTCCGGTCAACGCCTTCACCGCCACCGGCAACCGCTACGCGCTCGGCGTGGCGCTCGCCTACAACGTCGATATCTTCGGCGGCACGCGCCGCGCGATCGAGTCGCAGCGGGCGACGACCGCCGCGGTGCGCGACCAGGTGCTCAATACCTACGTGACGCTCGTCGATCAGACCGTGATCACCGCCTTCGACTACGCCGCGACGCTCGAGCAGATCGAAGTCACGCGCACACTGGTCGAGCAGCTGCAAGCACAATTTGAGCTCACGCGCACGCTTGAGAATGCCGGCAAGGTCATTCGCAGCGACACCCTGCAGACTCAGACCCAGCTCGAGAACCTGCGCGCGACGCTCCCGTCGCTTGAGCAGCAGCGCGACATCTATCGCAACGCGCTCGCAAAGCTCTGCGGCGCATGGCCCGATCGCTTTACAGCTCCGGCACTCACGATGCGCGACTTCGCGCTGCCGACGACGCTTCCGCTCTCGCTCCCCTCGGCGCTCGTGCGTCAGCGCCCCGATGTGCTCGCCGCAGAAGACAACCTGCATCAGGCGAGCGCAGCGATCGGCGTGGCCGAGGCCGCGCGCTTCCCCTCGTTCTCGATCTTCGCGCAGTACGCGCAACAGACGACCCTTACGGATGAGTTCTTCACCAAACCGGGCGGCATCTGGTCCGGGGGCCTCAACGCCACCGCGCCGATCTTTCACGGTGGCGCGCTCGCCGCGCGGCAGCACGAGGCAGAGGAGCGTTACCGCCAGGCGCTCGCGAGCTACCGCTCGACGGTCGTCGGCGCTTTCGTCGAAGTGGCTGACTCGCTCGCATCACTCGAGCACGATAGTGCGAGCTATCGCGCACACACCGAGGCACTGACGGCGGCACGCGAGAACCGCGATCTCGCGCTCGAGCAGTATCGCGCCGGAAAGTACAACGAGCTGCAGGTCCTCACCACCGAGCAGCAGTACGAGCAGGCCGCGCTCGCCGAGGTGCAGGCGGACGTGCAGCGCTTTACGGACATTGCGACGCTCTTTCGGGCGCTCGGTGGCGGCTGGTGGAATGCGCCGCACGACCCGACGGCGCTGGCAAGCGCCACGGCAACCCCCGCGGCGAAGAGCGCGACGGAGCGGGGCAGCCAAGGAGAAAACTGATGAACGAGGAGAAGGACCGCAAGCCCGAAGCGCGCGCCGCCGCCCCTGCAACCGCACCCGGCCCCGGTCGGCGTGCGCTCATCATACTTGCGGTCGTCATCTGCGCTATCGCTGCTTCCGCGCTCTATTACTTCTTCGTCGCCCGCGGGCACGTGAAGACCGATGACGCCTATGTCAACGGCAACCTCGTGCGCCTTACGCCGCAGGTCTCGGGCACGGTCATCGGCATCGACACGGATGAGACGCAGTTCGTGCGTCGCGGACAGGTGCTGGTGCGGCTCGATCCGCGCGATGCCGAGGTGGCGCTCGCCCAGTCCAAGGCGAATCTTGCGCAAACCGTGCGCGACGTCGCGCAGCTCTTCGCCGAAGAGGCGCGCGATGTCGCCGCCGTGCAGACGCAGCGTGTGACGCTCGATCAGGCCAATCAGGATGTCGCGCGCGATCGCCCGCTCCTCGCCGTGCACGGCGTCTCGCAGGAGACGCTGCAACACGAGGAGAACGCCGTGCACAGCGCCCGCGCGGGCCTCGACCAGGCGCAGGCAACGCTTGCGAGCACTCGCGCGGCGATCCTCGGCACCACTCCGGCGACCCACCCGCGTGTCCTGCAGGCCGAAGCCGCGCTGCGCGCCGCCTGGCTCGCGGCTGCGCGCACCAACGTCGTCGCACCGGTGTCGGGCTACGTGGTGCGGCGCGCGGTGCAGCTCGGGCAACAGGTCACCTCCTCGACCGAGATGCTCGGCATCGTGCCCGTCGATTCCATGTGGGTCGACGCCAACTTCAAGGAGAATCAGCTGAGTGGCCTGCGCATCGGCCAGCCGGCGGACGTCACCGCCGACATGTACGGATCGCACGTGCGCTACCACGGGCGCGTGCTCGGCCTCACCCCGGGCACGGGCAGCGCGCTCGCCGTGCTGCCGGCGCAAAACGCTTCGGGCAACTGGATCAAGATCGTGCAGCGATTGCCGGTGCGCATCGGTCTCGATCCTGCGGAACTCGAGCGCAATCCGCTCTTTCTCGGGCTCTCGACCGTCGTGAACATCGACGTACGCGATCAGCGCGGGGCGGCGCTTTCCCAGACTCCCGCCTGGTCGGTATCCCTCAACACCGATGTCTACGCTGAACAGGTGGCCGGAGCGGATGCTGCGATAAGCGCCATCGTCGCGGCGAACCTCGGTGCGCGCGGCGCGGCTGCGCCCGGGATGGCCTCCGGCGCAGCGGGGCCCGAGCGCGTCGCGACCGCGCAGGGCGCGGCGAACTCTCCGAGCACGCAGGTCCGGGCGCAGCCGTGAGTACGGCCGCGGTCGCGGCGGGGGCGGCTCCGCGCAGCACGCACTGGATCATTGCGCCCGTCGTCGCGATCGCCGCCTTCATGGAGGTCATGGACATCTCCATTGCAAACGTCGCGCTCCCTCACATCGCCGGAGACTTATCCTCGAGCCAGAACGAATCGACCTGGGTGCTCACGAGCTATCTCGTGACCAACGCGGTCGTGATGCCGATCTCCGGATGGCTCTCCAACACCTTCGGGCGCAAGCGTTTCTTCCTCACCTGCATCTTCGGGTTCACGCTAAGCTCGATGCTTTGCGGCTTTGCGCCAAATCTCGCCGCTCTCATCGGGCTGCGGGCGCTGCAGGGCGCCACCGGCGGCGGCTTGCAGCCGGTCGCACAAGCGATCCTCGCCGACAGTTTTCCCGCCGAGAAACGCGGCATGGCGGCCGCGATCTACGGCATCGCGACCGTGGTGGCGCCAACCATCGGACCCACCCTCGGGGGCTGGATCACCGACAATTACCACTGGCGCTGGATCTTCCTCATCAATGTGCCGGTAGGCATCACGCTCATCATGCTGGTGATGTCGCTGATACGCGAGCGCCCACCGCGCATCAGCGGGCCGTTGTCGGTCGATTGGATGGGGTTCTGCTTTGTGGCGCTCGCGCTCGGGAGTCTGCAGATCGTCCTCGACCGCGGCCAGGACGATGACTGGTTCGGCTCGGGTTTCATCACCACGCTGACCTTGCTGTCGGCGGTCGGCTTTGCGCTCCTCATCTACTGGGAGCTGCGCCATCCGAAGCCGATGGTGGAGGTGCGCCTGCTCGGCAACAAGGACTTCGCCGTGACCTTCATCCTGATGCTGATGCTCGGCTTCATGGTGCTCGGAAGCACGTATCTCCTGCCCGCCTACATGCAGGAGCTCATGGGCTATCGGGCCGTCGATGCTGGGATGGCGCTCACGCCCGGGGGTTGCGTGATGCTCGTGCTGCTGCCACTCGTCGGACGGCTTATCAACAAGGTGGACACGCGCTTGCTGGTCGCGATCGGCCTCTTCATCGGTGGCGTGAGTCTCCTTTGGATGACGGACCTCTACCTCGGGGTGACGTTCAGGCATATCGTGCTGCTGCGCATGTTCCAAGCCGTTTCGTTCGCGTTTCTGTTCGTGCCGATCAACGCGCTCGCTTTCCGCGACATCCCTCCGGAGAAAACCAACAACGCCTCCGCGCTCATCAACCTCGCGCGCAACTTCGGCGGCAGCATCGGCATTTCCTTCGCCTCGACGCTCCTCACGCGGCGCGAGCAGTTCCACCAAAGTCGCATCGTCGAGCAGCTGCAAGCGCTCAATCCGAACTACCCCGACTACACGCATCACCTCGGAAGCGTCCTCGGGACCCCCGCCGATGGCTCGACGACGCTCGCGAGCATCTATCAGGAGGTGGCCCGCCAGGCGGCGCTCCTTTCATATCTCGATGACTTCAAGGCGCTCGGGGTGATCTTCCTCGCCCTGCTCCCGCTCCTGCTCCTCGTCCGGCCCGGCAAAGGTGTCCCGAAGGCGGCTGCAGCCCCCTAGTGCTCGGGCGGCGCTTGTCTATAATGCGCGGGATGAGCGAGATCCGCGGCTTGGCAGGTACGGCCCAGGGGTGTGAACGACGGCTTGCCGAGTGCGGCATCCGCCCGACCGCCCAACGCGTTCGCATTGCGACGCTTCTGCTCTTCGCGCCGCAGCACCTTTCGGCAGAGCAGATCCTTGCGAATCTGCGTGGGGCGGGAGCACGTGTCTCCAAGGCCACCGTTTACAACACGCTCAATCTCTTCGCGGCTCGTGGCCTGATCCGCCAGCTATCGGTGGATGGATCAAGAGCCTGGTTCGATTCGAACGTCGATCCGCACTACCACTTTCACAATCTCGAGAGCGGCGAGCTCACTGATGTGCCAGTGCCTGCGGTCGAGTTCAGCCGCCTGCCGCCGCCCCCACCCGGTACCGAGGTCGCCGGGATCGACCTTGTCATCCGGCTGCGCAGAAAAATGTAGAATCCGCGGCGCTCCGAGGCGTTACGCCGGGATAGCTCAGTTGGTAGAGCAGCGCATTCGTAATGCGCGGGTCGTAGGTTCGAGTCCTATTCCCGGCAGATCCCCTCTCCAAGCCTCGCGTCCGCAGCCAGCCGAAGCGGCTGTCCGCACCGACTGGCTCAGTTCGGCCAAAAGCCGACAACACCTTCCTGCAGCGTTCGTGGATTTCGTGCGCTGCCCCGTACCTGAGCACAACTGCCAAGTGCAACCCGGCACCTCGCAAAACGCTAGTTCGTGCAGTTCGTACTTCCGGCGCTGGCTGCAATCGCGAAGTGCGTGACGGAGGATGTTGGCGACTTACAGTAGACGGCGGGGGCACCATTGCCGGTCACGGTGACTGTTCCAACAAAGAGCGCGTCAGCTGCGTCGCCGACGAAGACGCCGGTGCCAACATTTCCCGTAACTTCGACCGGATGCCCGTAGCCCGCGAACTGCACGGTCGCACCGAGCTCCATGAAGACGCCGTTAGCCTGATTCC
>DASPTE010000102.1:0-5044 GCA_035623585.1 Steroidobacteraceae bacterium | reverse complement strand
CTTCGCGAGGAGGGTCTCGGCGGTCTTGCGGATGGTCTTGCTGTCGTCGATGACGAGGACCTTCAGGCCCGTCAGCTTCGATTGGGCGGTCACGGCCGCGAGACTCCTTACAGAGGCAAGGCGAGCAAGCGCATCATTTAGCGCACAAGTGCGCGTAAGCGCGCGGTTCTTTTAACATATACGCCCACCCCCCGCCATGCCACACGCGTCACGTTTTGGAGAGTTGGCGCTGCTCCGGAGCCCGAGATGACGAAACACGTCCGACTTGCCGTCGTGATGGACCCGATCGATCACATCAAGTATGCGAAGGACTCGACGCTCGCGATGCTGCTTGCCGCCGAGGAGCACGGGTTCGCGCTCTCCTACCTCGAACAAGGCGACCTCGCGCTGCGTGATGGCGTGGCGCTCGGACGGATGCGTCCGCTCGCCGTGAAAGCGGACCCGAAGGGCTGGTTCACGCTCGGCGCAGCGCGCACCGAACCCCTCTCCGAGCTCGACTGTCTCCTGATGCGCAAGGACCCGCCCTTCGATATCGAGTACATCTACACGACCTACATCCTCGAGCGTGCGGAAACCGCCGGCGTCCTCATCGTCAACCGCCCGCAGGGCCTGCGGGACATGAACGAGAAGGTCTACACCGCCTGGTTCCCCAAGTGCTGCGCGCCGACCCTGATCACGCGCGACATGAGCGAGATGGCCGCCTTCCTGCGCGAGCATCACAAGATCGTTTGCAAGCCGCTGCACGGCATGGGCGGGCGCTCGATCTTCGTGCTCGATGAGCGCGATCGCAACGCCCGGGTCGTGTTCGAGACGCTCTCGGACTACGGCCAGCGCTTCGCGATCGTGCAGCGCTACCTTCCCGAGATCGCCGAATCGGGCGACTCGCGCGTGCTGCTGATCGATGGCGAGCCCGTTCCCTACGCCCTCGCGCGCATCCCCTCCCCCGACGATCACCGCGGTAATCTCGCCGCGGGTGCCAAGGGCGTCGGCCGCCCCCTCAACGACCGCGATCGCTTTCTCGCGCGCGAGATCGGACCCGCGCTCGCCGAGCGCGGCATGCTTTTCGTCGGACTCGACGTGATCGGGGGCTTCGTCACCGAGATCAACGTGACGAGTCCGACCGGCATCCGCGAACTCGACAAGCAGTTCGGCATCCACATCGGCGTGCAGTTGATCGAGGCGATCGAAAAGCGCCTCGCGGGCGCGCCACGCGCACGAGGGCGCGCCGCGGCCTCGGGGCCCGCGCCGTAGCGGCAGCGCGCCGGCATGGCACCACGGGCACTGTCGCTTCGGGAAGGCAAGGCTCCGGTCTGGGACCGGCTCCTCACCATGATGTTCCTCGCGGCGCTCTTGCACGCGCTCGTCATCCTCGGGGTCACCTTCAACGTCGTCGCGGAGAAGACGGGCGCCAAGGGACTTGAGGTGCTGCTCGTCTCGGACGATCTGCCCGAGGCGGATCAGAATCCGGACGCCACCTATCTCGCGCAGCGCACGCAGCTTGGCGCGGGCAATACGAGCTCGAGCGTCTCGCCACATAACGCCGCCACCGGTGTCCCGGTCATCAAGCACGAAGGCGTCCCCGAGGGCCGCTCACTCGCCTCCCAGGGCGATAGTCGCGGCAGCCGCTCCGAGCACATCCTCACGACGAACGCCTGGACCACGGACGTGCGCTATCTTGCGGATTCAGGCAGCAACGGCACGAGCGCGGAGCGGCCCCTCCTTGTCGATGAGCCGAAGAGCGCCCAGCCCGGTCCGCAGGACGAGGAAGGCCCCGCCGCGCTTAAAGGGCCCAAGCGCGATGAGCTCTGGATCACCCCCGACACGGTCTCCTCCACCGTCGCGCCCTATCTCGATGGCTGGCGGCGCAAGGTCGAGCGGATCGGCACCCTGAACTACCCGACCGCTGCCCGTGCGGCGGCGCCGGCGAGCCCGGTGGTGGAAGTGGGCATTGCCGCAAACGGTGTCCTCGAGCGAGTCGTCATCCGTCGCTCGAGCGGGAACCCCGAGCTCGATGCAGCGGCGCTTGCGATCTTGAAGCTCGCGAGTCCCTTCGATCCCTTCCCGCCGGAACTCGCCGCGCAGCATCAAGTGTTGCGGTTTGTCTACGAGTGGCAGTTCATTGGCGGGCACTTTTCCCACGGCAACGTGACCGCCGTTCCTTGAGAGTGCGCCGTTCCATGCCCATACTTGGGTGCTATGGGCGTTAAGCAAAGTTCACCCGAACCCTTATTCGCCGACGCCCAGGGCGCTAGCCTCACGAATCATCTCCTGATCGCGATGCCGCAGCTCGCGGACCCGAACTTCGCGCAGACCGTGGCACTCATCTGTGAGCACACCGACAAGGGGGCGCTCGGCATCGTGCTCAATAAGCCGCTGCCGATGAAGCTCTCGGACGTGCTCTCGCAGATGAAGCTCGAGCCCTCGAGTGAACATATCGCCGCACAGCCCGTGCTGCGCGGCGGACCCGTGCATACCGATCGCGGCTTCGTGCTGCATCGACCGGGCGGGCAGTGGGATCACACTCACAAAGTCTCCGACGACATCCAGGTGACCACCTCGCGCGATGTGCTCGCTGCCATGGCGAGGGGCGAGGGGCCCTCCGATGCGTTCATCGCGCTCGGCTACGCCGGCTGGGAATCCGGGCAGCTCGAGCGCGAGATGAAGGAGAACGCCTGGGCCTCGATGCCGGTCGACCCACGCGTGGTGTTCGAGCTGCCGTTCGAGGAGCGCTGGGCGGCGGCGTGGCGGCTGCTCGGCATCGACGTCGAGCGGCTGAGCCCGGAAGCCGGACATGCCTGAGCGCGCGCACACGCGCTCCCTCCCCGGGGCATGAGCAAGGCCGAGACCGTCCTCGCCTTTGATTTCGGACTCAAACGCATTGGTATCGCTTCCGGCGACACGCTGACGCGTACCGCCGCACCGAGGGCCGCGGTGCTCGCACGCGCAGGCGCCCCGGACTGGAAGGCAATCGAGCGCGAAGTGCGCGCGCTCGGTCCCGCCCGCCTCGTCGTCGGTGCCCCGTATAATACGGACGGGAGCGAGGGCGCGCTCGGCGCCGCCGCGCGCGAGTTCGCCGCCGAGCTCGAACGCCGCTTCGCATTGCCCGTGCACCTCGTCGATGAGCGCTACTCCTCGCTCGAAGCGAGCTCGGCGCTCGCTGCAAAGCGCGAGCGCGGCGAGCGCACGCGGCGTGTGCGGCGCGCCGATATCGACAGCGCCGCTGCCGCAGTGATCCTGGCGCGCTATCTCGCCGGCGAAGGGGCGCTGAGGGGATGACGATTCACAACGCCCGGGGGTTGCGATGGCAAGTGCAACGCTGACCGAGCAGCTGCGCGCGGACGGCACGCTGCGGCATCTGCTCACGCTCGAGACGCTGCCGCCCTATCTCATCGAGCGCCTGCTCGAACGCTCGCAGAGCTTCGTGCACCCACTTGGCGAGCGACAGGCGATGAATCAGACGCTCCAGGGTTTCACGGTCGCGAACCTCTTCACCGAACCTTCAACGCGCACGCGCGTGAGTTTTGAGCTCGCCGCCAAGCGGCTCGGCGCCCAGACCGTCAATCTCGAAGTGCAGCTCTCCTCGCGCGCCAAAGGCGAGAGCATGCTCGACACCGTCTACACACTCCAATCGCTCTACGTCGATGCGTTCGTGATCCGCGATGCGGAAGCGGGCGTTCCGCACCTGGTCGCCGCGAACGTCGCCCCGCACGTGAGCGTGCTCTCCGCGGGCGAAGCGCACCTCTCGCACCCGACGCAGGGACTCCTCGACGCGCTCACCATCAAGCAGAGGAAGGGGCGCTTTGCAGGACTTGCGGTTGCGATCGTCGGCGACGTGCGCCACTCGCGCGTCGCGCGGTCCGCGTACCAGGTGCTGCGCGCGCTCGGAGTCACGGATCTGCGGATCGCCGCGCCCGCGCCCCTCATGCCGGATCCGGCCGAATTCGCGGGCACCACCCGCCATACCCACATCAACACCGCGCTCAAGGGCGCGGATGTCGTCATGATGCTGCGCATCCAGGCCGAGCGCATGGGTCAGGCGGACCTCCCCGATGGCGCCCAGTACTTCAAGGCCTGGGGGCTCACGCGCGAGCGGCTCGCGCTTGCGCGTCCCGATGCGATCGTCATGCACCCGCAACCGATGAACCGCGGCATCGAAATCGCCTCCGATGTCGCCGATGGGCCGCAGTCGGCGATCCGCGACCAGGTGCGCAATGGCGTTGCGGTGCGCATGGCGGTGCTTGCCGAAACGCTCACCACGCGCAGTCCCGCATGAGCGCCGCCGCCCGCGGCACGATCTTCCTCGAGCAGGCGCGGATTCTTTCGCACCTCGGCTTCGATGCCGAACAGTACGTGCTGCGCGTCGCGGCCCCGAAATGCGCCGCGCACGCCGAGCCCGGCAGCTTCGTGCATCTCACCTGCTCTGCGACCCTGCCGATGCGGCGGCCGCTTTCCATCATGCGCGCGGATGCGCGCGCGGGCTGGATCGAGGTGCTCTACAAGGTGGTGGGACCTGGCACTCAGGCGCTCGCCGCTCACAAGGCGGGCGAATCGCTGAGCGTTTTGGGCCCCATCGGGCGTCCCTTCAGCGCTCACCCCGAACGGCCGCGGACGCTGCTCCTTGGGGGCGGGGTCGGGATCCCCCCGATGGTGTTTCTTGCCGAGCGGCTGCGCGAGCGCACGGCGGCGCCCTGGCAGGTGCTCGTGCTCATGGGGTCGGAAGTGCCCTTTCCTTTCCGCGCGCGGCCCTCGCAGCTCATCGTCCCGGGCATTCCTGCAGGCACGATCGCCTGCATGCCGCTCCTTGATGAGTGGGGCATCGCGAGCCGGCTTGCGAGCCGCTCGGATTTTCCGGGATGCTTCCCGGGACTCGTCACCGAGCTCGCCGATGCTTACCTCGCCACGCTTGGCGCCGCCGAGCTCGCCAAGGCGGAGATCTTCTCCTGCGGCCCGACCGCGATGCTCAAGGCGAGCGCGCAGCTCGCGCGGCGCTACCGCGTGCCCTGCCAGGTGTCGCTCGAAGAGTTCATGGCGTGCGCGGTCGGGG
>DASPTE010000036.1:0-10017 GCA_035623585.1 Steroidobacteraceae bacterium | reverse complement strand
GGAAGCTCATCTCGATGTGGCCGCTGTCGGCCTCGAACCGCGCCGCCATGGTGCGCAGCATGGTACGAAACGACTCGACCGAAATCTCGCGCTCGGCGTGCAGGATCTCGACGAAGCGTGACATGTGCGTGCCTTTGAAGTTGTGCGGCAGGTTCACGTACATGTTGAAAGTGGCGATCGTGTGCTGCTCGCCTGCCGAGCGGTCCTTGACCCGTACGGGGTGGCTGATGTCCTTGATGCCGACGCGGTTAATCGGCAGGCGGCGCGTGTCGGCGTGCGCCTGAACATCTTCGACCTCGGTGGGGCGCTCGCGCGTGAACTTGGCAGTTGATCCGCTAGGTGTCATGGAGGATGAGCCTACAACAAACACCGGCAAATCCGTACCCGCCTTCCCGAGCCCGGAGTGGGAATGCGTGCCTGCCCCTAATTAAGCAGATGCTGACGCCCGTGCGGGAACGCAATTCTCTCAGGCGCGGTTCGCGGAGCGCACCCGCTCGGGGGCCTGCAGCGCCCACCACTGCTCGACGCTCGCACTCAGCCCCGCGGCATCGAGCCCCGCCCGTACGAGGCACCCCTCGCGCGAGCCGTGCTCGATGAAGCGGTCGGGGATGCCAAGCTGCAGCATCGGGATCTGCAACCCCTCGGCAGCGAGGAGTTCGCCGACCGCGGAACCGGCGCCGCCCTGGACCGCGTTCTCCTCGATGGTGATGAACGCCTGGTGCCGCCCGGCGAGCGCGATCAGGAGTTCCTCATCGAGCGGCTTGACGAAGCGCATGTTGACGAGCGTTGCGTCGAGGCGTTCGGCGATCTGCTGCGCCGGCGCGACGAGCGCACCGAAGGCGAGCAGCGCCAGGCCGCTCTTGCCCTCACGACGCAGCTGCGCCTTGCCGATCGGGAGCGCCGTCATCTCGGCGACCACGTTCACCCCGGGGCCGGTGCCGCGCGGGTAGCGCACGATGGCCGGGCAATCGAGCGTGCTCGCCGTGTACAGCATCTGCCGGCACTCGTTCTCATCGGAGGGCGCCATGACCACGGTGTTCGGGATGCAGCGCACGAAGGACAGGTCGTAGCTCCCCTGGTGCGTGGCACCGTCACCGCCGACGAGCCCCGCGCGATCGAGCGCGAACACCACCGGCAGCTTCTGCAGCGCCACATCGTGAATGAACTGATCGTAACCGCGCTGCAGAAACGTCGAATAGATCGCGACCACCGGCTTGAAACCCGCAACCGCGAGTCCCGCGGCGAACGTCACGGCGTGCTGCTCGGCGATCGCCACATCGAAGTAGCGATCGGGGAAGCGCTTCGAGAACTCGACGAGCCCCGAGCCCTCGCGCATCGCGGGCGTTATGCCGATGACGCGCGGGTCGCGCGCGGCCATATCACACAGCCACTGCCCGAACACCTGCGAGTAACTCGGTCCGCTCGCTTTCTCCTTGAAGATCGTGCCGCTCGCCGGGTCGAAGGGACCGGGTCCGTGCCACTTGATCGGGTCGGCCTCGGCCGGCGCGTAGCCCTTGCCCTTGCGGGTGACGACGTGCAGGAGCTGCGGCCCGCGCAGTTTGCGCAGATTGCGCAGCGTGCTCACGAGCGCCTTCACATCGTGGCCATCCATCGGGCCGATGTAGTTGAAACCCATCTCCTCGAAGAGCGTCCCCGGCAGCACCATGCCCTTTAAGTGCTCTTCCGAGCGGCGCGCCAGCTCCCACACCGTCGGCATCTGCGCCAGTACCTTCTTGCCACCCTCGCGCAGGTGCGCATACAGCCGGCCCGAAAGCACCCGCGCGAAATGATTCGAAAGCGCTCCGACGTTCTCGGAGATCGACATGTCGTTGTCGTTGAGGATCACGAGCAGATCCGCAGGGAGCGAGCCCGCGTGGTTGAGCGCTTCGAAGGCCATGCCGGCAGTCATCGCGCCATCGCCGATGATGGCGACCACGCGGCGGTCCTCGCCCGCGAGCCCCGCCGCCACCGACATGCCGAGCGCCGCGCTGATCGAGGTACTCGAATGACCGACGCCGAAGGTGTCGTATTCGCTTTCGCTGCGGCTCGGGAAGGGTGCGAGGCCGCCGTCCTGTTTGATCGTATGCAGGCGGTCGCGCCGTCCGGTGAGCACTTTGTGCGGGTACGCCTGATGGCCGACGTCCCACACCAGGCGGTCGCGCGGGGTGTCGTAGACGTAGTGAAGCGCAATCGTGAGTTCGACGGTGCCGAGCCCGGCGGCGAAGTGGCCACCCCGGGTGCTGACACTATGGATCAGAAATTCGCGCAGCTCGCGTGCGAGCTCGGGGAGTTCCGCGAGTGGCAGCCGCCGCACGTCCGCAGGGGTATCGATCTGCGCGAGGTGCGGGTAGTTGTCGAGTGCAGCGCTCATCGGGCGAGTTTACACGGGAGTTAGTGCGTCAGCGGACCGTTGACTTTTTTCCAGGCATCGATCCCGCCCTGGATGTGGCAGGCACCCTCGAGCCCGGCATCGAGCGCCGCCTGGACCGCCATGGCCGAGCGCTCGCCGAAGGCGCAGTAAAACACGAGCCGCTTGCGAGTCGATCGGGCGAGCTCCTGCAGCATGCCGCCCTCGCTGAGGCTCTCGGGCAGGTTCGGGTAGGGGATGTGGAGCGAGCCGGGGATGATGCCGCTGCGCTCGCGTTCGGCGCGCTCGCGCAGGTCGATGAGCGTGATCTCGCCCTCGCCGATCAGCCCGATCGCCTGCTGCGGGCTGAGCGCGCAGCCGCGCCGTACGAGTTCCTCCTGGGCGAGGCCGACCTTGATGTTGGCCGGCACCGCGACATCCATCATTTTCGGATTGGGAAGTTTCAGCTTGTTCATGAGCTCCACGTATTCCTCCACCGAGCGTACCTGCAGGCGCGGGTTCCAGGCGCGCTCCTCGCCGATGGTCGAGACCGTGTCGCCCTTGTAGTCATGCCCCGGGTACACGAGCGTCGCGTCCGGAAGCTTGAGCAGCCGCCCGAAAAGTGATGCGTACTGCGCGCGCGGGTTGCCATTCTGGAAATCGGTGCGACCCGTGCCGCGAATGAGGAGCGTATCGCCCGTGAACACCCGGTCCGGCATGAGGAAGCAGTAGGAGTCATCGGTGTGGCCGGGGGTGTAGAGCGCTGCGAGCGTCAGCCCCTCGATCGTCAGCCTCTCGCCATCGACGAGCCGCATCGACACAACATCCGCCTTGGTCTGCTCGCCCATCACCGTGATGCAGCGGGTCCGGTCGCGCAGCGCTGCGAGCCCGGTGACGTGATCGGCGTGCAGATGCGTGTCGACAGCCTTGACGAGCCGCAAGTCGAGTTCGCGCAGCAGCTGCAGGTAGCGCTCGATCTTCTCGAGCACGGGATCGATGATCAGCGCCTCGCCGCCGTGCCGGCTCGCGAGCAGGTACGTGTAAGTGCCTGAAGCCTGATCGAAGAGCTGCCGGAAGATCATGCCGCTACCCGATCCTCCAGTGCGCGTGCCATGCGGCGGCTGCGCTCAGCTGCGCGGCTGGGGCACGATGCGCAGATACGGTTTCGGCGCCTTCCATCCCTTCGGGTACTGCTTCTTGGCGTCCTCATCCGAGACCGAGCCGGCGATGATCACGTCCTCGCCGTTCTTCCAGTTCACCGGCGTCGCCACTTTGTGCTTGGCGGTGAGCTGCATCGAATCGATGACGCGCAGCACCTCATCGAAGTTGCGTCCCGTGGTCATCGGGTAGATGAGAATCAACTTGATCTTCTTGTCGGGGCCGATCACGAACACGTTGCGTACCGTCTGATTGTCGGCCGGGGTGCGTTTGGTCGGATCGCCCGACACCGGTGCCGGCAGCATGCCGTAGAGCTTCGAGACGTTGTAGTCGACGTCGGCGATCATCGGATAGTTCACCGCGTGTCCCTGCGTCTCCTTGATGTCATTCGACCAGCCGGTATGGCGATCGAGCGGATCGACCGAGAGACCGATGATCTTCACCCCGCGTTTATCGAACTCGGGCTTGATCTTCGCCATGTAGCCGAGTTCGGTCGTGCAGACGGGCGTGAAGTCCTTGGGATGGGAGAAGAGCACTGCCCAGTTGTTGCCGATCCAGTCGTGAAAATGGATCTTGCCTTCCGTGGTCTGTGCTTCGAAATCAGGGGCGGTGTCATTGAGCGAGAGCGTCATTGGGAGTCCTCCACAGGTCTCTTCCCACGCAAGCAGGGCGGGGAAGGTTTACAAAAATCAGCGAGCTGGACCGCCTGCGCCAAATCGATTTGAGGGGTTTTTCACCCACTTACCGAGGCGGCTCGCAGGATGAATCTTGGGCGCAAAAACCAGAAACGGCAACCAAGCGCCGGGCGGCGCGCTTGAGCTTAGCTTGCGCGGCTGACGATGAACTCGGCGAGCTGTGCGAGTACCGCACCGCGCTCGCCAAGGGGTGCGAGCGCCGCAATCGCCGCATCGCGCAGTTGTGCGGCGCGCGCGCGTGCCGCGGCTATTCCTGCGGCACTCGGGTAGGTCGGCTTCGCGTGCGCGGCATCGGCGCCGGTCGACTTGCCGAGTAGTGCCGGATCGCCCTCGACGTCAAGGATGTCGTCCTGGATCTGGAACGCGAGGCCGATATCGGCGCCGTAGCGCTCGAGCGCCGCGAGCTCGCGCCCGCTCCCCAACTGCGCCGCGAGCGCACCGAGCAGCACGCTGCACTCGATGAGCGCCCCGGTCTTGCCACGGTGCATGGTCTCGATCGCGCTCACTGAGAGTTTGCGGCCGACCGCAGCGAGATCGAGCGCCTGACCTCCGGCCATGCCGGCGGTGCCGGTGGCGTGAGCGAGCACGCGGATCATCTCGAGGCGCGTCGCGGGAGTTGCGCCCACCATGGGCTCATTGGCAAGCACTGCGAACGCGAGTGCCTGCAACGCATCGCCGACCAGGATCGCGGTTGCCTCATCGTAGGCGCGATGACAGGTCGGGCGACCGCGGCGCATGTCATCGTCATCCATGGCCGGGAGATCATCGTGCACGAGGCTGTACACGTGAATCAGTTCCACCGCGGCGGCGGGGGTGTCGAGCCGCTCAAGGGGTGCACCGAGGGACTCACCCGTGAGATACACGAGCGATGGCCGCACGCGCTTGCCGGCCCCGAGCACGCTGTAGCGCATCGCTTCGCGTAATCGCGGGGTGCCCGCATCGGGGAGCGAGAGCGCATGGTCGAGCACCCCCTCGATGCGCTCGCGGTAGCCGGCGAGACGCTCGAGGAAACGGCTACTCGAAGCGGTGTAGCCCTGCGCGGCGGCGTTCATTACTCCCCGTCCGCGGGCGGCGCCTCGGGAGACTCCTCGTCCGCTTCCTCCTCGAAGGGCTCGAGCACGGACTGCTCACCGCGCTTGAGGAGAATCTCGACTCTCTGCTGCGCCGCCTTGAGCGAGGTCTGACACTGGCGCGTGAGTGCGACGCCGCGCTCAAACGCTTTCAGCGCTTCTTCGAGCGGAAGGTCCCCCCCTTCGAGCCGCTCGACGAGGCTCTCGAGCTCGGCGAGCGCCTGCTCGAAGTCCAAGGGCTTATTGCGCGCCACTTTCCCTGAAACTCCTTACGCGTTGGGCAGGCAAGGCGGGCGCGCAACGTTACACAGTGCCGCGCCCGAGGGTCAACGCAGCCTTGCGGAGGCGGTGCGAGAGTTTCCCACCGCGCGGAGGAGCGGATGGTAGGGTTGACGCCGCTCACGGCACGGCGATACAGTCCGCAACCGGCGTTAGACCGAGTCTAAGTGAGGAAATCATGAATCTCAAAGGCAGCAAGACTGAGAAAAATCTCAAGGACGCATTCGCGGGGGAATCTCAGGCGAACCGCCGCTACCTGTATTTCGCGCAGAAAGCGGACGTCGAAGGTTTCAACGACGTCTCCGCGGTGTTCCGCTCGACCGCGGAAGGCGAGACGGGTCATGCGCACGGACATCTCGAGTACCTCGAAGCGGTGGGCGATCCGGCGACGGGACTACCGATCGGGGAGACGCGGCTCAACCTCAAGGCGGCGATCGCGGGCGAGACTCACGAGTACACCGACATGTACCCAGGGATGGCGAAGGTGGCGCGCGATGAGGGGTTTTCGGAGATCGCCGACTGGTTCGAGACGCTCGCCAAAGCCGAGCGCTCGCACGCCAACCGATTCCAGAAGGCACTGGACGCGATCTGAGGCCGCGCGCGCCGCAATGCGCGTCTGAGTGGGTGAGGGGCGCATGAGCACGAAGCCCGGCGCGCCCGGGGCGCTCGAGCGCGGGCGCGAAGGGAGCCTCGAGGCGCCTTCGCGCCTGCCACTTGAGTGGCGCAGCGCGGCGTTCTACGACGAGGTGGCGCTCGAGAAGGAACTCACGCGCGTCTTCGACATCTGCCACGGCTGCCGGCGCTGCTTCGCTCTCTGCAACGCCTTTCCGACGCTCTTCGATGCGGTCGATGCCACCGCCGAGGGCGAGGTCGCGGGCGTCGAGAAGCGGGTGTTCTGGGAGGTGGTCGATCACTGCTACCTCTGCGACATGTGCTTCATGACGAAGTGTCCGTACGTGCCGCCGCACCCCTGGAACGTGGATTTTCCCCATCTCATGCTGCGCGCCAAGGCGGTGCGCGTGAAGCAGCATGGACTCAGCCTGAGTGAACGCGCACTCGCCGCGACCGATGTGGTGGGGGCGCTCGCGGGCATCCCGGTCGTCGCCGAGCTCGTCAACGCGGTCAACCGCTCCGCGCCCGGCCGCGCACTCCTCGAGAAGACCCTCGGCGTCGATCGCACGGCGCCCGTGCCCGCCTACGCCGCGCGCAGCGCGCGGCGGCGGCTCGCAAGGATCGGTACGACGCGGCGCCCGAAGGATGCGGCCGACGCCCAGCCGAGCGGGCGCACGAGCGGCAGGGTGGCGCTTTTCACCACCTGTTACGGCAATCACAACTCGCCCGCACTCGATGAGGATCTCCTCGCCGTCTTCAACCACAACGGCATCCCCGTCACGCTTCTCGAGAAGGAGCGCTGCTGCGGCATGCCGCGGCTCGAGCTCGGCGATCTTGAGGGCGTGGCGAAGCTCGCCGAGCAGAACATTCCCGAGCTCGCGCGCGCGATCGCGGCGGGTTACGACATCGTCGCTCCGATTCCCTCCTGCGTGCTCATGTTCAAGCAGGAGCTGCCGCTCATGTTCCCCGAGGATGCCGAGGTCGCGAACGTTGCCGCGCACATCTTTGACCCGTTCGAATACCTCATGCTGCGGCACGAGGCCGGGCTCCTGCGCACCGACTTCCCGGTGGCGCTCGGCAAGGTGAGCTATCACGTGCCCTGTCACCTGCGGGTGCAGAACCTCGGCCTCAAGACGCGCGATGTGCTGAAGCTCGTGCCGGGCACCACCGTCGATGCAATCGAGCGCTGCTCGGGACACGATGGCACGTACGGAGTGAAAAAGCGCTTCCGCGCCGCATCGGTCAAGATCGTCCGCCCGGTGGTTGAGCGCATCGAGAAGGCGCAGAGCGATCACTACTGCAGCGACTGTCCGATGGCGGCCGAGCAGATCGCGAGCGTCCTCGCCCAGGATGGCAAGCGCGGCGCTGCTGCGCGCGCGCCCGAGCATCCGCTGCAGCTGCTGCGGCTGGCCTATGGACTTTAGGGCCGGCGCTCGTAGCGCCCGGCGCCCCTTGGTGCGGGTGCGATTCTGAACAAGCTCGCGCCCGGCGATCTCTTGGCGCTCGAGCAGTACGCGCGCGAGCGGCCGGCGTTTCGTGCGCGGGTGCTGCGCCACAAGGGCGAGCGGCAGCTCGCAGTCGGGCCGCATGCCACCTGGTGCTTCGAGGATCGGCTGACCGTGCAGTACCAGGTGCAGGAGATGCTGCGGGCCGAGCGCATTTTCGAGCCCGAGGGGATCAGCGAAGAGCTCGCTGCCTACAACCCGCTCATCCCCGATGGCAGCAACTGGAAGGTGACGCTCCTGCTCGAGTTTGCCGATCCCGCCGTGCGCGCGCGCGAGCTCGCCCAGCTCAAGGGGATCGAGGATCGTTGCTACGTGCAGGTCGCCCGTCAGGCGCGTGTGTTCGCTATCGCCGACGAGGATCTCGAGCGTGAGAACGAGGAGAAGACCTCCGCGGTCCACTTCCTGCGTTTCGAGCTCGACGCTGCGATGATCGCGGCGCTGCGCGGGGGCGCCGCGCTCGCCCTCGGCATCGATCATCCGCACTACCGCCACGGCGTCCCCGAGGTACCCGCGGGCGTGCGTGACTCGCTCACCGGCGATTTTTCCCCGGCGCCGCGCTCCTGAGCCGACGCCACGTGCGTCGGCGCAGGCAGACGCGTCCTCGCGCGGTGCGTGCCTCTGCTAAGATCGCGCCCGCGCTCGCGAGCCACGGATGATCCCAGCCACCGGATGAGCCAGTCGTACACCGCTTCCGACATCGAGGTACTGAGCGGACTCGAGCCCGTCCGGCGCCGGCCGGGCATGTACACCTACACGCAGCGCCCCAATCACCTCGCGCACGAGGTCATCGACAACAGCGTCGATGAGGCGATCGCCGGTTACTGCAAGCAGATCGATGTGGTCCTCTACAAGGACGGCTCGCTCGAGGTCGCCGACGACGGCCGCGGCATGCCGGTCGACATCCATCCGAAGGAGAAGGTGAGCGGTGCCGAGCTCATCCTCACGCGGCTCCATGCCGGGGGAAAGTTCTCCGATAAGACCTACAAGTTCTCGGGCGGCCTGCACGGGGTCGGCGTCTCGGTGGTGAATGGGCTCTCGAAGCACCTCGAGTGTTGGATCAAGCGCGGCGGCAAGGAATACAACATCGCCTTCAAAGACGGCAAGGTCAGCTCCAAGCTCGAGGAGATCGGCACCGTCGGCCAGCGCAACACCGGCACCACCATCCGCTTCTGGCCGGATCCGAAGTTCTTCGACTCCGACAAGTTCTCCGTCCCCGAGCTCAAGCACACACTTAAGGCCAAAGCGGTCCTTTGCCCCGGGCTGCGCGTCACGTTCAAGAACGAAGCGAGCGGGGACAAGGAGGAGTGGTTTTACACCGGCGACCTCGCCGCCTACCTCATCGAGGAACTCGGCAAGCACGAGCGCATGCCGCCCGAGCCGATCGTGGGCACACGCGAGGGCGATAACGAGGCGGTGAGCTACGCGCTCTGCTGGGCCGTCGATGCCGAGGGCACGATCGGCGAGAGCTACGTCAATCTGATTCCGACCGTCGAGGGCGGCACGCACGTGAATGGGCTGCGTGCCGGGGTCGCGCAGGCGGTGCGCGAGTTCTGCGAGTTCCGCAACCTCATCCCGCGCGGCATCAAGCTCACGCCCGAGGACATCTGGGACAAGGCGAACTACGTGCTGTCGGTGAAGATGCGCGATCCGCAGTTCGCCGGACAGATGAAGGAGCGGCTCGGTTCGCGCGATGCCGCGCCACTCGTCGAGGGCTTCGCGCGCGATTCGCTCGCGCTTTGGTTGAACCGCCATCCCGATGCCGGAGAGCGCATCGCGCAGTTCGCGATCGCGAACGCCCAGGAGCGTGCCAAGGCGGCGCAGCGCGTGGTGCGCAAGCGCACGACGGGCGGTCCCGCCTTACCCGGCAAGCTCGCCGACTGCGTGAGCCAGGAGCCCAAGCGCTGTGAGCTCTTCCTGGTCGAGGGCGATTCCGCCGGCGGTTCGGCCAAGCAGGGCCGCAACCGGGAATTCCAGGCGGTATTGCCATTGCGGGGAAAGATTCTCAACGTCGAGCGCGCGCGGATGGACAAGATGCTGTCGTCCGAGCAGATCGGCACGCTGATCACCGCACTCGGCACCGGCATCGGTACCGACGAATTCGCGGTCGACAAGCTGCGCTACCACAAGATCATCATCATGACCGACGCCGACGTCGACGGCGCCCATATCCGCACGCTGCTGCTGACGTTCTTCTATCGCCAGATGCGCGAGCTCATCGAGCGCGGCCATCTCTTCATCGCCCAGCCGCCGCTCTACAAGGTGACGCGCGGAAAATCCGAGCAGTATCTGAAGAACGACCGGGCGCTGGAGGACTATCTGATCTCCGCCGGCATCGAGGACGCCGTGCTGCG
>DASPTE010000032.1:0-32597 GCA_035623585.1 Steroidobacteraceae bacterium | reverse complement strand
CACCGCGAGCGGCTGGTCGATGACGTACGGCGCGAGCGCGAGCACGCTGCCGAGGAGCGCGTGGCCGAGCTCGCCAAGGCGAATGCCGTCATCCGCGGTAATCTCGAGCGCCTAGCCGGGGAGACCGAGCTCCACAGCTTCATGGGCCATATGCTGCTCGAAGCCACGCGGCAGTTCGACGCCGTCTCGGGTTCGGTCGTCGTTCTCAAGGAGGCGTCACAGGAGTGGCGCATCGTCGCTCATGTGCGCGAGGGGCAGCTCGGGCCCCCGCCCATGGCGCAGAGCATCCCGGTGGCGGGCTCGGTCTTCACGACGAGGTTCGGCGAGCTGCGCGAACCCCTCTACTTCAACATCGCGCGCGAGAACATCGAGATCTGGCCCGGAGTGCTCGCCTACCACAGTCGCATCGGTGCGGTCGGCACGGTGGTCTATCCACTCATGTTCGGTGCGCGCATGATGGTCGGAGCCCGCAACATCGGTTTTCTCGTACTGAGCTTTGCCCGCGAAGCGCCCGAGATCGAGCGGAGCGAGCTGCTCGTGGCGCTCGGGCAGCAGGCGACGCTCGCGGTGCAGCTCACGCGCCTTGCGCATTCCGCCAAAGAGACCGCGGTCCTCATGGAGCGCACTCGCATCGGCCAGGAGATTCATGACGGCCTCGCCCAGGCCTTCACCGGGATCCTGCTGCAGCTTGGCGCCGTGGAAGAGTCCCCGGACTGCAAGCGCGGTTCGTCGCTGCGGGTGACGCTGTCGCTCATCCGCGAGCTCGCGCGCGATGGACTCGCCGAAGCCCGTCGCTCCGTCATGGCGCTGCGACACGATCAGACGCGCCGCGCGGGGCTCGAGCTCGCGTTGCGCCAGCTCGCGGACCGCTCGACCGTCCCGGGAGGCGTGACCTGCACGTTTGATGGCGGCGGCATCGTGACCGGACTTCGTCCCGAGCACGAGCACGAACTCCTGCGCATCGCGCAAGAGGCGGTCAGCAACGCCGTACGGCACGCCCGCCCGCATTCGGTGCGTATCACGATGACGGACGCCGAAGATGGGCACTGGACGCTGGCCGTCGCCGATGATGGCGTCGGCATGCTCGATCGGCCGGAACTCTACGCGCGCCAGGGCTTTGGACTTGCCAGCATGCGCCAGCGCGCCGGTGCCATCGGCGGGGAGTGGCAGATCGAGTCGCAGCCCGGCGCCGGCACGCGGGTGAGTGTGCGCATCCAGAAACGGGTCTCCTGATGGTCGCGGCCCCGGCGCTGAAGAGCAAGGTTCGGGTCGTCCTCGCCGACGACCACCCGGTGGTGCGCGATGGCCTAGCCTCCATGATCAACCAACAGGCCGACATGGAAGTGGTGGCGGAAGCCGGTGATGGCGACGAAGCGATCACCCTCTACGAGCAACACCGGCCTGATGTCATGGTGCTCGATCTGCGCATGCCGAAACTGCATGGGGTCGCCGTCGTGCAGCGCGTGCTCGAGCTCAATCCGAAGGCCTGCATCCTCGTCATGACGACCTACGACGGCGATGAAGATATCTTCCAGTGCCTCTCGCAGGGCGCCAAGGGGTATCTCCTCAAGGACGCGCCGCGCGCGGAAATCTTGTCCGCCATTCGCGCGGTAGCCGAGGATCGGCCCTACACCTCTTCCACCGTGGCCGCCAAGGCGCTGCAGCGCATGGCGAAACCCTCGCTCACGCAGCGCGAGCTCGATGTGCTGCAGCTCGTCGCGCAGGGACGGAGCAACAAGGACATCGCGCGACGGCTATCGATCACCGAAGGCACGGCCAAGACTCACGTGAAGGCGATCCTCACGAAGCTCGATGCCATCAGCCGCACCGAAGCCGTCGCCGTCGCACACAAGCGCGGACTGATCCACCTTTAGGAGCTGTGCCGCGGCCTGAGCGCTGCGCCGCACGGGCGCTTAGAACTTAGGCGTGGATAAGGCGCCCGCCGCCAAACGCCCAGTTCTCCCAGAGCGTCTCCTTGAGGACGACCATCACCTGCTCGGTGTTGATGCCCGAACGCGCGAGGCTCTCCATGAGCTCCGCGAGCATCTTCTTCTTCACTTTGACGCTGCGGCCCACCGACCAGAGAATTTCAATGAGGACAAAATCGGCGCCGCGCGGACTCTGCAGGTCCGGGTAGCTCGGATCGTAGCGAAAGTCGGCCTCTGAGAGCTCGAGCACGCGCTGGAACTTGTCCGCCGCCGGGACTCCGGAGGAGATGAGCGCGGCGTGTACATTGTCGAGCACCATGGCCTTGAATTCGGCCGATTTCCCTTTGCGGACGGTGAGTGTCACGAGCGGCATGGTGCGGGACTCCTCAAGATTCGTCGGCCTTGGCGACTGACGAGGCTAACTCTTGGGCGGCTGGTAACCCTCGGGGGGCTGCGAGCCCTGCCCGAAGAAGAACTTTTCCATCTCACTCTCGAGGAACTTGCGCGCCTTGGGCTCGATCGGCGTCAGGCGGTACTCGTTGATCAGCATCGTCTGATGCCCGAGCCACTGCGCCCATCCCTCTTTCGAGACATTCTCATAGATGCGCCGGCCGAGCTCGCCGGGATAGGGCGGGCGCTCGAGGCCTGGGGCCTCGCGCTTGAGTAACACGCATTGCACGGTCCGCGACACTCTTCGACCTCCGCTCCCTAGTCACGCACCGCGGCATCACGCGCAAGATTCGCAAGGAGCGCCGCCACCGGCGCCGGCAGCCCGATGCGTTCGGGTGCGCCGAGCTTACACCAGAGCCGACTTCCGTCCTGCACGAGAGGCAGCACGCACGCGCTGCGTGCCAGGAGCGGGTTGATCGTCAGATCGAAGTGCGTGAACCCATGATCGATGGAGTCAAGCGGCTTCAGCCGTGCCGCCCCGCCGAAGGAGGCACGGATAAAGGTGCGTGCCTGCCGCGCGCTGGCGAATTCGGGGAGACACCAGAGCCCGCCCCACACTCCGCGCTCGGGACGGCGCTCGAGAAGCACCTCGTCACGCTCGTTGAGCGCCACCACCATGAACACCGAGCGCCGCCGCCGCAGGGCTCGGCGCCGCGGCTCGGGCCACTCGTGCTGACGGCCGGCGCGTCGTGCGACACAACGCTGCGTGAGCGGACAGCGCATACAGGCGGGGTTGCGTCGCAAGCAAAGCGTTGCCCCGAGATCCATGATCGCCTGCGTGTACGCTTCGATCGAGTGCGAGGGCGTGCAGCGTGCAGCGAGCTCCCACAAGCGCTCGCGGTGGGCGCGATCGGCGATGCTCCCCGCTATGCCAAAATAACGCGCCAGCACGCGCCGCGCGTTGCCATCGAGAATCGCAAAGCGCTCCCCGTAAGCGAGCGCGAGTATTGCTCCGGCCGTCGAGCGCCCGATCCCGGGAAGTGCCGCGACCTCCGCGAAGCTGCGCGGGAACTCCCCGCCATGCACATCGACGATACGCTGCGCGGCGCGGTGCAGGTTGCGCGCCCGCGCGTAGTACCCGAGGCCTGACCACAGATGCAGCACCTCATCGAGGTGCGCGCGGGCGAGCGAGCGCACCTCGGGAAAAACGCGGAGGAATCGCCGGTAATAGGGGATAACGGTCGCGACCTGCGTCTGCTGCAGCATGATCTCCGACACCCATACCCGGTACGGTGTGGGCTCGCGCTGCCAGGGAAGATCACGGCGCCCTTCGCGAGCGAACCACTCGAGGAGTGCGGGCGCAAGGGGGGATCGGGAGAGTGCCACGCACGGATTTTAGCCATCGCCGCGCGCGGCGTGCGCCGCGGGTCGGGTGCGCTTTCCTTACGGGCGGTCGCAGAGCTCTATATCGCCGGACATGCTCTTCAGGTGCACGCGCCCTGCTCCCTCCCCGCGCGTCCCCTCGAGAGAATGCCCGGGCGAACCGTGCTGTCCCGACGAGGCGGCGCCGAAGCAGTTCGTGATGTCGCCGCTGAAGGATGAGACTTCGTACGCGTAACCGCCATCGGCGCTCGCCCGCACCTTGAGCTCCCCGCTCACGGTGGCCGCATCGAAGCTCGCCCCGCGCGTCAGCTTTCCCTCGAAGCTCAGATCACCCGAGGTCGTGCGCGCGCGTACCGAGCGCGCGCTGTCGAGCGCCACCACCAACTCACCGCTCACGGTTCCTGCCTCAAGATCTCCGGCCCCATGGTCGAGGTGCAGATCGCCGCTGACCGTCGTCACGTGCAGCCGCGCCGGCTGTCCGTGGCCCTTGAGCTTCACATCCCCGCTCACCGTCTTGAGTTCGAGGTCCGAGCCCGCGAGCTCCGCCGTGACGTTGCCGCTCACAGCGCTCAGCCGCTGCACCCCGAGCACGCCCTGCGAGGTGACGTCCGCGCTCACCGCCGAGACATCGAGCTCGCTCTCTTTGGGGATTTTGATCTGCAGATCCGCCCCGCCGTGAGGTCCCGAGGAGCTGCGCTGCGCGACCCTGATGCTGGTGCGGCCATGCTCGCTCGTGACCTCGACCTTGTCGCTCTCGGAACCGAGATCCGCGTGCACGTTCACTTCGGCGCGGTCCCAGCCGGTCACATGGATCGTGCCCGCGGTGCTCGAAATGCTGACGACGCCACGCGCATCGGCGGGCAGCTGCCGATCGAAGGTGTTGTCGTCTGCCCGTGCCCCTGCTGCCGAGAGCAGCGGCAGCAACGACACCGACACCCAATAGACGGTTCGCATACTTCAGATCCCCTTGCCAGCGTCGCTGGCTTCATGCAGGTCGGTGAGCACCCGCATCTCGTCCTGGTAAGTGTTGACGAGCAGTTCTTCGAGCAGCGCGTTGCCGGGATCCTTGCCGAGCGCGGCCTCGAGATCCTCCTTGGCCTTAGTGATGGCCTGAAGACTCGCCACGACCTTCGCGCGCGCGGGCGGCGGCAGCGCCTCGAGCCGCACCGCGAGTGACTTCATGAGTGCCGCACGGTCGCGCTCGTAGCGCGGGTCGCTCACGTAGGCGGTATCGAGTGCCGTGGGAGCACCGATCGCGGGGTTTACCCGCGTCGGCGCCGCCGCGGTCGGCGCAGCGGAGGGTGGCAGCGCGCCCGGCAGCAGACTGCGGCCGATCCAGACACCGACCGCTACCGCGGCAACCATGGCGGCGGCAGCGAGCCAGCGCGGTGGAGCGATGCGGCGCACGAGCGGTGCCCCGCCGCCCGGGGCGCCCTGGCGCGTACGAGGGTCGAGCCGCGCCTCGATCGCCGGCCAGAGGTCCGAAGGCGGCTCGATCGAGCGCGCGAGCTCGGCGAGTGCCTTCACCTTGCGATCATCTCCCGCAGCGGTCATGTCAGTTCATCTCCAGTTTCAGTCTTTCACGCAGGAGCTTGCGCGCCCGATGCAGCTGCGCCTTGCAGGTGCCTTCGGCGATCCCGAGCATCTCGGCCGCCTCGCCGTGCGAGTAACCGTAGAGCGCGTGCAGTACGAGCGCATCGCGCGCGCCCTCGGGCAAGCCGCCGATCGCCTCCTCGAGCTCTTGAACCTCGACCGGCGTTTCGAGCACCCATTCGCCCGTCACCTCGCCCTCCTCGGCCTCGGGCAGCGGTTCAAAGCGCGCTGCTCGTCCGCGCTTGGCGAGGCTTACGTTGACCGCGATCCGATGCAGCCAGGTCGCGAGCGAGCTGCGCGTTTCAAATTTCGGCAGCGCCCGCCATGCGTTGATGAAAGTGTCCTGCGTACAATCCTCCGCGAGCTGCACATCGCGCAACATGCGCAAGCACAGCCCATATACCCGGCCCGAGTGCTCGCGATAGATCCTTTCGAACGCGCGCGTGTCGCCGGCGCACGCGCGCTGTAGCAGCGCGCCCTCCCAATCGACCCGGCTGTCCTCGGCCTGCGCGGTTGTCATCTGTTCCTTAGAGCGCCCAAGGTCCGTTCCCCGTTTAAACGTCTGCGTCGCAATGGGGCAACACTTTTTTCCGGAACCTTGAGACTTCCGGAGACTCCCTCATTAAAGAGGCGCGCTTCGTGCGCGGGGACACAGGAAGATGCGATCGTACAATGGCTTGCGACGGTTCTGGGGGCCTCCCGGGGAGGCGCTCGAGGCGATCGCATCGAGGCTGAGGGCCCATTGGCGCGCTGCAGCACGCTCGCGTCCCGCGCGGCTTTTCTGGCCGGACCCGGTGAACTGGCTGGGGAGCTCGGTCCCCTCTTCCCCCTCCGGCAATCCCGATCTCACCACCTCACCAGCGGCGGCAAGCTCATCAGATACGCCTCCGGATCCGCATCGGTATTGAAACCGAATTTCGTGCCGCGGTCGTAAACGAGGTTGAACTCGACGTAGCGCCCGCGCTTGATGAGTAAACGCTCACGCGCGCCCCCGTCGAAGGGGGTGGCCTTGCGGCGTGCCACGATCCGCGGATAAACGCCGAGCAGCGCTTCACCGACCCGCTTTACAAACGCGAAGTCCGCCTCCCGGTCGGGGCTTGCGAGGTCATCGAAGAAGATCCCGCCCACCCCGCGGGGCTCCTGCCGATGCGGCAGATAGAAGTAGCGGTCGCACCAGGCCTTGAACTCTGCATACGCATCGGGGCGATACGCATCGCAGGCCGCGCGCAGCGCTGCGTGAAAATCCTCCGTATCGTCGGGGATGGGAAAGGTGGGTGTCAGATCCGCCCCACCGCCAAACCAATCGCGGCTGGTTGCGAGGTACCTCAGGTTCATGTGCACGGCCGGGACGTAGGGGTTCGTCATGTGCGCGACCATCGAGATACCGGTAGCCACAAAACGCCCCGCCGAGGCCTCGGCGCCCGCGACCTGCGCCCGGGCTTCAGGCGCGAGCCGGCCGAAGACGTGACTCACGTTCACGCCCACTTTCTCGAAAACTTCCCCGCGCATGAGGCGCGCCTCGCCACCGCCTTCGAGCGGGTGACCGGCGGGCTTGTGCCAGCTGCGCGCGATGAAGCGGCTTTCGGGTTCGAAGGCCTCGAACGCGGCACACAGCCGCTGCTGCAGATCCCGGAAGTACTCCGCCGCCCGCGCCGCGCGGTCCTCAGGCGTGCTCATGCACGAGATCGACGAGGCGCGCGACCGCATCGGGATCGGTTTCCGGCCAGATGCCGTGGCCGAGATTGAAGATGTGTCCGGGGGCGGGGCCGGCTTGGCGAATGACGACGTCCACGTGCGACTTGAGCGCGGCGGGCGGAGCGAAGAGCGCGGCCGGATCGAGATTGCCCTGGATCGCCTTGTTGGGTCCAAGGATCCCGCGCACTTCCCTCAAGTCCGAGCGCCAGTCCACTCCGACCACATCGACCTCGAGGTCCTTGAGCTCCTTCATGAGCGGGTCGCCATCGTTCAGGTAATAAATGAGGGGCACGCCGAGCTTGCGCAGTTTCGTGAGCAGGCGGCGCATCGGAGCGAGCGCAAAGCGCCTGAACTCCGCCACCGCGAGCAGTCCCGCCCATGACTCAAAGAGCATCAGCGCCTGCGCCCCGGCGTGCGCCTGCGCGTGCAGATACTCTCCCATGGCGTCCGCTAACCGCATGAGCAGCCGCTCCGCGGCTTCGGGTCTTGCGTAAAGCATGGTGCGCGCCGGTGCGAAGTCCTTCGAGGGCTTGCCGGCGACGAGATAACAGAAGAGCGTGAACGGTGCCCCCGCGAAGCCGATGAGCGGCACGTGACGGGGCAGCTCGCGGCGCACGAGGCGGATGGTCTCGAGCACGAAGGGAACATCGCGGTCGGCCACCAGCGCGGGCAGTGCGTCGATCTCGGCATCGGTGCGCACCGGTTTCTTCACGAGCGGGGCAGGCTCGAAGGCGATATCAACGCCCATGCCCGAGAGCGGCGTCATGATGTCGCTGAAGAGGATCGCAGCGTCGAGCGGGAAGCGGCGCACGGGCTGCAGAGTCACCTCGGCGGCGAGCTCGGGCTTGCGCAGCAAGGCGTCGAAGCCCGTCTTGGCACGCACCGAGCGGTACTCGGGGAGATAGCGGCCCGCCTGACGCATGATCCAGATCGGCCGGTGCGGCACCTTCTGTCGCCGACAGGCCGCGAGGAATGTCGAAGCGTCCGCCTTGGCGGCGGGTGTGCGGGGGGGGCTCATGGGCGCAGCCATTGCGCCACTTCGGGCGCGAAGTAACTGATGATGAGGTCGGCTCCGGCACGGTGAATACCGGTGAGGGTCTCGAGCACCGCGGCGCGCTCGTCGATCCAGCCGCGTGCAGCCGCCGCCTTGATCAGACTGAACTCACCCGAGACCTGATAGGCGACCACCGGCACGCTCACACGATCGCGCACCTGACGAATGATGTCGAGGTAGGGACCCGCGGGCTTCACCATGACGAGATCCGCGCCCTCCTCAATGTCGAGCAACACCTCGCGCAGCGCCTCGCGCGCATTCGCCGGGTCCATCTGATAGGAGCGGCGATCGCCAAAAGCGGGAGCAGACTCGGCCGCTTCGCGAAACGGACTATAGAAAGATGAGGCGTACTTGGCCGCATACGCGACAATGGGGGTCGTAGCGTACCCCTCTCGATCCAAAAGCGCGCGGATCGCACCGACGCGACCGTCCATCATGTCGGAGGGCGCCACCGCGTCCGCCCCGGCCCGGGCGTAGTTCAGGGCCACTTCCGCAAGGGTGCGAACCGAAGAATCGTTGTCGACCGTACCCGAGGAGGTCACGTGTCCGCAATGACCGTGATCGCTCGCACCGCAGAGGCAAACGTCTGCCCAGACCAGCAGTTCGGGGCATGCTTCCTTAACCGCGCCGATCGCACGCGCCGCGAGCCCCTGGGGGTCGGTTGCGCTGCTCGCCTTGGCGTCCTTCTCGGCCGGTGCGGCAAACACAAGCACCGCCGGCACCCCCGCCGAATAGGCAGCCTGCGCGGCCTTTGCGAGCTCATCCACCGAGAGCTGAAAAATCCCCGGCATGCTCTCGACCGGCCGGCGCACAGCGCGCCCGGGCACGGCGAAGAGCGGATAGACGAGGGCATCAGACCTCAGGTGCGTCTCGCGCACCATGCGGCGCCAGACGTCCGACTGCCGCGTGCGTCGCGGTCTCGTGGCAGGAAATCCCATGGTTATGACCTCGCTTGCAATACCCGAAAGGTGGTGAGCGCGAGCCCCTCGAGCGTCGAGGGCTCGGCGACCACGGCCGTAAAGCCGCGCGTGCTCAGCTCGCGTGCGGTAGTGCGGCCGATGGCAATCGCGGTCGCCCCACTCAAAAGGCGCTTGAAATCACCTTCCCCGAGAAGCTCCGCCAGCTCGGTGACGGCGGAGGGACTTGCGAAGGTGACTGCCCCGATTTCCTCGCGCTCGATCCACGTGCGGCAGTCAGCGACATCGAGCGCCGCGGAGTCCGTGCGGTAGGCTTCAACCTGCGTGACCTGTGCGCCGAGATGGCGCAGGCCCTGTGCGATCGTCGGCAGCGCCCGCGAGCTCGCCGGATAAAGGACCCGCACGCGCGCTCCCCCCGAGAGGGCCCCCGCGAGGGCTGCGACCAGGGCCTGCGCGCTCGGCTCATCCGGCACTAGATCCACGGACCAGCCGCGCTGGCGCAGCACCTGTGCGGTCGCCTGACCGACGGCGGCCACACGCAGACCCCGAGGGGGCGCACTCAGCTGCTCGAGCACCGCCGCGACGGCGTGCCGACTCGCGAACACGATCCAGTCAAAAGAGCCGATGGCCTCGAGCGCGGCGCGCAGCGCTTCGGGATCGGAGGCGCTCACCTTGACCGCGGGCCAAAGGAGCACGTGTAAGCCGAGGTTGCGCAACTCGCGGCTCAAAGGCCCGTCGCTCGACTCGGCGCGGGTAACGACCACGGGTCTTACCTCGGTCTTCGTGCTCAAGGCTCGTCCACCGTGCGTGCTTCGCGCTCACTCGCAATCAGGGCGCCCGCGCCGCGGTCGAGAAGCTCCTCCGCGAGGCGCTCTCCGAGCGCCACGGCTTCCATCGGCCGCGGTGCTCCGCCCGTCGTGGCGACGGTCACCCCGCGGACACTGAGGAGCTCCGAGCCATCGAGCGCACAGACGCTTGCGCTCAGATCGAGCACGTTGCCGTGAACCGTAGCGAGGGCGCCAAGTGGCACCTGGCAGCCACCTTCGAGCCGCCTGAGCAGCGCCCGCTCGGCGCTACTCGCGAGGCGCGCCTCCTGATCATCGAGCACACCGATCCAACGCTGCGTCGTCAAGTCCTGGGCGCGCGTGCAGACCCCGATCACCCCCTGCGACACGGCCGGTGGGAAGCTCGCGGGATCGAGAAATTCGCTCACGCGCTCGAGGAGCCCAAGACGCGCGAGCCCCGCGGCTGCGAGTACGATGGCGTCGCATTCGCCGCGCTCGAGCCGCTCGAGCCGGGTCGGCACGTTGCCTCGCAGCTCGACCGGCACGGCGTCCTTGCGGGCGCGTGCCAGAAACGCCCGACGGCGCAGGCTGCTCGTGCCAATGCGCGCACCGCGGGGGAGCGCCGCGAGCGCCCGGCCGCTGCGACTGACGAGCACATCGCGCGGATCGGCGCGCGGTAGCGTCGCCGCGAGCGCGACGCCCGGCTCGAGCTGCGTGCTCAGGTCTTTAAGACTATGCACGGCGACATCCACATCGCCCGCGAGCAAGGCGCGGTCGATCTCGCGAGTGAAGAAGGAGCGCCCCGCCGTCTGCCAAAGTGGCACGTCGCTCCTTATGTCCCCCTGCGTACTGATGCGCACGAGTTCGACCGCCGGCGCCCCGGGCTGCACCCGGATGAGTTCGGCGACGTGCTCTGCCTGCCAAAGCGCGAGCGCCGATGCGCGCGTGCCGATGCGCAGGGAGCGCGCGGGGCTCACGGCTCGCCCTCGCTGAGGAAGCGATAACCGACACCCCACACCGTCAGGAAGTGCCGTGGGTTCGCCGGGTCTTTCTCGAAACGCTTGCGCAATCTCAGGATGAAATTGTCCACGGTGCGGGTCGAGGGAAAGACGTCATAGCCCCAGACGCGCTCGAGCAGATCCTCGCGCGAGACAATCTCGCCGCTGTGTTCGGCGAGTACCTTGAGAATCATCGCCTCCTTTTCGGTGAGCTCCTGCGACTCCCCGTTCCAGGTCTGGGCGTGGAAAGCGCGAAAGTCGACCTCGTTGCCGCCAAAGCGCAGAACGGCAGTCGCCTGGGTCGCCGAGGCCGCCCGATACCATTCCCAGCGACGCAGGATCGCGCGCACGCGCAGCAGGAACTCCTCGAGATGAAAGGGCTTGGCGAGGTAGTCATCGCCGCCCGCTTCGAGCCCGCGCACGCGATCGGCGGGATCACCGCGGGCGGTGAGGAACAGCACCGGGGTGTTGTTACCTTCGCTCCGGAGCATCTGGCAGAGGCCGAAGCCATCCAGCCCGGGCAGCATCACATCGAGCACGATCAGATCGCAGGGAGCGCCGCGCAGCCACCGGTGCGCTTCCTCGCCATCGCGCGCCGAACTCACCTCATAGCCCTCGGCGCGCAGGTTCTCGACGACGCCCGCTGCGAGATGCGGGTCGTCCTCGACGACCAGCACGCGCGGGGCGTTCTGGACCTTGAGGTTCATGGCGGAGACTCGCGCGCCGCGGCCGGCCAGGTGAGCACGAAGCGCGCCCCCCGCCCGATGCCATCGCTATGGGCGCTCACGCGGCCGCGGGCGAGCTCCATCAGGCGTCGCACGATAAAAAGCCCGAGCCCGGTACCGTAGTGGCCACCGGCGGAATTGAGCCGTGTGAATTTCTCGAAGAGCCGCGCACCGTCCTTGGGTTCGAACCCGACTCCGCTATCGCGCACGGCGAGCTCGACCTCACCGTTACCCGATTGCGCCGCGAGCGCGATGCTGCCCCCGCCCGAAACCGCGCTGAGGGCGTTCTCGAGGATGTTGCGCACCACGACATCGAGCGCGAGGGGGTCGCTGAGCACCTTGAGGCCCGGGGCGATTTCGCTCGAGATGGCGATGCGCTGCGCGCGCGCGCGCTCCTCGAGCTGCGAGACGACCCGCTGCACGGCGCCCGCGAGCTCGATCGGCTCCGAGCGCAGCTCAACCCGGCCGCGCTCGAGACGCGCGCTCTCGAGGATCTGCGTCACCATCAACTCCATGCGCGCCAAGTCCGCGAGCATGCGATCGATCAGCTTGCGCGCCTGCGCGGGCTCGGGTGCGCGCAACGCCAGCGTCTCGAGCGAGAGCTGCAGGCTCGCCAGCGGCGTCTTGAATTGGTGCGAGACGAGCGCGAGGAAGCTCTCCTGCTCCTCGCGCACGCGCCTCTCGGCGCGCAGCGCGCCGGCGATCACCGCGATGCAGAGCGCGAGCGCGAAGAGGAAGAACGCCCCCTCCCAGGCATACTGGTTGATGCGGCGGCGCTCCTCGGTCCGAAGGCGCGTCTCGATCTCGGGGACGAGCGCCGCGTGGCCCTCGCGCACCACGATCGCGGGGAGAAGGGCCTCGACCTGCGCAGCGCTCGTGCCCGAATCGAGCAGCGCCTGCGCGGCCGCGGCCTGCTCGTTGTAGGCGCGCCGCGCGGCGTCCACCTTTTCGATCGTGTAGGCGCGCTGATCGAAGAGCCACCAGCCGACCTGCACGAGCGACACCAGCACCAGCGCGAGCGCGGTCAGCTGGAAGACGCGGGTCGCCTTCATGCGATGGACTGTAACGCCTCGCGCAGCGCCTGCGCGAACCGCGCGAGATCGGCGCTCGTGTGGGCGAGCGAGAGGAAGCAGGCTTCGTACGCCGAGGGCGGCAGGTACACCCCGCGATCGAGCATGGCGTGGAAGAGCGCGGCAAAGCGCGCCGTCTCCTTGGCGCTCAGGGCCGCCGCCGTGCGCGGCGCCCCCGCCGCATGCAGTGACAGCCAAAAAAGCGAACCGACACGCACCAGCGTAACCGGAAAGGGCGCATGCGAGAGCGCCGGTTGCAACAGCCGCTCGAGCTCCTCACCGCGCGCTTCAAGTCGCTGCCAGCCCGACTCGCGCGCGAGCAGATCGAGCGTCGCGAGGCCCGCCGCCATCGCGACCGGATTCCCGGAGAGCGTGCCGGCCTGGTAGGTGTCGCCGTCGGGTGCAAGGCGCGCCATGATCGCACGGGCGCCACCGAAGGCACCGACCGGCATCCCGCCGCCAATCACCTTGCCGAAGGTCGCAAGATCCGGGGCGATCGAGAAACGCTCCGCAGCACCCCCGCGCGCCAGGCGAAACCCGCTGATCACCTCATCGAAAATGAGGAGTGACCCGTGCTTGCGCGTCAGCTGCCGGAGCTGCCGCAGGAACTCGCGCCGTTGCGGCAGAAGCCCGTGATTTGCCGGCACGGGCTCGATGATGACCGCGGCGATGCGCACTCCTTCGAGCGCAAAAAGCTTCTCGAGCGCAGCCTCGTCATCGAGTGGCAGCACGCGGGTTGCGGCGGTGAAGGCCTCGGGCACGCCGGCCGAGGAGGGGCGGCCAAAGGTTGCGAGTCCCGAGCCCGCCGCGACCAGCAGGTGATCGGCGTGCCCGTGATAGCAGCCGGCAAACTTCACGATGAGATCGCGTCCGGTGAAGGCACGCGCCACGCGGATCGCGCTCATGACGGCCTCGGTCCCGGAGGACACGAACCGTACCTGTTCGGCGGCCGGATAGGCCGCCACCACACGCTCGGCGAGATCGACCTCGGCGGCGCACGGAGCGCCGAAGGTGGTGCCGCGCGCGAGCGCTTCGGCCACTGCGGAGAGCACCTGCGGATGCGCGTGGCCTGCAATCAGCGGACCCCAGGAGCCGACGAAGTCGAGATAGCCGCGGCCGTCGGCGTCGAACACGTGCGCGCCTGCGCCCCGGACAATGAACAGCGGGGTGCCTCCGACCGCACGAAACGCACGCACCGGGGAGTTCACACCGCCTGGAATAACGCGGCAAGCGCGCTCGTAGAGCTCCGTTGAGCGCGGATGATCAAGCTCCCCCTTCTCGTCCTGCGGCATGCTCATGGCTTCTCCGCGCCGGGCGGCTCGCGGCTGCTCTTTGCACCGGCAAAAAAGGCCGCCAGAACCTCTGGTCCTGCGTGTACGGCCGCGGCACGCAGCCCCGCGAGCGGCAGATGCGCCAGCCGCCGCGCGAGCGTCGCCGCGAACCGCTCGAGCTGAGTGCGCTCAATGTCATCGAGTGTACGCAGTTCATGTCCGAGCGCGCGCGCTACTTCCGCAGCCGCGAGCTGCTCGAAGGCACCGCGAAGCTCGGCGAGCTGTGAACCGATGGCGCGCGTTGCGAGTTCGGCGCGCAGGTGTGCGAGACGCTCATCGATGGCGGCGCGCACGGGCGCCAGCCGCAGGAGCTCGCTCAGACGCCGTCCATGTGCGGCGGCAATGAGATCACTCATGCCAAGCCGCGCCACGCCCGCGCGCCGGGCGGCCTCGGGATCAACGTTGGGAGGAACTCCAAAATCGATGAGAAGCAGCGCCCCGGATGCGCGCAAGCGCCCCAGCACCACCGCATCGAGCAGCGCTTCGCCCCCGCCGGCCGCGAGCACGACCGCCTTCACCGCGGATGGCGAAGCCCGAAACGCCTCAAGTGGCTGCGCCTCCCCCGCGACCGTGGCGGCGAGTTCCTCCGCCGCCTGGAGCGTGCGATTGACGAGCAGGAGAGGAACCTGCGCTTCATGCAGGCGCCGAGCGCAGCGGCGCGTCATCGCCGACACCCCGATGAGCGCCACACGCCCACCGCCGCTAGCGAGTGTTTGCAGCACGCGCTCGGCGGCGAGATCTGCAAGCGAGGGAGCGCGCAGCCCCCCGGAGAGACGGCGCATACGCCGCGCCATGCCGAGCGCCTCGGCCATCAGCCGATCGAGCACTGGCCCCGAGGTGCGAGCCGCGCGCGCATCTTCCCAGGCGCCGCGCAGCTGCGTGGCGATTTCCTGCTCGCCGGTCTGAGCGGAATCGAGTCCACAGGCGAGGAGTAGAAGGTGCTCAACCGCCGCCTCACCGGTCCAGGCGCGCAGCACGCGCGCGGCCTCGCCCGGTTCGGGCTCACGCCCGGTGAGGACTTGAAAAGCGGCGCGCCGGGAATCGACCGCCGACTGCCCGTCCGCGGTCGCGTACAAAACCTCCACCCGGTTACAGGTGCCGATGTAGAGGAGTTCCGCGGCCGGAAGGCGCGCCCGCAGCGCCGCGAGTCGCTCGGCGAGCGCCTCCCGCGGCACGGCAAAGCGGGCGAGATCGTCCACTCCGGCGTGACGGTAAGAGAGACCGACGACACCGATCTGGTGCATCGGGCAAGCTTACCCGGGGGTTCCCGGGATGAATGTCACTGAATGGTCACGGGGGCGGGCAGAGCGTTCCGAGGCGGGGCCACCTGAGACCTATCTCTCAACGAGACCACTGAGGGGGCGCTTTCTCCGTGTCGCCTGATGAGCGAATGCGACAGCTCGAGCTGCGGCTCACTGAGTTCGTGCAGCGCGAGCGCACACCCGGCCTGCAGTACGTGGCGGTCGATGCGAGGGCGACGCTCATGAGCTTCGCTGCGGGTTGCGCCGCATTGCGCAGCCGACCGATGTCCATGGACACGACGCTGATGGCTTACTCGATGAGCAAGACCATCACGGCAGTGGCGGTGCTGCGACTCATCGAGCAGCGCAGGCTCGGAATCGACGACGCGATCGCGAAGCATCTGTCGTGGCAGCCGTATGGGGAGCGCGTCACGGTACGACAGCTTCTCTCGCACACGGGCGGTTTGCCCAATCCGATTCCGCTGCGCTGGGTACACCTGCCGGGTGAGTTCGATGAGCGCGCGGCTCTGCGCCGCGTTCTTCAAGATCACGCGCGCCTCGCGACAACGCCCGGAACGCGTTTTGCCTACTCGAACATCGGCTACTGGTTGCTCGGTGCGCTGATCGAGGAGCTGAGCGGGGTGTCCTTTGCCTCCTACGTGCAATCGCAGGTGTTCGCGCCACTTGGTCTGACGAGCCGCGACATGGCTTACACGATCTCGGATCGAACCGAGCAGGCAAGCGGATATCTCGAGCGGTTCTCGGCGCTCAATCTCGTGCGACCGTTGTTACTCGAGCGCCGGTTCACGGGGGAGCGCGCGGGGCGTTGGCTCGAGATCCGCCCGCACTACGTGGATGGCCCGGCCTTCGGTGGCATCGTGGGCTGCGCGCGGGGCTTTGCGACCTTGCTCCAGGACCAGCTGTGCGAGCGATCCCGCGTACTTGGCGAGCGCGCCCGCGCACTGCTGTATGAGCCGCAGCGCACGCCGCGGGGAGAGATTCCCATGACGCTGGGCTGGCACATCGGAGAGTTCGGAGGGCAGCGTTGTTATTTCAAGGAAGGCGGCGGTGCTGGATTTCACAGCCTGATGCGCCTCTACGAAACAAAGAGAATTGCGACGGTGCTGATGACCAATGCCACGACCTTCAACGTCTCGAGGGCGCTCGATACCCTGGACACGCTCTTACTCTCCGCGTGACGGCTAGAGCTGACTTTCGACGGACGATGAGAACAGGGCAACCTGCGGGAACGAATCTCGACCGACCGCTCTCGACCGGGAGCCGCCGGTAACGCCTCTCAGAAGCTGACATTCAGATGGCGCGAAGCGGACGTCCCGAAAGGGTAAGTGATAGCGGCGGACAGCAAGACGTTAACTTTTCCCCAGTAAATGCTTTCCTGCATTTCGGCGCGATTGCGAAGGAGCTCGGGGTGTCGCGTAGGACACACCTCAGGTGAACAAGCAGCCTTACCCGCCAGAGGCTGCTGCGCGACGAGCATACTGATCGACGACAATCCCCGGATGCCTGCCAGCAGCGCAACGGCGATCGGGCGGTCAATAGCGCCTGAGGGAGCGGTCGCCGTCTGCGCACGGCGGTTGGGCTCTGACTCACTTGATCGTGGGGCTAATCTGGGTCCGCTGGGTCTTTCCCGTGTAGTCCTTGCCGTCCTGCGTGGCCGTCGTGAGCTGCGCCACGGTGCCGCAGTGTTGAACGCTGAGGACGCGTGAGCCGGTTTCCGCTTCGCGCCGGCAATAGATCTTTTCGCCGTTGCGCATCTCCGGCTTGTAGCCCTGGTTCAAGAGGCGCTGCTCCTCCGCGCTGACGGGGGCTTTTCGCGCAGCGGGCTGGGTGGCTGAGGTAGCCGGCGGCACCGGGGCTGCCGTCGTGGCATCGGTCGCAGGCGAAGTCGAATCGGCCGCGACCGCGGCGGGCGTCGCTGTTCGCTCGGGTTGGGCGGGAGCCGGATCGGCAGCGACCGCGAGCGCCACGCGGCCGACAGTGAGAACGGCAAGGACGAGAATATCGAAGCGCATGATGATGGACTCCCCGGCCGGCTGGAAGAGAACGGAGCCTCCACCAGGGCACGGCCGCCCGAAACACTATACTGCAAGCCTATGCGCGGACGAAGCAAACCGGTGGCGCAGGTGACACAGACGCCGTGGAGGCCCGTGCCGCCGCCATGACACTGCTCGCGCGCCGGGATCTTGCGCGCAAAGAGCTGTGCGAGGAGCGCTGAGACCTCCATCCGCTTCGGCCCCGGACGACCCCAGGCCTGGGAGGCCGACCGCACGGAGGATGCGATCGCTGGCGTGCATCCTATAGTATTCGTCCCGAGAAAAACCATGGCCGTTTCAGCGGCTTCCACTCGGGGGAGAATCATGAAGAAGTCTGTTTTGCTACTCGTCGGAACAATTCTCGCCGTCGGCGCTTCGGTAACGCGTGCACAGGAAGACCACGCCTATACTCAGGGACCCGTCACGATTGTGTCCTTCGTTCGTACCGAGCCTGGGATGTTTGACGAATACGTGCGGTATCTCGATAACACCTATAAAAAACTCATGGACGAACTCAAGAAGAAGGGAGCCGTCACGGGCTACGCTGTTTATCAGGCGCTGCCTCGCGATGCGAATGATGCGGACGTAATCATCACCGTGACGTACAAGAACATGGCGGCATTGGATACTCTGCAGGCAAGCACCGACCCGGTGATCAAGGAACTATTCGGCTCTCTGCCCAGAGCGGCTTCGGCTTCTGCTGATCGCGAGAAGCTGCGAAAGCAACTTGGAAGTCAGCTCGTTCGAGAGATGATTCTCAAGTAACCGACGTACGAGCAGCGACAGGGGTGATCCGCGAAGATCATCCCTGTCCCTTCTTGGCTAAAACACGGGCCGGGGCCATACAAACATCGCGAGAAGAAACAGCGATGGAGCCGGTCGATCACGCGATACCTGCCACTCAAGAGCAATAGAGCGGACGTTCAAGGTCGCACCGCTGGCAAGCGCGGCTGAACTCGTGCAGCGCGTTCCCAGAACCGCTTTAGCCCTCAGTCAGCTGAGCCGTACCCTTCGGTCGAGGTGTTCAAATGAAGGCGCATGCCATCATCCCCTACAGCGTAACGTTGCCTTTGCCTGCCTTCGTGCTGCATCCGCTTGCAGCGCTCCATAACCTGCCTCCGCTCTTTTGGTGTTGAGCGAGGCGAGTGTGGCCAACCGGAGATGGGCGTTGACCGACCCTTCAGAGACAGAACCGTGCGCTCCTTAGCGGACGTTCAAGATCAGGTTAAGCGACATTCGGCGGGCAACTTTATTTGAACCTGGGATCAAGCGGTTTTCGGTCGACAACTCCAATGTTGGAGACGAATTCCCCCGGTTCGCCGGAAACCGCTCTTCGGCTAGTATACTCAAGCGCACTTCGGGCCCGACGCGCCCAACTCGGAGATCGCACTTTGACCCACTCGCCTCTGGCGTGCAGCGCGGTGGCAATTGCTGCCGCGCTTGCAGCGAGCGTGACCTTCGCCAAGGACGTCGTTCTCCACGCTGGAACGTTGTTCGACGGAATTGCGGACACCGAGCGCCGAAATGTGTCCGTTCTGATTCGCGATGACAAGATCGTCTCGATCGAGCCAGGGTTCATATCACCGGCCGGCGCGGATGTCATCGACCTTTCTGGCGCGACGGTATTGCCGGGGCTTATCGATTGCCATGTTCACGTATCGGCGCTGCTGCCGAGCCGAACGAATGCAACGGAATATCGGCTGACGCACTCGGATATCGACCGCGCCTTCGACGGCGCTGTGTTTGCGCGACGAATCCTGCAACAGGGTTTTACCAGTGCCCGCGATGTAGGTGGCGGGGACGAGACCGTAGCTCTGCGCAACGCTATCAATGCTGGCAAGATCCCTGGGCCGCGCCTGCTAGTTTCGCTTGAGCCACTGGGTCCAACGGCGGGTCACGGCGATCCGCGCAGTGGCTTGGATCCCAAGCTCATTCACCCTGGTTGGGACAACGGCATCGTGAACTCTGCGGATGAGGCGCGAGCCCGCGTGCGCGAGCACCAGCGCCGCGGCGCCGATCTAATCAAGTTGATGCCCTCCGGCGGGATTGCCTCCACCGGTGATGACCCGCGGCAGCAGTTGATGACGAATGATGAAATGAGGGTCGCAGTCGAGACGGCACATGCCCTCGGAATGAAGGTGGCGGCACATCTCTATCCGGCCACAGCGATCGAGAATGCGGTGCGAGCAGGTGTCGACTCCGTCGAGCATGGCTCATTCGCCACTAAGCAAACGTTCGCGTTGATGAGGGCGCATGGGACATATCTTGTGCCGACATTGAGCGTGTACGATGTGTTCTACACAGTGGCTCGCGAGCACCCCGAGCTCCTGACACCTGGCACAGCCCCGAAGGAACTCGCGAACGATCTCCTACCGAAGAAGAATCTCCCGATCGCAATCGAGTCAGGGGTGAGAATTGCATATGGAACCGATCTTGGAGAGGGTGACCACGCAAGGGAATTCCGGCTCTTAGTAGAGAACGGAATGAAGCCGATCGATGCACTATTTGCAGCTACCCGGGATGCCGCTGCGCTGCTCGGCACCGCCGATCGGGTCGGCTCGCTTCGACCTGGCTACTTGGCGGACATCATCGCGATCACCGGAGATTTGCTCAATGCACCAGATGCGCTGGAGCACGTGAGCTTCGTCATGAAGGGCGGTACGGTCTACCGACTCAACGGCGCACCGACCGCTGCCGGTGTGGACTGACTCTGTCTGGCGGCTTTCGGGAAAATTACGGGACCAACTTCACTGCCCGCCCGTGGCCGCATTGAGCCAGTTGGTCATCCGACGGCTCGCGACGCTTCTGAGACGGTCAGCCGGCTCCAAAGCAGTCACTCTCTCGAGCGACAAAGCTCTCAGGCCGATGCGAGCTCCGCCTTCCTAGCCGACACCCACTTCTGCGGGACCCGCGCCTAGTAGGGCCCTCGGTCCGAGAGCCCAAAGGGTATGAGGTGGTTGTGGTAGATATGTTCCACCGTTTCAGGGTCTCCACACGCGAACATCCACATTGGGATGTGCGAGCCAATTGGTGGAACGTGGTCGATCACGCAGTAGTAGTTCTGCGCGTTGTGCATGACGGGTGCGTAACCCCATTTGACTAGCAACGGATCGGCCCAGGGTGCGTCCATCACGACGTACCACGGCGAACTGTCGCCAGGCTGCCAGACCAAAAAATGTTCATCTAACTTGTAATAGCCGCGTAAGTACGTCGGTGATGGTTCGCTCGATCGAGCTGTAACTGCAGCGACGGCGGCAACGGCCAGGCAGACCACAAATCCGGCAGAAGCACGCATCTCGGTTCCCTGCTGCTCGCGGGAGTTGGTCTATGTTACTCCCCCCCAGGAGGAGCTGCCTATCACGGGCCCAAGGCACAAAGCGCGCCCCTTCTGCCAGCAACAGCAAGCAGAAGACGCGACTTCGAATCACCAGTAAACCGCGACGCAGTCCGGTTGAAGCGATGGGCGCGTTGACCCCCCTACCCGCCAGTCAGCAATGGCTGCTTCCAGGATGACCAGCGCACATAGTCTCAAGGCTTCGCGCGGGTGTGGAGTTGGCGGAGCACTTCGTCCACGGCGTCGATGACTGCCTGCGGCTTTTCCAACTGAATCGTGTGACCTGATCCCTTGATGATCCGGTGTACACCGCGCGAGGAGAGGTGCGCCAGGGCCTCATGTAGACCGATCCAGGTCTTCGAGTAGGTTCGTTTGTACCAGATGCCTTCGGCGGTGCCGCTTTTCCCCCATGAGTATTCCGCCGAGAGCACGACAAGCGGCATTGCGCCAAGGCGCTGGTGATCGACGCTATCGTACCGGTGTGTATAAACCGACGACATGAGAGAGACCTTGTCGGCAAGATAGTAGGCGGTGAAGAACTGAGACCAGTTCTTTCTGAGCGCGGTCGGCGTGTCGGTTGGCAACGCGGACGCCGACGTGCATTCCTCGTAATCGGGGTTGGACGGTTCGAGGGGGCCTTTCGCCACCGAGAGGGCGCAGTACAGCATATTGGCCGCGTAGTTTTCTCTCCCGCTCACCTCGTCGAAACCCGGCTGATTCTCGTCAATGAGCCCCTCTCCGGCTGGACTGGTATCGACGATGACCATGCCGACGACCTCCGTAGGCCAGCGTTGCACGAAGAGGCGCGCCTCGATGCCGCCCAAAGAGTGTCCCACCAGCACATACGGTCCCGGTATGGCGCCGGCGTTGAGCGCCGCATGCAGGTCGTCCACCACGTCGGCGAGGATCTGCGGCCGGGGCCCCGGATCACTGAAGCCGTAGCCGGCTCGGTCGAAGGCGCAGACGCGTGTTTTTTGCGCAATCACAGGCTGCGTTTTGTACCAGACCAGCGACCAGCTGAAGATACCAGCCATCAGAATGACCGTCGGGCCGCCGGCGCCCGTGCAGTTCAGGTTAATACGCCGGCCACCGATGTCGACCAGCTGACCTATCTCGATGTAGGGCAACATCCGCTGGTCCTCTCCGATCGCGGGCGCCGAATCGGACTGGGCATTTGCCGCCTCAACCATGGGAAACAACGAGGCAGCCGCCGCGCAAGCGAGCCATGCCATTCGCGGGAGTCTTCGTACCCTCTGCATGCGCAACGCTTTGTAGACAGCCGGTAGACCGCTTTTCGTTCTCATACGATCGCCTTTGCCTTGTTGTTGGAATGAGTTGCAATCAATTGACGATAAACCACGCCGTTGGTTCAACGATCGGGCGCGCGACCAGTCGAGTAAAGATCGCAGGCTATTTCTTCTGAACGTTCGGTCGACTATGTCTCGTTTGTGCGAGTTCAGCAGCGTGACCTCCTACGACTGCGACGGATCCGCAAGCGCGCTCCGAGTCTTAGGATTTCGCTAGACCTCGCCCAGACGACCCACGCCAATGACCGGTGTGGAGAAATTTTCGCGGCCAGGTCGAATGCCCGCTCGTGGCCGCTACCGGAACTTGCAATGAGCGGATGCCGCCGGGATTCGCGCAACTGAGGGCTACGCAAGCACGACTCTGCGTGCAGATGCCTGGCTAACCCCGAGCCGCGGTGGCCAAAAGCCGAACGAGATGGAGCGGGTGATGGGAATCGAACCCACGTTAGCAGCTTGGGAAGCTGCAGTTCTACCATTGAACTACACCCGCGGGCTTCAGCGAATTCTAGGGCCCGCAGGCGACAGAGGGCAATCGCCGATCGGCGGCATCGCACATACGATGCGCCCCGAAAAGGAGGCGGGCCGGTCGTCCCCTGGCACAACCGCCCTAGACATCATGGCCTGACTACCGGCCCGGAGTCAGGCATTGAAGCACAAAGGAAGAGGGAGAGGTCTGTCTCCCTAGAGCGAGGCAGCCCCGCGACCGGAAAGATGAAATGCGGTAGCCAACCCGCGGATATCAGAATGATCCACCGTCGCAGCACCACCGCCGTGTACGTCGCGTTACTCCTTCGGTGTCGCCCGCTTCATCCTCCCTCGCCTCAGCGCGAGAATCTATGCTGCCCGCGCTTGACCCCACAGGCCATATCAGAAGCGCTGTCCGAACTGCACTCCCACCGTTATAGGCGTAGCCACACCGACGTGCGGACGTTGTCCGCAGAGCGGTGCGCCGAGCGTGGTCGGAGTGCCCGTAATGAACGGGGAATATGTCGGACACTCGGAGTATCGGTAGTACTGCGCTTCCTTGTTAAAGAGATTCGAGACGACCAGATTCGCAAAGAAGTTGCTGTGGTCGATACCGCCCGAGAAGTCGACGAGCCCGTACGCGGGCGTGTTGCCGAGGAGTGTCGCCCAGGCCGGTGGCAGCGCCTGCGTCTCCTGCGTCACGTAATCGCCGCTCAGCTGGACATGACCGGTGTAATCGCCCATCGGCCAGCTGTAGCGGATCGTCAGATCCCCTTTCCACTTCGGCACCGATGGCAGAAGGGTTCCGGCCGGCACGGCGTTTTGCAGCGGGCAGGTCGTGAGGGGCAGTGGCACGCCGTTGCTATCGGTGGTCACGCAAAAATCGTTCGCCATCACGGCCTGAAGCCCCGTCACGCCTGCATTGATCGCAAGCCCCTGGACGGGCGCCCAGTCGAGCTGCAACTCGACGCCCTTGATGCGCGCCGCGGCTCCCGTGGCGTTGCGCACGATCGTGAACGAGTTTTGGCCAAGGAATGAGAACTGGAAGTTGTCCCAGTTATCCCAGAAGAACGCCCCGTTGAAACGCAGGTGATTATGGAACCAGCTCGTCTTGAAGCCGATTTCATAATTCTGCAGGTAGTCCGGCGCGTAGGTCGCAAGCGGTGGCAGTGGCGGCGCCTGAGTCCGGCGGTTGATGCCGCCCGGTCGGTATCCCTTCGAGTAGGTTGCGTAAACCAACGCATCGTCACCGATGCGGTAGGTCAGATTGAACTTGGGGATATTGCTCGTGGCCGACACTGAGTTCGCGAGGTCGGTGCAGGGCGTGCCGGCGACGATCGGGCCGAGGAAGCAGCTTTGCTCGCCGGTCGCGGAGTTGTATATGGGGTTGTTCAATCCGAAGCCGTAGAACCCGGTGAGTGAGTTGTCGTACTTGAAGAACCGGTCGCCGACGGTGAACGTGAGAGTCTTCACGATGTCCCAGCTGAGCTCGCCGAAGATCGCGTAGTCGCGATCGACGCGCTCCTGGAGCGTGAGCCAGAGTGTCTGCCCCCAGCCGGTCACCGAGTTATATGTCGGCAGGTCGTCGATGACGTAGTCCTGCTTGATGTCGTGCTGCTGGCGCTCGTAGTACAGCCCACCGACAAAGCGCACCGAGCTTTCCTTGGGCGTCGCGATGCGCAGCTCCTGGCTGTTTTTCGTGTAACCGTCGGAGGCGAGGATGTACTGGGTGGGGTTGTAGAAGGGGCCGGCGGCGTTGCAAACGTTGGTGCCGTTGGGCTGATTCGCGCCCTGGAAAAAGCACACCCCCGAGCCGTACACCTTGTCGTAGTAGAGCGTGTAGTCAGCGTAGTCCGCGGAGGTGTAGTCGTTGCGATGGAGGAAAGCGCCCGCGTAGGTCAGCTCGAGGTTGCCGATCTTGCCCTGCACGGTGAGCCCGATCTGGTACCACTTGTCCTTGATGGTGTCGGGATAGAAGCGCGTGGTGTCGAAGTTGCCCACCGCCGGGTCATAGGCAAACATGCCGCCCGAGCGGTCTTCCTGCCCCATGAGCGTCGGGGTGATGGTCCAGTTGTCATTGAGATTGACCTTGAGGGCCATGCGCGCGCCGTAGAGGTCAAGCGAGTTGAAGTCGTTTTTCGGCGATACGAGCGTCGGCTGGCAGCCGGCCGGGGGTGGATTGTTGCCGATGCAGAGATTCCCCGAGCTCGCGTAGGTGAAGGTTCCGGGCACGTTGTTGATGTAGCCGCCATCGTGCTCGCTCCATCCGACGATGCGGATGGCGGCGCTCGGCGAGAGCGGGATATTCACGAAGCCTTCGGCGATAAAACCCGGCTGGCCCTTCGTCGTCATGAGTTCCAGGTCGTAGCCGGCTTTGAAGGCCGACGGGTCGGGCTTGTTGGTGATGATGCGCACGGTGCCGGCAAGGGAACTCGCGCCGTAGAGCGTGCCCTGGGGGCCGGCGAGCGCTTCGATGCGCTCGACGTCGTAGACGTGCAGATCGACTGGCCCCTGGATCGTGGTGATCGGCTGCTCGTCGAGATAGACGCCGACGGTGGGCAGCGGCCCCGAGTGATTGCCGTTGTCGCCACTCGACACGCCACGCATGAAGATACGGGTGAACCCCGGCCCCGAAGCGCCGCCGCCCGCGGATGATGCCTGGAACGAAACGCTCGGCAGGTACTTTACGTAGTCGTTGAAGTCCTCGATGTGCAGCTGCTCGAGGCTCTTGGTGTCGAGCGCGGTGATGCTGATCGGCACGTCCTGAAGATTTTCGGTGCGCTTTTCGGCGGTGACGACCACCTGCTCGAGTTCGCCGCTCTCATCAGCAGCATAGAGGGGCGGGATCGCGGCGAAGACTGCCGCGGCGATAGGCGCCCGCTTGAGCAGTACGTGTGCGGATAGCGTCGGAGCGGGTGTGCCGGCTCTTTTGAGCTTTCTTACTCGACTGCGCTGCATGACCTTCCCCTTAAGTCGCAGATGTTGTTCGGGTCAGTTTCTTTCCCTGGTGAAATCGGGAATATCGGGATACGCGCTGAGGACGCCTCCGAGCGATGCCTGGAGCGGTGCGAGCCACCTCTCGTAGTGGCGCCACTGCTCGAGACCGTCGCGGAAGAGCGGCGTACGCACCTGCTCGGAGCTCGCCGTGCGCACCGCGCGCTCGTTCTCGTAGAAGCGCAGGCAGGCGGGCTCGAACTCGAGGCCGCAATACTCGAGCAGGCGCCGCACCTCCGCTTCCGGGTCCCCGATCAGGCGCTCGTAAAGCACGCGGTGCACTCGGCCGGGCAGAACAGAATCGAAATGCGCCATGAGCTCGACGTAATCGCGGTAGTACGCACCGAGCTCCGCGAGCTCGTAGCTGAAGTTCTGGCCGCGCGCGAAGTGCTGCTTGAACGCCGAGACACAACACCCGAGCGGGTGGCGCCGCGCATCGATGATCTTCGCGTTCGGCAGGATGAGATGAATGAGCCCGACCTGCGCGAAGTTATTCGGCATCTTGTCGATGAAGAACGGCGTGCCGCGCTTGCGATGAATCCGGGTGCGCCTGAGGTATTCCTCGCCGAGCGCGGTGAAATCCCGCGCGCTCAGGGCGGCGAGATTCTCGGGATAGGGAGTGGAGGGTTCGGCGCGCTGCACTCCCGGAAGGTTGTGAGCAACGATGGGCAGATCCGGCAGCTCCATCGTGCCCTCGATGAGCGAGTGGCTCGCGAGGATCTGCTCGATGAGCGTCGAGCCGGCGCGCGGCAGCCCGACGATAAAAATCGGATCCGGCGCGTTCGCGCCGCCCCCGGCGCGGGCTGCGAAAAAATCGCGGCTGAAGACTCTCTGCGTGCGCTCGGTGAGCGCTCGGTTCGCAGCGCCGTCGTAGTGAATCTGCGCACGCCGCAGCGCGTTCCCCTCCTGGTAGTGAGCGAAGGCCGCGGCGTAGTCGGCGTCGTCCTCGAGCGCCTTGCCGAGGGCGAAATGGAACTGGAACCGCTCCTCGCCCTTGAGGTCGGGACGCGCCAGCTCCTGCTGCATGCGGGCGATTTCCGCCGGCGTGAAGCGGAAGGTCTTCAAATTCGCGAGGCTCCAGTACGCCTCGCCGCACTGCGGGTCGAGCTCGATCGTGCGCCGGTAAGCGCGGATGCCTTCCGCGGTCCGCCCCGCGGTCTTCAGCGCATGTCCGAAGCTGAGCCAGATCTTGGGCTGGTTCGGATACTGCTCGAGCACTGCGGTGTAGATGCGGGTCGCACGCTCATATTCACCGATTCCGGCGAGGATCGCAGCGTTGAGAGCGTGGAAGTTGGGATTGCCGGGCTCGATGGCGAGCAGCTTTTCGACCTGCGGCAGCGCCTCGCTCAACTTCGCGAGCCGAAAGAGCACGACCGCGTAGTTGTGGCGCGCGCCGTGAAAGGCGGGCGCGAGCTCGAGGCAGCGGCTGAGCAGGTTTTCCGCATCCCGCAGGCGCCCGACGCGCACCGCAACCTCGGCAAACATGCGGATCGCGGCGATGTCGGTGGGATGCTCGAGGAGGTGCCGCCGCAGCAAGAGCTCCGCTTCCGGAATGCGGTTCTCACTGAGCGCCGCGGCCGCAGCGAAGAGACGCGGATCGCGCGTCGAGGCCTTGAGGAAGCGGGCGCGCGCGGCATCGGCGCCCGCCTCGTCTCCCATCGCTCCCAGGTGATCGGCGAGCGCGCGCCAAGCGTCGGGCAGCTCGGCGTTCAACTGCAGCGCGCGCCGGAGCGCCGCAACCGCCTCTTCACCGCGCCCGAGTGCCCCGAGCGTCAGCCCCAGCTCGCACTGTGCCGCCGCGGAGCGGCTCTGAGCGGCAGCGAACGGCGCGAGCACCCCGAGCGAGTCCGCAGCATTCCCGCTCAAGCGGTGCGCGATGCCGAGCAGGAGCGTTGCATTCGCGTGGCCGGGCACCGCCTTGAGGATCTCGCTCGCCTGTTCGGCGGCAAGGCGCGGCTCACGCTCGAGAAGCCTCACGGCATGCGCGAGCGCGACGTCGACAGATCCCACTGGCTGCGATGCGCCGCTTCCCCCACCCATGTCACAAATCTACCACGATCGATCAAAGCACAGCCATGTACGGAGCCGACACGGCACTTTCGCAGCAGAAAAGGGCGTGCGGGAATTTCGCAGTGCATGCAGCAGCTTGTCGGGCGGCCGCAACATTTTGGTGCAACGGGATCGGCTTTGAGGCACGAGGCGGCGCGGATGGGCGCAGGGCAAGGCTTTGGCGCATGTGAAGACGAGTCGAGCGTGAAAGACCGATACGCGGGCGGTCTGCGCGTTGCGCTTTGCGGCGGCTCGCCCGCCGCACTTGCGAGTGCGGCAGCTTCTTGATGGCCGAATTGTGCCGCCGTTCGTTCGCTCTCTCACTGAGAGATCAGCGCGCCGTGCGAAGCGTATCCGAATCGTGTGAGCTACTTATGAACGCGCCAAGCAGCGCGCGGGTGCAAGAGACGCGCCCCTATAATACGCACCATGACAGGAGACACCTCCTCGCGCTCGATGACGCTGCCGGCCGGACTGCCCCTCGAGCGAGCGGTGTGCGTGTACTGCGCCTCAAGCCGCATCGCCCACGAAGACTATCGGGCCGCTGCGCATCGACTCGGCGAAATTCTCGCAACCGCGGGCGTCGGTATCATCTACGGGGGCGGAGCGGGTGGCTCGATGGGCGCGCTCGCCGACGGCGCTTTGAGCAAAGGCGGGCAGGTGATCGGCATCCTGCCGCGCTTCATGGCGACGCTCGAATGGGGCCACAAGGGACTCACCGATCTGAAGCTCGTCGAGGATCTGCGCGCGCGCAAGCACATGATGCTGACCCTCAGTCAGGCCGCCATCGCGCTGCCCGGCGGCTCGGGGACGCTCGAGGAGTTGCTCGAAGCGATCACGCTCAAGCGGCTCGGGCTCTACCTGAACCCGATCGTGATGGTCAACACGCGGGGGTTTTTCAACCCGCTGCTCGAGCTGCTCGCGCGCGCCGTGGAGGAGCACTTCATGGACCCGCGGCATCTTCAGATGTGGCAGGTCGTCGCTACCGCCGAAGAAGTCCCGGGCGCGCTCGCGAGCGCACCGCAGTGGAGCGAAGACAACCGCAGCTTCGCCGCCGTTTAGAGGAGCGTCAGGCCGGCGCTCGTCGCGCAGCGGTGAGATCAAAGGGCAGCGTGCGCAGGCGGATGCCGCTTGCCGCGCGCACCGCGTTGGCGACCGCGGGGGCGATCGGCGGCGTGCCCGGCTCCCCGACGCCCGAGGGCGGATTCGTCGAAGGCACGATGTAGACCTCGACGACGCGCGGCATCTCATTGATGCGCAGTACCCGATAGCCGTCGAAGTTATTCTGATCGACGTGTCCGCCGGTGAGCGTGACCTTCCCGTAGAGCGCCGCCGATAGTCCGTAGCCGATGCCGCTTTGCATCTGCGCTTTGACGACATCGGGCGTCACGGCGATGCCGCAATCGACGGCGCACACGACGCGATCGACGCTGAGCTTGTCTCCGTCCACGGTGACTTCCGCCACCTGCGCCACCACCGAGCCGAAGGACTCGTGCACCGCCACGCCCCTCCCCCGACCGCCCTTCTTCGAGAAGGGCTGGTCCCAGCCGGCCTTTTCGGCGGCGAGCTTGAGCACGCCGACGTGCCGCGGGTGATTGGCAAGGGACGAGAGGCGGAATGCGACCGGATCGACGCCGGCTGCGCGGGCGAGCTCATCGACCATCACTTCCTTGGAAAACGCCATGTGCGTGTGGCCGACCGAACGCCACCAGAGCACCGGCACACCGACATCGGCTCGCGACCAGCTCACGTGTACGTGAGCGAAGTCGTACTGATCGCCCGCGTGACCTTCGACCGCCGTCGGGTCGATGCCGTTTTTCATGAACGCCGCCTCGAACGGGGTGCCAGCCATGATCGACTGACCGACGACGCGTTGCCGGTAAGCGACCTTCCCGTCCCTGCCGATCCCGGCGCTGATGCGGTGATACTTCATTGGCCGATAGCGGCCGCCGGTGATGTCATCCTCGCGCGTCCAGATGAGTCGCACGGGATATTTCCCACCCGTCGCCTTGGCGATGGAAACGACTTCTGAGATGTAGTCCGAGGTGGGCGTCGCGCGCCGTCCGAAGGTGCCGCCGGCGGCGAGCGTGTTGATCGTCACCTGCTCGGGCTTAAGCCCGGTGATGGCCGCCGCGGTCGCCTGGTCCCCGGTCTGAAACTGACAGCCGGCCCAGATCTCGCACTGATCAGCGCCGAGCCGACAGACCGCGGTGAGTGGTTCCATGGTGGCGTGCGCGAGATACGGAAACTCGAATTCACCCTCCACGCGCTTCACGGCGTGCGCGAGCGCCGTATCGACATCTCCGTGGGCGTGCGCCGTGGGCGCCTGCGCGGCGCGAGCGAGCGCACGATACTCCTTGAGAAGATCCGCCGTGCTGCGCTTCTCCGCGAGCGAGTCATCCCAAGTCACACTGAGCGCCTCGCGCCCCTTCTTGGCCGACCACATATCGCTCGCGACCACGGCGACACCGCGCGGAATCTGCACGACATCGACCACACCGGGGACCGCCTTCGCCTTGTCGGCATCGATCTGGGCCACCTTGCCCCCAAAGCGCGGCGGCCGCATCACGACCGCGGTCATCATTCCGGGCAGCATGACGTCGATCGCGAACTGCTGCTTGCCGCTCGATTTCGCACGCGAATCGAGCCGGGGCAGCTTCTCGCGACCGACGATGCGGAAGGTGGCGGGATCCTTAAGCGCGACGTTGGCTGGCACCGGAATAGTTGCGGCAGCGCCGGCGAGCTCACCGAAGCTCGCTTTGAGGCCCCGGCCCTGATGAGCGACAACGCCCTCACTCACCGTGATTTCGGTGGCGGCCACGCTCCACTGCTTGGCGGCCGCCGCCACCAGCATCGCGCGCGCCGTCGCTCCCGCGCGGCGCAGCTGTTCCCAGGAGTTGGCGACGGCGGTCGAACCTCCCGTCAGCTGGACGCTGCCCTTCGGGTCGAGCGCTAGGTTGCCGTAGGTCGGCACTTTGGCCGGGGCGCTTTCGACACGCATCTGCTCCCAGGCGGCATCGAGCTCCTCGGCAACGATGGCCGGAAGTCCGGTCCAGACCCCCTGCCCGGCCTCGAGGTGTTTTGAGATCACGGTGACCGTGTTGTCGGGTGCGATGCGCACGAACGGCATCGCGAGCGGCTGTCCGGCGGCCCCCGTCGTGCCACCTCCGCCCGCTCCTTTGCCGCAACCGGGGAGGAGGAGGCCGAGCGTGAGACCCGAACCGGCGAGAGTGGTGAACTTGATGAACTCGCGGCGTGTGAGCTCGGAGGCCGGCACTGCCAGCGCGGCGGCATCTGCGATGAGGCGGAAGTACATGGTGCGGTCCTTGAAAGGCGTCGGGTCGGGACTCTGAACGCTCAGCGCCGCTCAGGCGGGCGCGGCGCTGCCGAGGGTGGCAGCCGCCTGATGAATGGCGGCGCGGATACGCACGTAGGTGCAGCAGCGGCAGATGTTGCCGGCCATCGCCGCATCGATGTCGCCATCGGTCGGCTTCGGATTTGTGGCGAGGAGCGATGCAGCCGACATCACCTGCCCGCTCTGGCAGTAACCGCACTGCGGGACATCGAGCGCCACCCAAGCCTCCTGCACCGCGCGGCCAGCGGGCGTCGCAAGTCCCTCGATGGTGGTCACGCTCCGGCCTTCGACCGCCGCGAGCGGCGTGATGCACGAGCGCACCGCCACACCCTCGAGGTGCACCGTGCAGGCGCCACAAAGTGCCTTGCCGCAACCAAACTTCGTGCCCGTGAGCTGCAGATGATCGCGCACCGCCCAAAGCAGCGGCACCTGCGGATCGAGATCGAGCTCGCGGGCTTCACCATTCACGGTCAATTTGACGGCCATAGGCTCCCTTTTCGGTTGATGGGCAGAGGGCGGGGCGCGTTCCTCTCTTATATAGAGAGTACCGCAGCCTCGTTCGGCTGCGCATTCACAGAGATGAAAATTTCTACGCTCCGACTCCCTTTGCCATGCGGCGCGCAGCGCACCGCCCGCCGCCAAGCGGCGCGTCATGCAACAGTCGCCGCATCTGCGCCCGCAACGCTTCACTGACGAGTCGAGCGCCCAAGCGTCCGAGGCTCTCGCAGATATCTCGCGCTAGGGGGCCGTCGGCTCCTCGGGCGGCGCACGCAAGACTTCCAACCCCTGAGCTCGAAGCACGCGATGGACCGGGATAAAAAGATAGTAGGCGCCGAGAAACCACGCGATGCGCGTGAGCGTGGGCGAGAGTGGCATCGAAGAGGTGAGATGGCGCGCGAGCGCCGGAGAGGCGAACCAGCCCACGCCAAGAAGCAGCAGCAGCGCGGCAAAGTAGGCGCTGCCCGCGCGCGTGAGCGAGAGCGCACCCCGCGAGCCACGTGCGTACTGCAGACGCGTGCGCAGCCAGACCATGCCCGCGACGAATACGAGCGCCAATGCGCAGACCGCATCGGCCGAGGACATCAGCGGCCGCCTCCCCCCGCGCCCCGCGTCCGGCCGCTCACGGCCGCGCGGTCGTCTCGATGAACCGATCGAGGTCGCGCTTCATCCTCGCGATCGAGGGTGGATTCACGTACATCATGTGTCCTGCCTCGTAGTACTTCATCTCGATGCGCTGGCCCAAACCAGGCGGGAGCCCGAGGTGCGCCATCATGTACTCCGTTACCGAGAACGGCGTAGCGAGATCGTAGTAACCGTTGAGCACGAGCACGCGCAGGTTGGCGTCCTTGACGAGCACCTCGGCGAGATCAAAACCGGAATTGACAATCGCCTGCTCGCCGCGGTTGGTCTTGTGGGTCCACTTCCAGTGTTCGCCGATGTCGAAGTTTGTGGTCCGGTAGGTGCGGCCCTGTCCGAACTTGAGCTCGCCGTGATAGTAATCGAGGAACGCGGCGGCAAAAGCCGCGCTGATGGCCGAGTACTCCGGGTCGTAGTCGGTCTCCTTGGCGAGCGGATCCCAAGTGGGCCCGGTGAAGCGTCCGTCAAGGCGCCCGATCGTCTTGCCCTGCGCCTTGAGGAGCTCATGCGCGAAGGCGATCTCGGACACCCGCAGGTTGGCTGCCAGCAGGTACTCGACTGACAAGCCCGTGTATTCGTGCATCTTCTGCGCCACGGCCTGCTTTTCGGCATCGCCGAGCGCATCGCCCTTGAGTAGCGCCAGCGCGAAGGGCCCGAGCGCGAAGCCGCGCGCCTCGCTGAGAAAGGGCTCGAGCGCCGCAGGTTGATTGGGGAGCATGTGGTGGTACCAGGCGACGGCGGCGTAGCCTGGCAGGTATACCGCGTACGGCCGGTCGTTCCCGGGAAGTTCCG
>DASPTE010000023.1:0-8698 GCA_035623585.1 Steroidobacteraceae bacterium | reverse complement strand
TCTCGTTCATGTCCCGCAGGCCCTGCGGGCGGTTGACGACCAGGACGCCCGCGGTTTCGGCACGCTCGAGGATGTAGGTCGTGTAGATGTACTCGGTATCGAAGGGCGGGTCCTTGCGCATGAGGAGACAGTCGAGCTCGGAGAGGGGCTCGGTGCGCGCTGCGCCGAGCGTGAACCAGCCCTTGGGGTCGGCTTTGACGCTGAGCGGACGCATCCGCCCGAGCGCCACGCCATCTCGCAATGCGAGGTCGCCCTGTTCGAGGTAGGAGAGTGCGAAACCGTGCTCCGCGGCGGCGAGCAGCATCGCGAGCGTCGAGTCCTTCGCATAGTTGATGGCCCCGATCGGGTCCATCACCACGCCGAGTCGCTTGAGGGTCATCCGGTCCTTCGATGGCTGCCGAGGGGCTGATTATGCTCAGGCCGGCGCGAATATGTCTGCCCCGCTGTACACGCGCCGCTCGGGGCGCGGCCGAAGTTCGAAAAACGTGACGTGCATGGCATAGCAGGGGGTATACCGATATGTTAAAACCCGCCATGCGCTTGCCCCGGGCTAGGGGGCCCGCGAAACTAAACGGCCTTGTTTGGAGGGTGCGCGCCGTTACCGGTTTGCAACCTGGTTTCGCGGGGGTTTGGGCCCGCCCACGCTCGAGTCGGGGGTGGGCCGACGCTCGACCATTTAGGAAGGAGTCGCCCGACCGTGACCGGCAGCAACTCGAAGCTCCAGGGTCTTAAGGTTCTCGTCATCGACGACAGCAAGACCATCCGCCGCACGGCCGAGACACTCCTCGCCAAGGAGGGTTGCGAAGTCTTCACGGCGATCGATGGCTTCGATGCCCTCGCGAAAGTCGCCGACCATCAGCCCGACATCGTGTTCGTCGATATCATGATGCCGCGGCTCGATGGTTATCAGACCTGTTGGCTCATCAAGCACAACAAGGTGTTTCGTTCCATACCCGTGATCATGTTGTCTTCCAAGGATGGACTGTTCGATCGCGCGCGCGGCCGGATCGTCGGCTCCGAACACTACCTCACCAAGCCGTTCACCAAGGATGAACTCCTCTCGGCGATCGAGACGCATATCGGGGGGAGATGACGGCCATGGCCCTGATCTTGATCGTTGACGATTCCCCGACCGAGCTGCACGTGATGAAGAAGGCGCTCGAGAAGCACGGTTTCAAGACCGCGGCGGCCGCGGATGGGGCCGAGGGCGTGCGGCTCGCGCGCGAGATGAATCCCGATCTGATCTTCATGGACATCGTCATGCCGGGGATGAATGGTTATCAGGCGACGCGCGCTCTCGCGAACGACCCGCGTACGAGTGCGATTCCGATCATCATGGTGACGTCCAAGGGTCAGGAGACGGATCGCATCTGGGGCTTGCGTCAGGGAGCGGTCGACTACATGGTGAAGCCGGTCTCTCCGGATCAGCTGGTCGCCAAGGCGCAGGCGACACTATCGGCGTGACGGACACCGCGCGCATGCTCTTGATAGAGGCGCATCGAAAACAATGAGCGACTCGTCCAGCGCGGCGGAAATCGACCTCAAGTCACTGCGGGATCGGCCGTTCGAGCTGCTCGCGGAGCTCGAGCGGCGTGGCCGCGCGGTCTCCGCGCACGTCAGTCAGGAAGCGGCCGCGGGACGCGAGTGGGTGGGTGTGGCGCTGCGCATGGCGGGGGATCTGTATCTCATCGCGCGCGAGGAAACGCGCGAGGTGCTCGGCGTGCCACCGAGCACCACGCGGGTTCCGGGCGCCAAGAATTGGATCAAGGGCCTCGCCAACGTGCGCGGCCAGCTCCTGCCGATCATCGACTTGCGGCACTTCCTCGGCAGTGGAGTGACGCCGATTACCCGCAACACTCGCATCATCGTCGCCAATCACCGCGAGATTCCCGCCGGGCTGCTCGTCGATGAGGTGCTCGGCTTTCGCCGCTTTGCCGAGGCCGAGTTCTCGGGCGATGCGCCGCCGACGGTGGCGCGCTCGGAGCGCTATCTGGCGGGCGCTTTCCGCCGCGCGAACGAGCAGTGGCCGGTGCTCTCGCTGCGTGCGATCCTCGAGAGCCCCGTGTTCGCCGAGGCCGCGGCATGAGCGATGCGGCAGGCCTCGGGCGCGTCCCCGCCGCCCTCGCGGCGCTCCTCGTGCTGGCGGCGCCGCTTTTGATCGGCAGTGCGGTCGTCTCCTATCTCGCGCAGACGCGCGTGGGCGGTGCGGCACGGACGGCACCTGCGGACGCGCTCCTCGGGCTCGCCGTCGATGCCCCGAGCGCCGCGCAGGGCGATCCTCATGCGCTCGCCCGCTTGCAGCAGAGCCAGAAGCAGCTCGATGACGCCGCGGCGCGCGCGCCCGAGGCGTTTGCGGGCGATGGCCGCTTCACCCGCCTCATGAACAACGCCTCCGCAGTGCTCAGCGCGCGCAACCAACTCACCGACATCGGCAACGCCGGACGCGACACGCAGAGCCTCGTTCCCAAACTCGTGACCGAAGCCGAGGCACTGGAGGCGGCCCTGCCGCCCCAGGGCGCAGCCGCAGGCACGCTCGAGCGCTTCCAATCGCGTGCCGAGCAGCTCGCACTCGCGATGTCGGCCCTCGTGCAGGGCACGGCCGATCCGCTCAAGAGCGCCGCGCGCATCGGCGAGGACAACGACTCCCTCGGGCAGGTGCTCGCGGGGTTCGCCGGGGGGAATAGCTTCCTCGGTCTGCCGCGCGTGAGTGGTTCTGACGCCGAGGGGCATCTCAAGACGCTCAACTCCCTCCATGCGGAGCTGAGTGCCGCGGTGAAGCGCACGCTGGCGGCGGTACCGGCCCTGCCCGCCGCGCAGAGCGCGGCGCGGGCGATTCCGGCGGATGCCCGCGCACTCGCCGCGCGCGCCCCAGGCTCCGCGGCCGAGGCGGGCCTCATGGCGTGGCTGCCGCTCATCCTTCTTGGGGCGGGCATCGTATTCCTGCTCGCGGCTCTCACGATCGCGTTGCGCCTGCGGCGCACGGCCGACCGGCAGCGCCGCTCCGCCGACGAGCAGCGCAAGGAGAGCGATCGCAATCAGCAGGCGATCCTGCGACTCCTCGATGAGCTCTCGAGTCTCGCCGATGGCGATCTCACCGTGCAGGCGACCGTCACCGAAGACATCACCGGCGCGATCGCCGACTCGATCAACTACGCGGTGGAGGCGCTGCGCGGCCTCGTCACCACCATCAACGGCTCTGCGATCCAACTCGACTCCGCCACCCGCCAGACGCAGGCGCTCTCGCAGCACCTCGCGAAGGCGAGCGGCGCGCAGTCGAAGCAGATCGCCTCTGCGACTGAGAACGCGGCCAGCATGGCCTCCTCGGTCGAGGAAGTGTCGGGCAACGCCGAGCGCGCCGCGGACGTCGCGCGCCACTCGGTAGAGGTGGCGCACAAGGGCGGGGATGCCGTGCGGCGCACGATCGACGGCATGAATGCGATCCGCGAGACCATCCAGGAGACCTCGAAGCGCATCAAGCGCCTCGGCGAGAGCTCGCAGGAGATCGGCAACATCGTCGAGCTCATCAACGACATCGCCGAACAGACCAACATCCTCGCACTCAACGCCTCGATCCAGTCCTCCATGGCGGGCGAGGCGGGACGCGGGTTCGCAGTGGTCGCCGATGAGGTGCAGCGCCTCGCCGAGCGCGCCGCGACCGCCACCAAGCAGATCGAGGTGCTGGTGCGCACGATCCAGACCGACACCAATGAGGCGGTGGTGTCGATGGAGCGCAGCACGACCGATGTGGTCGGCGGGGCACTGCTCGCGGAGAATGCCGGGGCGGCGCTCGAAGAGATCGAACAGGTGTCGAATCAGATCGCAAGCCTCGTGCAGAACATCTTTGCGAGCGCGCGCCAGCAGACCTCGGCGGCGCAAACGATCGCCCGCAACATGGGGGTTCTCAAGGACATCAGCGCGCAGACGGCGGAGTCGACCCAGGCGACCTCGATTGCGATCGCGAAGCTCGCCGAGCTTTCCGCGGGGCTGCGCCGCTCGGCCTCGGGATTCAGGCTCCCCGGCAGCCCCGCGCCCGAGCGCGCGGGCTCGAGCGGGCTCGTGAAGCGGCTCGAGGACACGCCGCTCAGCACCGCCAAGGTGCGGCAGATCTCGGCGCTCGGCGGTTCCTGAGGGGTGCGAGAGTCGCAACATGCCTGAGATCGCCTCCCAGACATTCGAGCTCGTCGGTCGCGAGATCAACGCGACGCTCACGGGCGCCCGCGCGGCGCTCGAGACTTACGTCGAGCAGCCCGACAACGAGCAATTGCTCGAGCGCTGCACGCAGGACCTGCACCAGGTGCAGGGCGTACTGCGGGTGCTCGAGATCTACGGCGCCGCGCTCCTCGCCGAGGAGATGGAGCACGTCGCGCACTACCTCATCCAGACCCATAGCGAGCGCAAGGGCCAGGCGGAGAGCCTCGATGCACTGATGCGCGCCATGATGCAGCTGCCGAGTTATCTCGAGCGCGTGCTCGCCGGCGGCCGCGATCTCGCGCTCGTGCTGTTGCCGCTCCTGAACGATCTGCGCGCCGTGCGCGGGAACTCGCTCCTCTCCGAAGGGACGCTGCTCCTTCTCAACCTCAAGTCCGACAAGCAACCGCAGCCGACGCCGACTGTCCCGGGCGAGCCGGCGCTCACGATCGAGCAATGGGCGCGGCGGCTGCGCGGCCGCTATCAGGTGGGACTCGTCGGCTGGATCCGCGGCGAGCGCATCGAGCAGAATCTCGAGACCCTCGCCGGGGTCGCCCACAAGATCGAGCAGATCTCAACTCGCCAGCCGGTGTTCCAGCTCTGGTGGGTGATCGGGGCGGTGATCGAGGCGCTGCGGGAGAAGGGACTCGAAGGCGGGCAGTCGGTGAAGCGCCTCCTCGGACTTGGCGATCGCGAGATCCGCCGCCTCTACGAGCAGGGCGAAGCTCACTACGCGCAGAACCCCCCGGTCGAGCTTCTCAACAATCTCCTTTATTACGTCGGACGCTCCGAGTCCTCGGGCACACGAGTGGGCGCGGTGCGCTCCTCGTTCCGCCTCGCGGAGCTGCTGCCCGTCGATGAGAGCATCGAGCAGGAACGCGAGAACCTCTCGGCGCCGAGCGTCAAGCTCATGCAGAAGGTGGCGGGGGCGATCCGGGAAGACCTCGCCAAGGTGAAGGACGTCCTCGACATGTTCGTGCGCCGCGGCGCCGGACAGCCGCAGGAGCTCGCCCCGCAGGTGGAGTTGCTGCGCAAGATCGGGGATACGCTCGGGGTGTTGGGTCTTGGTGAGCTGCGTGCGCAGGTACAGGTCGAGACCGAGCGACTCAATAAGATCGTCAACGGGCGGCTGCGCGCGGACGAAGCGACGCTCGTCGAGATCGCCGCCACCCTCATCAGCGTCGAGGACAAACTCGACGATAGCCTCGTCGGCATGATCCTGCCGCCGAAGGACACCGACTCCGAGCTTCCGCAGGAAGCAGTAATCGACAGCGAATTCCAGCAGGTGCAAAGCGCGGTGCTGCGCGAGTGCATCGTCAACCTCGCGCGCATCAAAGAGGCGGTCAGCCAGAGCATCGGCGGCACGCTCGATGCGGCCGGGCTCGACAGCTGGCAGGACCTGATGCGCGGCATCGGCGCAGGGCTTCTCATGCTCGGCAAGTCGCGCGCCGTCGAAGTGATCGAGGGCATCGCCGCGCAGCTGCGGCGCGTGATGCAGCCGGGCGTGCACGTGCTGCCCGCGGGCTTTGTCGATCGGCTCGCGGATGCGATCGTGAGCGTCGAGTACTACATGGAGACGCTGCAGGCCGGGCGCAGCGATCCCTGGTACATGCTCGATAATGCCCAGACCTGTGTGCAGTCGCTCGCGCGGCAGCCCACACCGACCGTGCCGACCGTGGCGCCGCTCGACCCTGCGGCGTACGAGCGCACGGTGCACATATCGACGCTCTCGCCGGCGGCGATCGAACCGGAGGCCGCGGTGGAGCGGGCGCCGACGCTCTCGGCGTCGCTGCCGCCGAGGACCCCGGCGCTCGCCGAGCACGTCGACCCCGAGCTCACCCGGCTCTTCATCGAGGAAGCACACGAGGAGCTCGAGAAGATCGAACGCCACTTCCCCGAGTGGGATCAGAAGCCGCTCGAGCGCGAGGCACTCGTCACGGTGCGCCGCTCTTTCCACACGCTCAAGGGAAGCGGCCGCATGGTCGGCGCGCGCGATCTCGCGGAATTCTCCTGGGCGATCGAGAATCTCCTCAACCGCCTGCTCGACAACACGATCAGCCGCTCGCCTGCGATCCTCGAAACGCTGCGCGCCGCGGTCGGCGCGCTCCCCGAGCTCATCGCGCAGCTCGAGTCCGGCGCCGAAGTGCAGGCCGATGTAGGCGCTATCTCCTCGGGCGCGCATGCGCTCGCCGCCGGACGCCAGGCTCCACCGCCCTCAGGGGATGACGAACCGACGCAGATACCGGTCGGCGGCACGATCGCCGGGGCGCGTACCGCCGCGGGTCGCACGCTCCAGGCCGCGGCCCCCGCGGCAGCTCCCGCGGCGCGCACCGCACCCGCGAGGGCCCCGGCAGCGCCGCCTCGGGCACCCGCCGCGCCCGCGCAGCCGGCGCAGCCGCTGCCCGATGAGACGCTACGCAACATCTACGCGCGCGAGACCGCGGCTCACGTCGCAACCGTGCGCGCCTATCTGCTGCGCGAAGCCAAACTTCCCGCGCCGCACGCGCTTCCCGAAGAGGTCTATCGCGCCTGCCATACGCTCTCGGGCAGCTCGAAGATGGCGCAGGCGCGTCACGGCACGCGCATCGCCGAGCCGCTCGATCGGTGGCTGCGCCGTGCCTACAGCAGCGGCCACGGTGTCGACGATGACGATCTGCAACTTCTCGCCGACTGCATGACGGCGATGGAGACGGTCGCGACGCATCTCGACGAGCCGACGGGCTACTTCGTCAATCACTGGCAGCTGCTCGAGCGCATCGAGCACGCCGACCAGACTCTCGAGCACCGCCTCGGCGCCACGCGCGATAGGCGTGCGGGGAGTTCGCCCGCTCCCACGTCGCAACCCCCCGAGCCCCTCGAGGAGGCGCCCGATTTCGATCCCGAGGTCGCCGCGATCTTCACCGACGAGGCGACCGAGCTCATCGATTCCGCCGAACACGCACTGTCCGAGTGGCGCGCGCAGCCCGAATCCTCCGAGTACCGCCTGGGACTCAAGCGCCCGCTCCACACGCTGAAGGGCGGGGCGCGCATGGCGGGTATCGCGCCGATGGGTGATCTCGCCCACGAGCTCGAGAGCCTCGTGATGCTGGTCGAGCAAGGCGCGGTCAGGGCCGAGGGACCGCTCTTCGAGGCGGTGCAGGCGAGTCTCGATGAGCTCGCGCGTATGCGCGAACTCGTCTCCAACGGCCGAAGCGTCGCCCCCGCGGTCGCGGTGATTGCGCGGCTGAGGAGTCTCGCCCGTCCGGCGGGCCGGGCGCAGCCGGCCCCGGCGCCCGCTCCAAGCCCCGTGCGCAGCGCTCCCGCAGCGAGCAGCGCGCCGGCCTCGCGCGCACTGCCCCCAGCTCCCGCACCGCCCCCACCACGGGCCGCTTCGCCACCCGCGCGGCCGACACCGCTCGCCGGGGCGGCGCCAAGAGCGGTGCTGCCGGCCGCCGCGCCGCCTGCGGAGGCCGCGGCGACGCGCCTGACAGAACGGCTCGAAGAGACCGATTCGCTGCTTGAGAAACTGAACGCGGAGCTGCGCCTTGCCGGTCAGGAGCTCAACTCGGGCGCACTTCCGATAGCGCGCCGGATCGAAATCCCACCGGCACCGCCTGCCGCGAAAGCGGCGCCCGCTCCCGAGCCCCCGGCCTTCACTTCCGCCTCCGCGCTCGCGCGCCCGCGCGCCCCCGAGCCGCACGCCGAGGAGGGACTTGCAGCCCCGCAGCCCGTACCGCCTGGCCGCGAGCCCGCCATCCCGGGCGAGCGGCAGGAAATGGCGCGAGTGGACGCGGATCTCCTCGATCAGCTTCTCAACATCTCGGGCGAAGCGAGCATCGCGCGCGCCCGCCTCGAGCAGCAACTCGGCTCGTTCGATTTCAACCTGGGCGAGCTCTCACGCACGGTCACGCGCCTCAAAGAGCAGCTGCGGAGCCTCGAGATCGAGACCGAAGCGCAGATCCTTCACAAGCACGAGGAGGAAGCCGGGCACCGCAGCGAATTCGACCCGCTCGAACTCGATCGCTATTCCTCGATCCAGCAGTACTCGCGCGCTCTCGCCGAAACCGCGAACGACGTCGCGAGCATCCAGCAGCTCCTCGAGAGCCTCGCCAAGGACACCCAGACGCTCCTTGGGCAGCAGGCGCGCACGATCACCGAGCTCCAGAACGGACTCATGCGCACGCGCATGGTGCCCTTTCAGCGCCACGTGCAGCGACTCGCGCGCATCGTGCGCCAGGCGGCCGCCGATACCGGCAAGCGCGCCGAGCTCACGGTCGAGGGCGCTTCCGGCGAGCTCGACCGCCAGGTGCTCGAGCGCATGCTGCCGCCCTTCGAACACATGCTCCGCAACGCCGTCGTGCACGGCATCGAGAGGCCCGAGGAGCGCATCCGGCGCGGCAAGCCCGACACCGGGCGGATTCTGCTCGAGCTGCACCGCGAAGGCGCCGAAGTCATGGTGCGCCTCACCGACGATGGCGGCGGCATGAACCTCAAGGCGATCCGCGACAAGGCGCTCAGCCTCGGGCTCATC
>DASPTE010000017.1:0-3779 GCA_035623585.1 Steroidobacteraceae bacterium | reverse complement strand
CGCGGTGCGTTACCCGGAGGCATTCGGGCTGCCACGCCCGCCCGGCGGGGTAGCGTCCCCCGATCGGCTATCATCCCCCGACCCTTAAGCCACGGCCGGAGCGGCCCGCCTCGATGTCCTGGTTCGAGAAGATCATGCCCTCGCGCATCAAGACCGAGCGCCGTACGCGCTCGGTGCCCGAGGGCCTGTGGATCAAGTGCCCGAGCTGCGATGCGGTGCTGTACCGGGCCGAGCTGGAGCGCAATCTCTACGTCTGCCCGAAATGCAGCCACCACATGCGCGTGGGGGCACGCGAGCGGCTGCTGAGCTTCCTCGATCCGGAGGGGAGCGTGGAGCTCGGGGTGAGCATCACGCCCGAGGACGCGCTGAAATTCCGCGACAGCAAGCGCTACCGCGACCGCTTGACCCAGGCGCAGAAGGCGACGCGGGAGAAGGACGCGCTGGTGGTGCTCGCCGGCAAGCTGCGCGGGCTCGACGTGGTGGCCTGCGCCTTCGAGTTCCAGTTCCTCGGCGGCTCGATGGGCTCGGTGGTCGGCGAGCGGTTCAAGCGCGGGGTCGACTACTGCATTCAGGAAAAGCGGCCGTTCGTGTGTTTCTCCGCAAGCGGCGGGGCGCGCATGCAGGAGGCGCTGTATTCGCTTCTGCAGATGGCGAAGACCGCCGCGGCGCTCTCGCGGCTGGCGCAGGCACACCTGCCGTTCATCTCCGTGCTCACCGATCCGACCACGGGAGGCGTATCCGCAAGTCTCGCGCTCCTTGGGGACCTGAACCTCGCCGAACCGCACGCGCTCATCGGCTTCGCGGGTCCTCGGGTGATTCAGCAGACCGTGCGCGAGACGCTGCCCGAGGGCTTCCAGCGCAGCGAATTTCTACTCGAACACGGCGCGATCGACATGATCGTCGACCGCCGTGAGATGCGCGATCGCATCGCCGCACTGCTGCGGCTCCTGCTGCAGCTGCCGGCCGCCGCCTGAAGGCGCAGCGCCGCGCTACGCCCGTTCCGGTGCGCACGCTTGAGGACTGGCTCCGTCACCAGGAGTCGGTGCATCCGAAGAGCATCGACATGGACCTCGCGCGCGTCGCCGCCGTGGCGCGCGTGCTCGGGCTCGATGCGGCGGCGTTCCCCGTCATCACGGTGGGTGGCACCAATGGCAAGGGCTCGATCGTCGCGCACCTCGAGGCGCTCTTCCGGACGCGAGGAGCTGCGACCGGCCTTTTCAGCTCGCCACACCTCATCCGCTACAACGAGCGCATTCGCATCGATGGCAGGGAGGTCGGCGATGCGGAGCTGATCGGCGCCTTCGAGCGCATCGAGGCCGCGCGCGGCTCGACCACGCTCACGTTCTTCGAATACAACACACTCGCGGCGCTTCTCGTCTTCAAAGAGCGCGCGGTGGACATCGCCATTCTCGAGGTGGGCCTCGGCGGACGACTCGATGCGACCAATCTGCTCGATGCCGATGTTGCGGTGCTCGCTTCCGTCGGCTTCGATCACACCGACTTCCTCGGCGACACCCTCGAGCTCATCGGCGCCGAGAAGGCGGGCATCTTTCGCCCGGGCCGCCCGGCGGTGCTCGGTACGACGGAGATGCCCGCGAGCGTCTTCGCCGCGATCGCCGCCCGCGGCACGCGCCCGCTCGTGGCGGAGCGTGATTTCCACTGGCGCGTGGGTGCCGGCGGTGTCTGGGAGTACGAGGGTCTCGGACTCGAACTACGGGCGCTCCCGCCCTCGGCCCTCGCCGGGGCCATCCAGTACCGCAATGCCGCGACCGCGATTGCCGCGTACACCGCTCTCGGCCTCGGCGCGCCCGCGCGTCCCACGGCGCGTGCGCTCGCCACGCGTCTCGGGCCGCTTGATGAGCGCACGGTCACCGCGGCGCTGCGCAGCGTGCAGCTCGCGGGGCGCTTCCAGGTGATCGAGGGCGAAGTCGAGTGGATCCTCGACATTGCGCACAACGAACCCGCGGCGCACGTGCTCGCTGCGCAGCTTCGCGAGCGCCCGTTGCCGCCCCTGCGAGAGGGCGCGCCGCGCGGCGCACGAACGTTCGGCGTCATCGGTGTGCTCAAAGACAAGGACGCGCGCGCGATCGCCTCGAGCCTCGTCCCGCTCATCGATCAGTGGATCGTGTGCGCGCTGCCAGGTCCGCGCGGGTCGAGTGCCGGTGAACTCGCTGAGCGGCTCGGTGTCCCGCGCGAGCGGGTGACACTCGCACCATCCGTGTCGGCGGGTTGCGACTTGGCCGCGGCCGCCGCCCGCCCGGGTGATCGCGTCGTCGTGTTCGGTTCGCTCTACACGGTGGGACCGGCGCTTGAGTGGCTTCAGATATACTCGTAAAAAGCGGCTGCCAGTGGCGGCCATCTCGGGAGCTTGCTTTAGGCGGCTTTGCCCCCATCGTGAGTGACCAACGGTGAAAGAGCGGCTGACGGGTGCAATCCTTCTCGTAGCGCTCATCGTGGCGGTGGTGCCCGAGGTATTGAGAGGACCGTTGCGGCCCTCGTCGCAAACGGCGAGTTCAAGTGAACCGGCGTCACCGCGCTCGTACGTCATACATCTTGGCGAGGATGCGCACTCGCGGGCATCGGACAAGGTGAGCGGTCCGGCTGCTCCTGCGCCGCTTGCGAGCAGTACGACGATTGTGGCAACTGCGGCGGAACCGGGGCCTGCGTCGCATCCGGCGGCATCGGCAGGTGCAACTGCGCCAACTCCCGCTCCCGCGCCATCGCACCAGCCGTCCCAAGCGGGCGCGAGCGCGCATACCGCCGCGGCTGCGCCTGCGGGTGCAGGCGGTTGGGTGGTACAGCTTGGTAGTTTTCGCAGCCGTGCGAATGCGGATCGCTTGGCGCGGCAGGCGAGCACGAATGGGTTCAAGGCGAGCGTGTCGCAGGGAAGTTCCGGCGCGCGGCTCTACCGGGTGCGCGTAGGGCCGGTGAGTGAGCGGGACGCGGCGAACGCGCTTGCGGCGCGGATGCAGGCCGCGGGCCTGAGCGGCGCGGTCGTGCCCGAGTAGTGCGTCACGCCGCGTGCGCCAACCCTTAGGCACGGCCTTGGGTGCTCTTGTACAATCCGCGCCGCGCAGTGGGCGCGCTCCCGGTTGTCCGCGATGAATTTGACTGATTACCTGGTGATCACCGCCATCGTCCTCTCCGCAGTCGTTGGTGCGCTGCGCGGATTTCTGCGCGAGGCCGTCGCCTTGGTGACCTGGATCGTGGCTCTGCTCGTCGCCTGGCATTTCTATTACGTGCTGGGCCCGCACCTGGGCGGTCTGCTCTCGGGCGATGTGCGCCCCTGGGCCGCGCGCGCCATCATCGTCGTGCTCGTGCTGCTCATTGGCGCGGCGATCGGCGCTGGTCTCAATCACTTCGTGCGCCTCTCGCTCTTTAGCGGCACGGATCGACTGCTTGGCTTCTTCTTCGGGGCGCTGCGCGGGTTCGTGCTCTTTGGAATATTCGTCATGCTCGGGCAGCTCTTGCGGCTCGATGGCGGGGACTGGTGGCGGCACTCGGTGCTCATGCCCTATGGCGAGTCCATGGCGAACGGTCTGCGCGCGATGCTCGGGGAATATCGCGTGAAGCGCCACGCCGAAGAGACCGCCGAAGAGAAGGGCGTAAAGGTTTGAGGAGCTAGGCGCAGCATGTGCGGCATCGTCGGCATGGTCGGGACCGGTCCGGTCAATCAGCGCCTTTACGACGCGCTGACCGTGCTGCAGCACCGCGGTCAGGATGCGGCCGGCATCGCCACGGCCTCCCCCGACGGGGAGCTGTGCGTGCGCAAGGGCAGT
>DASPTE010000010.1:0-15026 GCA_035623585.1 Steroidobacteraceae bacterium | reverse complement strand
GAGCGGCTCCTGCGCCCGGCTTGGCAGCTGCTCGGCCACGAGGCGGAGCTGCGCGCCGCGGGCGACTTCCTCACCGCCGATCTCGCCGGCGAGCGGGCGCTCGTCATGCGCGCCGAGCGCGGCAAGCTGCACGCATTGCGCAACACCTGCCGTCGCCGGCCGCATGCGCTCCTCACGCAGCGCAGGGGGCGCCTGCAGAGCGCCATCCACTGCGCCATGCACAATCTCACCTACACGTTCGATGGGCGGTTGGTCGCTGGCGACACACCCGGCGACCTCGCCCAGCTCGAGGTGCGCATCGAGCACGGCCTGATCTTGGTACGCGCGGTGGGCGCGCCGATCCCGGGTGCACGCGAGGGCGCCTTCGAAGGCTTCAGCAAACTCGTTCCACGCGGTGTCACAGACTTCGAGGTCGCGGCGGACTGGAAGGTGCTCGTCGAGCAATGGCTCGAGAACACCTCCGCGCAGCAGCAGTTTCTCGCTCCGAACCAGCTGATCGACATCGAGCCGGCGGGCGGCGTGATCTATCAGGTCATGCCTGCGGGACCCGGGCGCAGTCGGTTGCGTCGCTTCGAGTTCGGCGCGCGCCGCGCGGTGCCGGGCCGCAGCGCCTGGCGGCGGCAGCTTGAGGCGCGGCTCGCCGCGCAGCTCGAACTTGCCGAGTCAACGCAAAGTGGCTTGATGGGCGGGGTGCCCGAGGATGATCACGGCGACGCCGGCCCGATCGCGCCGGCGCTCGCGGAGTTCCGCGACTCGATCGCGGCGCTTCTGGAGACGCTGCCCGCTAGCTGAAGCGCGCGGGCGGGCTCTTCTCGCGCAACTCGGGAATCCGTTCGCGCAGCTGCTCGTGGAACTCGAACATGCAGTTCTCGAGCCGCGAGAGCGGCCCCGGCTCGTAGCTCCCGGAGGCGAGGCCCTGCTGTACGCGGCGGCAGAGGAATTCGTCCTCGCGTTGCACCTGACGGTTGATGCGGGCGCTGAGGTAGCGTGCGATGCGCATTTCGCGCCGCTCATCGGGGAGCGCAAACGACTGGCCCCGGATCATGCACTTGCCCGCCCCGCGCGGCAGAACCTGGAAGAAATCCATCTGATCGGGGAAGACATCGATGCCGAGGTTTGGCAGCATGCTCGTGAAGCTCCACCGCCGGCGGTGTGCCTCGGGAAGTGCCGCTGACACCTCGACCGCAAGCTTCTGATAGAGCCGCTCGCTCCAGCGAGGCGAGGGCTGCTCGCGCAGCCAGCTGATGCCGCGCGCCACGCCCGGGAAATTCACCTGATCGTCGTAGTCGGGCGTAAACATGCGATTGAGCCCCGGATGGCCAATCGGCACGTGATAGGACTCGAGGTAATTGTCCATCGCGACCTTCCAGTCGCAGTCCCAGTGCTCGAGGTAAGCCGGGCCAAGTGGCTGCATCTCCGCGAAGCGATGCGGGGCAAACTCGTCGGCGACCCCCGCCCAGATTTCCGCGAGCGGCCGCGTGTTACCCGCAAGACACACGAACACGAAACCGTTCCAGATCTCGCTGCGCACGCTCTTGAGTCCGAGCTGCGTTTTGTCGAGCGCTGCGGGGAAGGTTTCGCGCGCGGTGATGGCGAGGAGTTCCCCGCTCAGGCGATACGACCAGCCGTGATAGGGGCAGGTGATGGCGCCCGGGCAATGACCCGCGCCCTCGAGGATGCGCGCGCCGCGGTGACGGCAGACATTGTGCAGCGTCTGGATGTCGCCCCTCGAGGTGCGCACGGCGATCACGCTGTCCGCTCCAAGATCGAGCGTCACGTAATCGCCCGCACGCGCCAGCGAGCTCACGTGACAGACGATCTGCCAGCTCGGCTTGATGATCCGTTCGTACTCGATGGGCGTGAGCGCGGGGTGGTTGTAGACCCAGGCGGGGAGCGCGCGTGCCACAGCCGCTGAGCCCACCGATTCGACCGGACGAACGGCGGTTGAAGTGGAGGTCATGGGAGTCTCCCGGGGAGCGGGTATACGTTCATATAATTTTACATCAAAAATTATATGATCATATAGACTCGTGCTTTGGCAGATGGTAAGGTCTCGTCGCTGCAGGGAATCCCGTCCCTGGCGGCAGGCACCGGGAGGGCAAGTCATGGCCAGAACGCTGACCAGAAACCACGAACACTTCCGGCGCGCCCTCACGCGTTTGCCGCTTGGCGTTGCCTCCAATTTCCGCTACTGGGGCGAGGAACGCACCATCTACGTGAAAGCGGGGCGCGGCGCCCGCATCACCGATCTCGACGGCAACGTATACGTCGATTACCGCATGGGCTACGGGCCCGCGATCCTCGGTTATGCCGATGCGCGGGTCGATGCCGCAGCGCGCGAGGGCATGCAGGTCGGTGGTGTTTTCGCGCTTTCCACCGAACGCGAATACCAAGTCGCCGAGCGCATCGCGGGCATGGTGCCCGCCGCCGAGCTCGTGCGCTTTTCGAACTCCGGGACCGAGGCGGTAATGGCGGCGCTGCGCCTCGCGCGCGCTTACACGAAGAAGGATGACTACGTCATTCTCGAGGGCAGCTACCACGGGCTTTTTGATGCCGCCATGTGGTTCACGCCGATGGACAAGTGGACCCAGGTCGGCGATCCGGTCGTCTACCCCTACAGTGAGGGCGTACCGCTAAGTACGCGGCATTTCGCCCATTTCGTGCAGGCGAACGATGCGAATCAGCTCGAGGATGTGCTCAAGCGCCACGCGGACCGTATCGCCTGCCTCCTCGTCGAGCCGATCATGGGCAATTGCCTCGGCATCGCCGCGGAGCCCGCGTACGTGCGCGCGGCGCGCGAGCTCTGCGACCGCTACGGCGTCGTCATGATCATCGACGAGGTGAAGACCGGCTTTCGCGTCGCTCGCGGGGGCGTGCAGGAGCTCTATGGCGTGCGCGCCGACCTTTGCACGTTCGCGAAAGCCATCGCGAACGGCTATCCGATCTCGGTGCTGGCGGGGCGCGAGGAGATCATGCGCAAGCTCGGCAAGGGTGTGGCGCACGGTGGCACCTACACCGCACACCCCGTATCGCTCGCCGCCGCCGATAAGACGCTCGAGATCCTCGCCGAAACCGATGCCCTCGAGCGCGTTGCCGACTACGGCACACGTTTGCGCAACGGCATGAGCGCGATTCTCAGGGCCCGCGGCATCGCGCACAGCTTCGTCGGCCACCCCTCGATGAGCGGGTTGTACTTCGCCCATGATCCGCCGCGCACCTACCGCGACTGGAAGAGCAGCGACTACAGCTTCTACGACGCTACCGCGCGGGTGCTGCACGATGAGCGGATTCTTTGCGAGCCCGATTCGCGCGAGCCGTGGTTCGTGTGCGCGGCTCACGATGACTCGTGCCTCAAAGACACGCTCGCGGCATTCGAGGTGGCGATCGATCGCACACTCGATGCACTGCCGCCGACGCGACGGGTCGCCAACGGGGCGAGCGCGGGGGCCGGCCACCGTGAGCCGCAGCGCTCCTAACCACCACGACGTGATCGTCATCGGCGCGGGCCACAACGGGCTCGTGACCGCGTGCTACCTCGCGCGCGCGGGGCTCGATGTGCTCGTGCTCGAACGCAACCCCTACATTGGCGGTGCCGCCGTGAGCCGCAGGCTCTACGACGGCTTCACCTACTCGAATTGCTCGTACGTCTGCAGCCTCCTGCGCACCGAGATCATTCGTACCCTCGAGCTGCCGCGCTACGGCCTGCAGATCATCCCCTACGAGGGCGGCTGCACGCTCATGCGCAACGGGGGTCATCTCGCACTCTATGACAACCACGATGCGCTGCGCCGCGAGATTGCCCGTCATTCGGTACGTGATGCCGAAGCCTACGACCGCTACGTGCGCGACATGCTGCGCCATTGCCGCTTCATCAAGCCGCTGCTACTGCGCGAGCCACCCGATCCGACCTCGTTCCGCCCGCGCGATGTGCAGGAACTTCTCTGGCTCGGGCGGCATTTCCACCGTCTCGGCGAAGCGCGCATGTACGACACGCTGCGCTTTTGGACACAAAGCTGCGCGGATCTGCTCGATGAGTATTTCGAGAGCGAGATCGTCAAGGCGCACCTCGCGGGGAGCTCGATCATCGGCACGGCGCTCGGTCCGCGATCGCCCGGGACCGCGTACGTGCTGCTGCATCACTACATGGGGAGCATCGACGGTGCGGTCGGCGCTTGGGGATTCGCGCGCGGTGGCATGGGGGCAATCACCCAGGCACTCGCGGCCGCGCTCGAAGCGAGCGGCGGCGCGGTGCGCAGCAATGCGCCGGTCGCAGAGATCACGGTGCGCGGTGGCCGCGCCCGTGGCGTCGTGCTCGAGGACGGCGAGGAGCTCACAGCTCCGGTCGTTGTGTCGAACCTGGACGTGCGCCGCACCTTTCTCGAAACGCTCGCTCCCGAACACCTTCCGCCTGAATTTCTTCAGCAGGTGCGCCGCTTCAAGATCCGCGGCTCCTCGGGCAAACTCAACATCGCTCTCGATGGTCTGCCTTCATTCCCGGCGATTCCGCAGGGCTCGCCCTGCACGCGCGGCGACATGCACGTGACCGATACCATCGACATGCTCGAGCGCGGCTACGATGACTGGAAAGAGGGCCGATGGTCGCGTTCGCCCTACGTCGATATGCTGATCCCCTCTCAGATCGATCCGACGATGGCGCCGCACGGCAAGCACTATATGTCGGTGTTCGTGCAGTACTGTCCCTATCAGCTTGCCGACGGCCCCTGGAGCGATGAGAAACGGCGCGCCTTCGGCGACACCGTGATCGATGCGATCGCGCGCCACAGTCCGAACTTCAGAGACCTGATTCTGCACGCCGAGATCCGCACCCCCGCCGACATCGAACGTGAGGTGGGGCTCACCGAAGGCAACATCTTCCAAGGCGAACTTACCTTCGACCAGTTGCTCTTCAATCGCCCGATTCCCGGCTACGCGCAGTACCGCGCGCCGCTGCATGGCATGTACATGTGCGGTGCAAGCACGCACCCGGGCGGGGGCGTGATGGGCGCGCCGGGTGCGAACGCCGCGAGCGCGATCCTCAAGGATCTAGGCAGGACCGCGTGACGACGAAATCACGCTACGACTCGATCGTCGTCGGGGGCGGGCATAACGGTCTCGTCTGCGCGGCGATTCTCGCGCGCAGCGGCCGCTCCGTCCTCGTGCTCGAGGCGGCCCCGCAACTTGGAGGCGCTGCGGTGACGCGTGAGTTCGCGCCGGGATTCAAGGTGTCCTCGTGCGCGCACCTCCTGCACCTGATGCCCGCATGGCTGATGCGCGAGCTCGACCTCAAAGGGCAGGGGCTCAAGCTCGCTGCCGAGCGCCTCCCCACCACCGCGCTCGCGCCCGATGGCGCGCACCTGACGCTCACGGGCGATGCGAGCGCACTCAGACAACGTTCGGTTGCGGATGCAGCCGCGTACGCCGACTGGCAGGCGCTCCTTGGACGGCTCGCGCGATCACTCGCGCCGCTGCTTGGTGCGACTCCGCCACGCCTGGGCAGCGGGGCCTGGCGTGAGCGTGCGGCGCTCCTGCGTCTTGGCTGGCAGGTCCGCCGTCTCGGCAGGCACGATCTCAGGGAGCTCCTGCGCATCGGCGGTATGTGTGTGCAGGATCTCCTCGATGAGCGCTTTGAGTCGTCGCTTCTTAAGGGAGCACTCGCGCTCGATGCCGTTCTCGGCACGAACTTCGGGCCGCGTTCCCCCGGCACCGTGTTCTCGCTCCTGTACCGCGAGGCAGCCGCCGGCGGCGGTGCGGCGACGCTCGCGCAGCCTGCGGGCGGGCTTGGCGCGCTTTCGGCTGCGTTGGGACGCGCGGCAAGCGCGGCGGGAGCCGATATTCGCACCGCGACCCCTGTCGAGCGCATCGTCGTGCGGGCTGATCGGGCCTGCGGTGTAGTGCTCGCATCGGGCGAGGAGATAGCCGCGAAGAGCGTAATCTCGAATGCCGATCCCAAGACTACCTATCTTGGGCTGCTTGGCAGTGAGCATCTCGATGCGGGTTTCGTGCGGCGGGTCGCGACGCTTCGCACCCGCGGACTCGCCGCGAAGCTGCACCTGGCACTCGATCGCATGCCCGAGTTTCAGAGTCTCGAGCGCGCGGCATTGCGCGGCCGCCTGCTCGTGGCGCCATCGCCCGAGTACATCGAACGCGCCTTCAATCACGCGAAATACGGGGAGTTTTCGGCCGGGCCGATTCTCGAGGTCACCGTGCCGACCATTGCCGATCCATCGCTCGCGCCCCCGGGCCAGCACGTGCTCTCGGCCATCGTGCAGTACGCGCCGTACTCGCTCGAGGGCGGCTGGGAGCCGCAGCGGCAACGCTTCACCGAGCTCGTCATCGACACAATCAGCTCCTTCGCTCCGGATCTGCGCCGCTCGGTCCTCAGCGCGGAACTCCTGACGCCACCTGACATCGAGCGGGAGTTTCGCATCGCGGGCGGACACTGGCATCACGCCGAGCTCGCGCTCGACCAGTTCTTCATGGTGCGCCCGGTCGCGGGCGCCGCGCAGTACCAGGCGCCTGTCGCGGGCCTTTATCTCTGTGGTGCCGGTTGCCATCCGGGCGGGGGCGTGATGGGCATCGCCGGGCGCAACGCCGCCCGGGAAGTTCTGCGCGAGGCGGCCTGAGATGCTCACTACGAGCGATCCGCACTATCGTCACCCGCTGCTCAAGACGCCGTTTCACGAGCGCGCGCGGGCGGCGAGCCAGGTCGATAGTTTTGTTCCCTGGAGCGGCTATACAACCGTCGACGTTTTCACGACCGTCGAGCAGGAGTACTTCGCGATCCGCAACGCGACGTCTCTTTATGACCTGACACCGATGGTGAAGTACCGGATCGCCGGTGCCGATGCGCTGCGCTATCTCAACCGTCTCGTGACCCGTGACCTGCGCAAGCTCGCTCCGGGCCAGATCGCCTACACCGTTTGGTGCGACGATCACGGTCAGTTGATCGATGACGGGACAGTATTCTGTCTCGGCGCGCAGGAGTACCGTCTGTGCACGGCCGAGCGCCAGCTCGATTGGCTTCTCGCCTCAGCGATCGGCTATGCCGTCGATATCGCGGAGGTTACCGAAGACTATGCCGCGCTCGCGCTACAGGGACCGACATCCTGCGCGTTGCTGCGCGCGCTCGGACTCGATGGGGTCGAACGGCTCAAGCCCTTTGAGTTCGGTGAGTTCGCGTTGTCGGGCGGCCAGCTGACGCCAGTTGATCTGATGGTGTCGCGCACGGGGTTCACTGGAGACCTGGGCTACGAACTCTGGATGCGGCCCCAGGACGCAGAATCGGTCTGGGATGCGTTGATGACGGAGGGAGGTAACCGTGCCCTGCGCCCGATCGGTTCCCGTGCCCTCAACATCGCGCGGATCGAGGCGGGGTTTCTCCTGCCGAACGTCGATTTCGTGAGCGCCGCCCGCACGCTGCGCATCGGCACCGAGCGCTCCCCGCTCGAACTCGGACTTGGTTGGCTCGTGGATTTCGAAAAGGGTCACTTTACCGGCCGCCGCGCGCTGCTCGAGGAGCGCAAACGCGGCCCGAAGCGGCAGCTCGTCGGTCTCGACGTCGAAGGCAACAAGCCCGCTCATAACGCACTGCTCTACGCCGATCGCGCCGGCCGTCGGCAGATCGGCAGCGTGAGCTCCGCGACCTGGTCGCCCACCTGCAAGCGTAATCTCGCGCTCGCCATGCTCGATGCCCCGCACATCGCCATGGGCTCGCAGGTGTGGGCTGAGATTTATCTCAATCGCGAGCTCGTCTGGGAGCGCCGCATGGCGCGCGCGCGCGTCGTCGAGCGGCCGTTCTATGCGCCAAAGCGCCGCCGGGCGACGCCGCCCGGGGATTTTTGAGGCGCGGCGCGGAAATTACATGATCGCGACTCAGGCAAAACCACTCGTCGATACCCCCTGGCTCGATCCTGCAGCCACCCCGCAAATCGTCATCGATGGCGTCAGCAAGAGCTTTGGGGCGCACACGGCGGTCGACGCCGTTTCGCTCGGCATCTTTAAGGGCGAGATGTTCGCGCTGGTTGGCGCTTCGGGTTGCGGCAAGACGACGCTGCTGCGGATGTTGGCGGGCTTCGCAGAACCAACCAGCGGCCGCATCTGTATCGATGGGGTCGACATGCGCGCGATACCGCCGCACGAGCGGCCGGTGAACATGATGTTTCAGTCCTATGCGCTCTTCCCGCACATGACGGTCGAGCAAAACGTGGGCTATGGGCTGCGCGCGCTGTCGCTCGACAAGGCCGCGAAGCGTACCCGCGTCGAAGAGGCGCTCGAGATGGTTCAGCTTGGCGCGCTCGGCAAGCGCAAGCCTCACCAACTCTCCGGGGGCCAAAGGCAGCGCGTCGCGCTTGCGCGCGCGCTCATTCGCCGCCCGAAACTACTGCTCCTCGATGAGCCGCTCTCGGCGCTCGATAAGAAGCTGCGCGAGCAGACGCAGTTCGAGCTCATGGATCTGCAGTACAAGGTCGGCATCACCTTTGTCGTCGTCACCCACGATCAGGACGAGGCGATGGCGCTCGCAACGCGGATTGCAGTCATGGACCGCGGCAAAGTCGTGCAGGTCGGCACGCCGGCGGAGATCTACGAGTTTCCGAAGAGCCGTTTTGTCGCCGATTTCGTCGGCACCACCAATCTTTTCGAGGGCACGGTCAGTGCCTGTGAGCCCGGATTGGTCACCGTGCAGTGCGCCGAGACGGGCGGGGAGCTCTTCGTCGATGACAAGGGGCCCTTCAGCGTCGGCCAGCGCGTCTGGGTGGCGCTGCGCCCCGAGAAGGTGCGCCTCGGCAAGCAACCCTCGGACGCCACGCGCCTGAATCAGCTGCGCGGCACGGTGTGGGAACTCGGCTACCTCGGCAATCGCTCGACGTATCGGATCCGGACCACGAGCGGCAAACTGGTCACGGTCTTTGCACAGAACGAGCGGCGCACCTCGCAATGGTCCATCGACTGGAGCGACGAGGTGTTCGTGAGCTGGAGCGCGGATGCAGCGGTGCTGCTGCAGTCATAGACTGCGGCGGTACCGCCTGGGGGAAGGCAACGAAGAAAGGCGGGGCTACTGCATGAAGAACTCACTTCGCACCACGCACAGTGTGATCGGTCTTGGAGTGGCGGCCGTGTGCCTGTTGGCAGCGCCACTTTGGGCCACGGCCGGCGATGATCAGGGCACGGGCGCTCAGGGTCCGCCTCAGCAAAGCGGTACCGAAGCCGTGAATAGTTCGCTCCAGGAGGTGGTCGTCACCGCCACTCGCCACGAGGAGTCCCTGAGCAAGGTGCCGATCAGTGTCTCGGCGCTCACCCAGGACACCATGGACTCCATGGGCATCAAGGACTTTCAGGACATCGCGCGCTTTCTTCCCGGCGTCTCGATCGACACCGCCGGCACGAACGCGATCTCGATCCGCGGTATCTCCTCCTCCGCGGGTGCCGGCGCGACCGGAATCTATCTCGACGATACGCCGATCCAGATGCGCGACGTCGGCTTCAATCCCGACGACACGCTGCCGAAGACCTTTGACCTGCAGCGCGTCGAAGTGTTGCGCGGTCCACAGGGCACTCTCTTCGGATCGGGGTCCGAGGGCGGCACGGTGCGCTACATCCTGACCCAGCCGAACGTCAGCAGCTCGAGCACTTACGTGCGCGCCGAGGCAGCCTACGGACAGTACGGAGAGCCGAACTACGAGTTCGGCATCGCTCACGGCGCGCCCATCGTCGATGGCACGCTCGGTTACCGTGCCAGCATCTGGTACCGCTACGATGGCGGCTGGATCAGCCACGTCGACCCCAACACGGGTGCGGTCACCGAGAATAAGACCAACTATTCCAACTCCGTGATGGCCCGCGTCGCCGGCATCTGGCAGCCGGCCACGCCGCTCGCCTTCACGCTGAGCTTCATCTACCAGGACCAGAAGAAGAACGACGTCTCGACCTACTGGCCCGCCTATTCCGATCCCTCCGCCGGGCACTTCGCCACGGGTACGCCCGAGCGGATTCCAGTCGATGATCGCTGGTATCTGCCGGCGCTCAAGATCCAGTACGACTTCGCCAAGAGCGCGATCGTGTCGGTCACCTCTTATTACAATCGTTACGAAAATACCGGCTACCAGGGCACGGTCTATGACCTTGCGTACTTCCAACTCCTCGGCTGGCCGTCTAACCCGCTCTTCGGTAACCCCGCCGGCCTGCCGGGCCTTGGCTGCCAGGCGGTTACTCCGCCTCCGCCCGCGAACTGCCCGTGGTATCCGCTCATCGATGCCAATGGGATCCACACGGCAGCGACCGGCTATCCGAACTTCTATACGCCGAACGTCATGACCAACTCGCAGGTGAACTACGTCGAGGAACTGCGCTGGCAGTCAACCGATGACTCCTCGCGCTGGAAGTGGACGGTGGGCCTATTCTGGCAGCTCGCGAAAGAGGGCAGTATCGAGCAGCTGCAGGATCCGCTCAATCAAATCGATCCGTTCTTTAACGCCATCTACCAGACCACAGCCACCGCAATCTTTGGCCCGTATTACTCCTGCCCGAACAATGCGGCGTACCCCTATATCCCGGCGTGCGACATCTATTACCTCAACAACAAGACGCAGGATAAACAGATCGCCGCCTATGGCGAGGTGAGTTACGCCTTCAGCGATCAGTGGCGACTCACGGTCGGGGAGCGTTATGCGCACACCTCGTTCAACATCAGCAGCTATGCGGACGGGCTCGAGAACTTCGGCCCCATCTACCCCGGACAACCGCTCGTGCCGCGGACGGGCGAGACGACCGCCAACCCGAGTACGCCCAAAGCGACGCTGTCATTTCAGATGGATCCGAAGAATCTCTTCTACGCAAGCTATGCCAAGGGCTTTCGCGTAGGCGGTGGCAATGCGCCCCTTCCCGCTTACTGCAACTTCGATCTCGGCAACGCGGGTTACCCGAACGGCGCGCCGCTTATCTATAACCCAGACAGTACCCAGAACTACGAGATTGGCTCGAAGAACGCGATTGGCAGCAACTTTAAGATTGCCACCAGCGTCTACTACATCAATTGGAACAGCATTCAGCAGAACGTCTACATCGGCGGGAGCTGCGGACTGCAGTTCATCGACAACCTCGGCACCGCGGTCTCGAAGGGCTTCGACCTGCAGGCGCAGCTTGCAGCGGGACCGATGTTATTTGATCTCGCGGCGGGCTACACAAATGCGCGCTACACGAAGGATTCACCGATCGTGAACACGGCGGGCCTGCCGCTCGTGCGCTCGGGCGATGCCATCTCGGGGCAGGCTTCCATCAACTACGCCCCAGGACTCGGTGCTCCGTGGACAGTGGCTCTTGGGGCGGAGTATCGATTCCGGCCGTGGCAGCGCGATGCGTTCTTGCGCGTCGATTGGGAGTACGAGAGCAGCAACCCCTGGCTCTCGCCGCTGCAGGATCCCGGCACGTCGCAGTACTACCCATCCACCTACGCGCTGCCGGCGACCAACTTTGTGTCGCTCCGCGCCGGCATGACGTTCGGGGACTGGATCGTGACCGCCTTCTGCGACAACCTCTTGAACTCGCAGACCGTCACCAACTATGCGCTTGGACTCGCGGACTACTACGCGCCATCGGGCGGTGTTGCGACGCCCTCGGTGCAGCAGAACCAGTTCACGTTTCACCCGCGCACGCTCGGCATCACGGCGACCTGGCGCCTCGGACCCGGAGGATAGCTGGCCGCAAGGTCGCCGCGGGTGATACCGTGGCGAGCGCATGCCAGCAGGCAACACACCGGCGGGTGCCGCGGCCCCGCCGGGGGCGGATTCACGCGCTGAGAGACTGAACACTCGGGCGGCCGGAGTCATAGGACTCGCGGTGCTCCTGAGCCGCGTGCTCGGACTCGCACGCGAACAGATCTTTGCGGCTCTCTTTGGCGGCGGACGGGTGATGGACGCCTTCACCATCGCCTTCCGCATTCCGAACCTGCTGCGCGATCTCTTCGCCGAGGGTGCCTTGTCGACCGCGTTCGTCGCGGTCTTCACCCGCACCGCGACGCTCGAAAACGACGCCGCCGCCTGGCGCCTCGCCAACAAGGTCGCGACACTTACCGCCGTCTCGCTGAGCGCGATCACCGTGCTCGGCATCGTCTTCGCGCCTTGGTTGGTCGCGGTGCTCGCGCCGGGCTTCGATCCCGCGAAGGCGGCACTCACCGTGACGCTGACGCGCGTCATGTACCCGTTCATCCTGCTCGTGTCGCTCGCGGCGCTCGTGATGGGGCTCCTCAACGCGCGCAATGTGTTCGGAGTGCCCGCGCTCGCTTCGAGCTTCTTCAACCTCGGCTCAATCGTCGCGGGCGTACTCATCGGTTACTGGCTCGACCCGCACTTTGGGCCGCGCGCCATACTCGGCCTTGCCGTTGGCACACTCATCGGAGGGGCGCTGCAGCTGCTCGTGCAGCTGCCCGCTGCGCGCCGGGCGGGCTATCACTATGCACCCGATTTCCATTGGCGCGACCCAGGTGTGCGCGCCATCCTGCGCCTCATGGGGCCGTCGGTGATCGCCGCGAGCACGACCCAGGTGAACGTGCTCGTGAACTCGGTGTTCGCCTCGGAACTCGGCGATGGGCCGACCTTCTGGCTGACAGTCGCGTTCCGCCTCATGCAGCTGCCGCTGGGCGTCTTTGGCGTCGCGCTCGGCACGGTAGCGCTGCCGCTTCTTACCCGGATGGCGGCAACCGGCAACGAGGGCGCATTCCGCAGCGAGCTTGCACGCGGCATGAGGCTCGCCTTCCTCCTCACCATCCCCGCGAGCATCGGCCTCATCGTGCTCGCCGAACCCATCATCTCGGTGCTCTATCAACACGGCCGTTTCAACGCCTACCAGACGGCGCAGTCTGCGGGGGCGCTGCGCTACTATGCGCTCGGACTTTGTGCCTACGCGGCGCTCAAGGTGCTGGTCAACGCCTTCTATGCGCTCGATAAGCGCAAGACCCCCATGGTGGTGAGCTTCATCGCGGTGGGGGTGAATCTGCTCCTCAACTGGATTTTCACCGTGCACCTCGGCTGGGGCCACCGCGGTCTCGCGTTCTCCACCGCGTGCGTCGCCACCTTGAACTTTCTGATTCTCTATGTGCTCATGCACTCGCATCTCGGGCGGCTCGAATCGCGAGCGCTCTTCCGCCTGCTCGCCAAACTCGCGCTCGCCTCAACGGTGCTCTTCGTGGTCTGCTGGCTCGGCTCGCAGGGGTTGCTCGCGGACTGGGCGGTCGAGCCCTTCTGGCCGAAATGCGCGCGGCTCACGCTCGTCATCGCGGCGGGGGCCGCGGCGTTTTTCGCCGCCGCCCAAGGTCTCGGTATCGCCGAGGTGCGCGAAATCGGGCGCGCGCTCCGCCGGCGGCTCGAGCGCGCGCGCTAGGATTCCTGCCTGCGGAGCGCCAAGGCGGCACCCACTTCGGTGGCAAAGCGGACGCAGGTCGTGAGAATCTCTTTGAGCACGCTCTGCATGGGCGCAGCGACTTCGTCATCCCAGGGAGGGGGCCAATTGCCTGTGGCAACGCTCCCGAGGGGTTCGCGCAAATAGCCGCGGCAGGCGAGCTCCATCTGCACGGCGTGCACGCCTTCCTCTGGGCGGCCGTAATGACGGGTCGTGTACCCGCCCTTGAAGCGCCCGTTCGTCACGCGGGTGAAAGCCGTCGCATCACAGAGCGCCTCGATACGCCCGGTGAGGCGCGGATCGCAACTCGCGCCTGCAAAAGTCCCGATGTTGAAGTGCGGCAAGGAGCCCGCGAAAAGCCGCGGGATCTGCGAGCGGATCGAATGGCAGTCATAGAGCACGACTGCGCCGTGCAAGTGCTTGAGGCGGTCGATCTCGGTCGTGAGCGCGCGGTGATAGGGGTCGAAGTACTCGCGACGGCGCGCGGCGATTTCCTCCGCGGAAGGCGCGCAACAGGCGCGGTAGAGCGGCTCGCCGTCGAAGGTGGTGGTGGGACAGAGTTCCGTCGTCGTCTGTCCGGGATAAAGCGAGGCGCCCGAGGGGTCGCGGTTGCAATCGATCGCGGTGCGCGACACCTGCGTACGGATGAGACTCGCGCCCAAATCGAGCGCGAACCCGTACAGCCGCTCGATGAGCCAATCCGTGTCCTTGCGCGCCAGCCACGGCGAGACGAGTCCCGGGGCGACCCGCATCGGAATCTGGGTTCCGGTGTGCGGCATGCTGAGTATGAGCGGGACCTTCCCGCGCCTCACGGTCAGCCAGCGCACCGACGATGACGGCTTCATGGACCTCCCAAGCCTCCTCGAGCTACGTTGCCCGAGCGTAAATCATGAATAATGTTACGTCATGACGAGGCTCTGGTTTCAGGCGGCGCTGCTGCCCGGAGGCTGGGCGGGCGACGTGCGCCTCACGGGCGATGGCGGCCGCATCGAAAGTGTGACCGCGGGCGTAGCCGCCGAACCCGCCGACGAGCGGCACAGGATTGCGCTGCCCGGCATTCCCAACCTCCACAGCCATGCCTTTCAGCGCGGGCTCGCGGGACTCACCGAGCGTCGCGGTCCCCACGAGGACAGCTTCTGGAGCTGGCGGGAGCTCATGTATCAGTTCGTCGAGCGCATCGAGCCCGAGGACCTCGAGGCGCTGAGCGCGCTCGCGTACGCGGAGATGCTGGAGGCGGGCTTCACGCATGTGGGCGAGTTTCACTATCTGCATCACGATCGCGATGGGGTGCCGTTCACCGACCCCGGCGAGCTCAGTGCGCGCATCGTAGCCGCGGCCGCCGAAAGCGGTATCGGACTCACCTTGCTGCCAGTTTTCTACGCCCACGGTGGCTTCGGGGGCGCCGCACCCTCACCGCGGCAGCGGCGCTTCATCACTGATCCGGAAGGCTACGCGCGCATCATCGACGCGTGCCGCAGCGCGGTGCGCGCGCTCGCGGGCGCAAGCGTCGGCGTCGCGCCGCATAGCCTGCGCGCCGTGACGCCCGCGGAGCTCGCCGCCGTGGTGCAGCTCGCCTCGGGCGGCCCGATTCATATTCACATCGCCGAGCAGACGCGCGAGGTCGAGGAGTGCGTGGC
>DASPTE010000001.1:0-26847 GCA_035623585.1 Steroidobacteraceae bacterium | reverse complement strand
ATGGGCAATGCCGGCACGGCGATGCGGCTCATGATGGGGATCCTCGCCGGGCAGTCTTTCGATGCCACGTTGGTCGGCGATGCCTCGCTCATGCGCCGCCCCATGGAGCGCGCGGCACTGCCCCTGCGTCTCATGGGCGCGCAGATCGAGACCGTGGATGGGCATCCGCCAGTTACGATTCATGGCACGCCGCACCTTAAGGCAATCGACTACCGGCTCCCGGTGGCGAGTGCGCAGGTGAAATCCGCGATCCTGCTCGCCGCCCTCGGCGCCGCGGGGCGCACCCGTATCAGCGAGCCCGCGCCCTCGCGCGATCATACCGAGCGCATGCTCGCCGCGTTCGGCGTGCGCCTCGTGCGCGCGGGGGCGACGATCAGCCTCACGGGCGAGCAGGCACTCACCGCGACGAAGCTCGCGGTGCCCGCGGATTTCTCCTCGGCGGCGTTCTTCCTCGTTGCCGCTGCGCTTGCGGCCAAGCGGGGCCTCAAGCTCACGAACATCGGTGTCAACCCAACGCGTACCGGCCTCCTCGATCTCTTGCGTCGCATGGGCGCGGACATCCGCGTGCACGCGCGTGCGGCGGCGGCGGAGGATGCGGAACCGGTGGCAGATATCGAAGTGCGAGCGAGCGCGCTGCGCGGGATCAGTGTGTCCGAGGCGGAGGTGCCGCTCGCGATCGATGAGTTTCCGGCCTTCTTCATCGCCGCGGCCTGCGCGCGCGGTGAAACCGAGGTGCGCGGTGCGCAGGAGCTGCGCGTCAAGGAGAGCGATCGGCTGGCGGCGATGGCCGCAGGACTCACCACGCTCGGTGTCGAGAACCGCCTGTTCGCCGATGGGCTTTGGCTGCGCGGCGCCAGGAGCCTGGGCGGGGGCACGATTGATAGCCTCGGCGACCATCGCATCGCCATGGCATTTGCGGTCGCCGCGTTGCGCGCGCGCGAACCGATCGAGATCCGTAACGTCGCCGAGGTCGCCACGAGTTTCCCCGGCTTCCTCGAGACCGCGCGCACCGCCGGACTTAAGATCGAGCCGCTCTGAGCGGAGCGGGAATGCCGAGCACTTCGCCCACACCGATTGTCACCATCGACGGACCGAGCGGCTCGGGCAAGGGCACGATCAGCCGCGCGGTCGCGCGGCATGCGCACTGGCACCTGCTCGATAGCGGGGCGCTCTATCGGCTCGTGGCACTTGCAGGGATGACCCTGCAACTTGCACGAGATGACGTGCCCGGGCACGCGGCCCTCGCCGCGCGCATGAACGTCGATTTTGGCTCAGCGCCCGATGGCAGCGAGTGCGTGAGGCTCGATGGGCGTGACGTGACCGAGGCGATCCGTTCGGAGGCGGCCGGGCAGGGGGCGTCCCGGGTGGCCGCCTGGCCGGAGGTGCGCGCGGCCCTTATCACGCGTCAGCGGGCCTTCGTTCGCCCGCCGGGGCTGGTCGCGGACGGGCGTGATATGGGCACGGTGGTGTTCCCCGGGGCGGCGCTGAAGATATTCCTGACCGCAAGCCTTGAGGAGAGAACCCTAAGGCGGCATAAGCAGTTGAAAGACAAGGGGTCGGATGTTAGCCTTGCCGCCCTTTCGCGCGAGATAGCCGAACGGGACTTACGGGATCGGACCCGTCAGGTAGCCCCTTTGAAGCCTGCGCCCGACGCCTGCGTGATCGACTCGACCGGGCTTTCAATCGAGGCGGTCGTCGCAAGGGTGCTGGAACTCGGGGTCACCCGGGGGCTTTGGACATAAGTCGCGCGCGGCGCGATCCGCACGGAAGGTGATTTATATAAGAGGTGGCATGCGCAGGAGGCTGCATGCCTGAGTGCAATTTCCTGGCCCGCCGGATGCGGGTCCAGCAGCGGCACGCTGCGGCGTGCGAAGTGAAGGTATGACAGAGAGTTTTGCCCAGTTATTCGAACAGAGCCTTGCCAACCAGCGCATCCGCCCGGGGATGATCCTGACCGGGTTGATCGTCGAAGTCACCAACGACGTCGTCATCGTCAACGTCGGTCTCAAATCCGAAGCCGTCATTCCGCTCGAGCAGTTCAAGAACGAACGCGGCGAGGTGGAGGTCAAGGCGGGCGATCAGGTCGAGGTCGCACTCGATTCGGTCGAGGATGGCACCGGTGAGACACGGCTCTCGCGCGAGAAGGCGAAGCGCGCACGCACCTGGACGCGTCTTGAGGAGGCGTTCAACAAGTCCGAGATCGTCACCGGCGTGATCACCGGTCGGGTCAAGGGCGGCTTCACGGTGGAGATCGAAAACGTACGCGCGTTCCTCCCGGGATCGCTCGTCGATGTGCGTCCGGTGCGCGACACCTCCTATCTCGAAGGCAAGCCCCTCGAGTTCAAAGTCATCAAACTCGATCAGAAGCGCAACAACGTCGTGGTGTCGCGGCGCGCCGTGGTGGAGCAGGAGTTCTCCGCCGAGCGCAGCGCACTCATGGACAACCTGCAGGAGGGCGCGGTGGTGCGCGGCACGGTGAAGAATCTCACCGATTACGGCGCCTTCGTCGACCTCGGCGGCATCGACGGCCTTCTGCATATCACCGACATGGCGTGGAAGCGGGTGAAACACCCCTCGGAAGTCGTCAAGGTGGGCGATGAGGTCGAGGTGCGGATCCTCAAGTTCGACCGCGAGCGCTCGCGGGTGAGCCTCGGGCTCAAGCAACTCGGCGCCGATCCCTGGCAGAACATCGCCCGTCGCTATCCCCCGGGCACGCGCGTCTTTGGCAAGGTCACGAACATCGCCGATTACGGCGCGTTCGTCGAGATCGAGGATGGCGTCGAAGGCCTCGTGCACGTCTCCGAGATGGACTGGACCAACAAGAACGTGAACCCCGCGAAGGTCGTGCACACGGGGCAAGAGGTCGAGGTGATGGTGCTCGACGTCGACGAGGAGCGGCGCCGCATCTCACTCGGACTCAAGCAGTGCCAAGCGAACCCCTGGAAGGAGTTTGCCGAGAACTACAACCGCGGCGACCGGGTCGCGGGGCAGATCAAATCCATCACCGACTTCGGCATCTTCATCGGCCTGCCGGGCAACATCGACGGCCTCGTACACCTCTCGGACATCTCCTGGGACCAGCCGGGCGAGGAGGCGGTGCGCAACTACCAGAAAGGCCAGCAGCTCGAGGCGATGGTGCTGTCGATCGATCCTGAGCGCGAGCGCATCTCGCTCGGCATCAAGCAGCTCGCGAAGGATCCGTTCTCGGCCTACATCGCCGACAATCCGAAGGGCACGATCGTGCGGGGCGTCGTCAAGGAAGTCGATGCGCGCGGGGCGATCATCGATCTCGGCAACGGCGTCGAAGGCCAGCTGCGGGCGTCTGAACTCGGGCGCGAGCGGGTCGAGGATGCGCGCGCGGTGCTCAAGGTCGGGGAGGAAGTCGAGGCGAAATTCACGGGCGTCGATCGCAAATCACGCACGATTTCGCTCTCGATCAAAGCGAAGGAAGCGCACGAGGAGGCGGAGGCCGTGCAGAGCTACCGCTCGGAGACCGCCCCATCGGGAACGAGTCTCGGCGAGCTGCTCAAGGAGCAAATCGGTTCGGGAGAGAGCCACTGAGCTCATGACGAAGTCCGAACTCATTGAAATCATCACCGCCAAGCAGAAGCATCTGCCGGCGAAGGACGTAGAGCTCGCGCTCAAACAGATCCTCGAGATCATGAGCGATGCACTCTCGCAGGGCGAGCGCATCGAGATCCGTGGCTTTGGCAGTTTCTCACTGCATTTTCGCCCCCCGCGCCAGGGGCGCAACCCGAAGACCGGCGAGGCGGTGGCGCTCTCGGGAAAGCACGTCCCGCACTTCAAGCCCGGCAAGGACCTGCGCGAGCGGGTGAACGACGGCGCCGACCGCCCGATCCGCGACTAAGCGGCGCCCGCCCCGCGCCGTGCGCGGGTCGATTATCCCCCGGGCGCGGGAACTGCTATCGTCGGCTGCGTGTTTGAGCTGCCGCCACTCCTACTCGCGTTGGCCTTCATTCTAGTTGGCGTGGCAGCCTATTTTCTCGGGCGCCGCAACGGCGCCGCGCGCACCGTGCGGCTGCCGCGCGACTACTACGTCGGCCTCGATCACCTGATCAACGACCGCTTTGATCATGCGGCGGAGATCTTCGCGCGCATGGCGGCAGCGGATGGTGATGCGGCCGAGATCCAGTTCGCATTAGGCAGCCTCTTCCGGCGCCGCGGCGAGGTGGATCGGGCGATCGCGATTCATTCACGTTTGCGCGATCACGGCGGCGGGGCGGTCTGCGATAAGGCGGCATTCGCCCTCGCGCTCGATTACCAGAGTGCGGGGCTCATGGATCGCGCCGAGCGGGTGCTCGAGGAGCTCGCCGCCTCGCGCGAGTACCGCCGCGCGGCGCTCGATCACCTGGTCGGTATCTACGAAGCGCAGGGCGATTGGGCCAAAGCGCTCAAGGTGTTCCACGAACTCCCAAGCGGCGTGCAGCACGAGCGCAGCCGCGTCGCTGCACACTACCTCTGCGAGCTCGCCGAGCATGCTCTGCTTCAGGGCGATGGCGAGCGGGTGCGGACGCTGCTGCGGCAGGCGCGCACGCATGAGCCGCAGCTGCCGCGTGCCGACATTCTCACCGCAAGACTCATCGAACAGGCCGGGGATGCGGGCGGAGCACTCCTTTTGTATCTGCACGCCCTCGAGATGTCGCCCGAACTTGCCCTCGAGATCATTCCCGCCGCGCTCGCGATCGCCCGTCGTACCGGCAACGGGGATATGTTGAATGAGCTCGGCCGGCGGCTCGGGCAGAGCGGACACATGAGCCCGCGCCAGCTCGCCTGGCTTCTTGCCACCGCAGTCCCGCCCGAGGAAATGTCGCGTCTTCCGGGTATCGCCTCCGAACTCGGCGCCCCCATGGAGTCGGCGGCCGAGGCGAGCTCCTTGAGCGCGCTCCTCACCCGCATCGGCGATGCCGGCGGGCGCTACCAGTGCGATGACTGCGGCATGAACAGCGTCCGCTGGTACTGGCGCTGCCCGAAATGCCACTCCTGGGACAGCATGCGTCCGGCGGTCTTCAAATGGGCCGATCGTGCCGATCATGCCGCGCGGGCCTTGTGAAGGGCCGACCTCATCTCATAAAGCCGCCGCAAATCAGCGCTACACTTGCCCTCATCGAGGCGCGGTAACGGGAGCGAGATCGATGCGGGGCAGTTTGAAATCGACCATCCGGACGGCCGTGTTTCCGGTCGCGGGTCGCGGCACACGCTTTTTGCCGGCGACCAAGGCGAGTCCCAAGGAAATGCTGCCGGTGGTCGACAAGCCCCTGATCCAGTACGCGGTCGAGGAGGCGCTCGCGGCGGGGGCGCAGCGACTCGTATTTATCACCGGCGCCTCCAAACGCGCCATCGAGGATCATTTCGATTCCGACCAGGAGCTCGAGCTGATGCTCGAGCAACAGGGCAAGAGCGATGTGCTCAATCAGCTGCGCAGCGTTCTGCCCTCCTACGCTTCCTGCATCTACATCCGCCAGCCCGCACCGCTTGGGCTCGGGCACGCGGTGCTTTGTGCGCAGCCGGCCATAGGGGCCGAGCCCTTTTTCGTGCACCTCGCCGACGACCTCATCCGGAGCGACGTCGCTTGTCTTAAGCAGATGGCGGATGTCTACGACGAGAAGCGCGCGAGCGTGATCGGCGTCGAGCTCGTGCCGCGTGAGGACACCGAGAAGTACGGCATCGTCGAGGTCGAGGCGGCGGGGGAGATGACGAGCCGGGTGCGCAGCATCATCGAGAAGCCAAAGCCCGAGGCCGCGCCCTCGAATCTCGGGGTCGTCGGCCGCTACGTGCTCTCGCCGGCGATCTTCAAGAAGCTCGAGAAGCTCAGCACCGGAGCGGGTGGGGAAATTCAGCTCACCGACGGCATCGCCGCGCTCATGCGCGAGGAGGCGGTGTATGCCTACCGCTTCAGCGGCAAACGCTACGACTGCGGCAGCAAGCTCGGGTACCTGCAGGCGACCGTCGAATATGCGCTCGCGCACCCCTTACTCGGGCGCGGCTTCCGTAAGTACCTGCAGCACTTGAACCTCGATGCCCCGGCCGGCAATGGCGTGGGCGAGCGCGCGCGAGCGAGCGGCGGCGCCCCGCGCGCGCGTCGCAAACAGCCGACGCGCTCGGGGCAGTCGCCGCTTCGGCGCCCGACGTAACGCGTCACCATCGAGCACTGCTCTCTTAGAGTGCGCCGCCGCGCACCCGGAATGCACATTTTCGCGCTTGCGCCTGTAGCGCCAAGACGTGCACAGTGAGCACTCACTCGGCAAGGAGGAGCCAATGGCAAGTCGTCGTTCGCCTGATACCCCGCGTTCTTCTCGTCCCGCCCCGGTGCAGCCGCGCTCATCGCGCGCGCGCAAGGCGGCGGTGCCCGCTGCCGCTCAACCCGCAGTGACCGCCGAGGTGCGCCGCTTGATGATCGCCGAAGGGGCTTACCTGCGCGCCGAACGGCGCGGTTTCGAGCCCGGTCACGAGACCGAAGACTGGCTCGCCGCGGAAGCCGAAGTCGACGCGCTGCTCAAGGTGGGTGAGGGGGGCTCGCCTCAGTAGAGGCGGGCGGCGCGCCCGCTGGCCTTGCGGCCGGCGGCCGCAAACCGTTCGAGAACAGAACCCGCCCGTCGGGCAGCACGAAAACCGCATCGTACTCGGGCATGCGGTTGATGATCTCGAGCGCCTTCTCCGCTCCGAGCACGAACGCGGTTTTCGACATGCCATCCGTCTGCGTGGCGGTCGGGGCGATGATCGTCGCGCTGCGCACCTTGCTCGCCGAGTGACCCGTGTGCGGATCGATGATGTGGTGGTAGCGCACACCATCCTCATCGAAATAGCGCTCGTAATCTCCCGAGGTCGACATCGCGGCATCGGAGAGCGGGATGCGCGTGACGACTTTCTTGGGATTGTCCGGATGGCGGATCGCGACCAGCCACGGCCGTCCCATGCGATCACCGATGATGCGGCTGTCGCCGCCGGCGGTGACGACGGCGTGCTCGAAGCCGCGCGCTTTGAGAATCGCCACGCAGCGATCGACCGCATAGCCCTTGCCGATTCCGCCAAGATCGATCCTCATGCCCGGGTGACCGAAGCGAATCGTATGGTGCGCCTCATCGAAGATGAGGTTGCGCCAGTTGACGGCCGGGAGCGCCGATTTGATCTGCTCTTCGCTCGGGTGGATGTGACGGGGATAGTCGTAGAGGTAGCCGACGCTCGCGTAGGTGATGTCAAATGCGCCGTCGGTGATCTGCGAGTAATGCGTCGAGAGCTTGATGAGATCGAAGAGCTCCTTATCCACCGCGACGGGCTCGGTGTTGGCGTGCGCGTTGATCTGCGAGAGCTGACTGTCGGGCTTGTAGTGACTCATGAGCGCATCGATCCGCCGCATCTCTGCCATGACGGCCTCGATCGCATCGTCGCCCTTGGTTGCGTCCTGCGCCCAAAGCTCCACGTACACTCGAGTGCCCATGATCGCTTCGGTACGCTCCATCCAGTCGGCGCGTGCGCCCGATGGCAGCGCGGCGAGCAGCAACGCAAGTGCAAAGATCGCGTGAACGCCTCGTCTCATTGGCTCGGCCCTCGGCAGCTGCAAAGCGAGGCTGAAGCCTACTACGTCCGGTCGGTGCAGCCCCAAACCGAGCGCTGCACCGCGGGAGGCGCCGATTTCATGGCGGAGGGGCGATTACGGTATTCTGACCTGCCCGACAAAGAGGGTACCCAGGGGAGACCTCAGATGAAGAATTCCATTGGTTTGGTGTCCGGCGCGCTGCTCGCGCTGGCGCTCGCGACCGCGCCTGCGCTATCGATCGCGCAAAGCACCACCGTGACCTGCACCGACGGCACGACGTCGACCGCCGGCAAGGGCGCTTGCAGCCATCACGGCGGTGTCAACAAGTCCGCAACGCAGAGTGGCACGGCTGCGAGCACTTCGAGCACTGCCAGTACGAGCAAGGCTTCTGCCACGATGCCAGCCGCGGAAAGCTCCGGCACGGTGACCTGCAAGGACGGCACGACGTCCACGGCCGGCAAGGGCGCCTGCAGCCATCACGGCGGTGTCAACAAGTCGGCGGCCACATCCGGCGGCACAGCGGCGGCGGCTCCTGCGGCAGCGCCGGGCACGACCGCGGCATCGGCCGCAGCGGCGGGTAGCACGGTGACCTGCAAGGACGGCACGACCTCGACCGCCGGCCAGGGCGCCTGCAGCCATCACGGTGGCGTCAATAAGTCAGCGGCTCCCGCAGGTGGCGCGGCGGCGGCGCCGGCGGCCGCAACTGCGGCTCCCGCGGCCGCTGCGACCCCGGCAACGAAGTCCTCGCCCGCGAGCACGCAGGCAGCACCGGGTGGCGGCCCAGGCATGGTGTGGGTGAATACCGACAGCAAGGTGTATCACTGCCAGGGCGATCAGTGGTATGGCAAGACCAAGTCTGGTCAATACATGACGGAGTCCGCCGCCAAGTCAGCGGGAAATCGTCCGTCAAACAATAAGCCTTGCTCCTGACGCGTAAGGGGGCGCGCGTACCGAGAGCCGTGCGCGCGCCCTCACGCGCGGAGCGATAAACTCTTGCCGCCAGTGCCGCGAAGCGTGGCTCAGGAGGCTTGAGATGGTATCGCGCCGTCAGCTCGTGCTCGGTACGGTGGGCGGATGGCTCACCCGCGGAACTCGCGCGAACACACCCGAGGCGCTCAGCGCGCTCCCGGGTAAGAATCCACTCATCGAGCGCACCGCCCGTCCGCCGAATTACGAGACTCCGCTTGCGGAGCTCGCCGCGCTCATCACGCCCAACAAGGATTTCTTCGTCCGCTATCACCTCGCCGTCATTCCCCAGATCGATCCGAGAACCTGGCGGCTCGAGGTGTCGGGGGCGAGCGCGCACAGCCCGCTCACGCTCTCCCTCGCCGAACTCAAGAAGGGCTTCGAGCACGTCACGGTGACCGCGGTCAATCAGTGCTCGGGCAATCGGCGCGGACTCTTCGCCCCGCGGGTACCGGGCGTGCAGTGGGGCAACGGGGCGATGGGCAATGCCCGCTGGACGGGGGTGCGGCTGCGAGATGTGCTCCGCAAGACAGCGATCACCTCCGATGCTCTCGAGGTGGTCTTCATGGGCGCGGATTCGGCTGTGCTGCCCGCCACGCCGAGCTTCGTGAAGAGTCTGCCAATGGAGCGTGCTCTCGATGAGAGTACTTTGATCGCCTTTGAAATGAACGGGGAACCGCTGCCGCACTGGAACGGCGCGCCGGCGCGCCTCGTGGTCCCCGGCTGGACGGGTACCTACTGGATGAAGCACCTCACCCAGATCCGCATCGAGCCCAAGCCGTTCGATGGCTTCTGGATGAAGACGGCGTACCGCCTGCCGACCGGGGCGTTCTCAACTGCGACTTTCGCAAGTCAGCAGAATGCCGATACCACACCGATCACGGAGATGCTCGTGAACTCACTCATCACGGGTCCCGTCTCGGGCGCACGGCTGCGGCGCGGAGCGCACGCCGAGCTCAAAGGCAAGGCGTGGGATGGGGGTGCCGGAATCGCTGTCGTCGAAGTCTCGATCGACGGCCGGCAGACTTGGCGGGCGGCTACGCTCGGGAGCGATCTGGGGCGCTTCTCGTGGCGCGAGTTTCGCTATCCGATCGACACCTCGAGGGCGGGCGCCGTCGAGGTCGCAGTGCGCGCCCGCAGCCGCGACGGTTCGGTGCAACCGGAAAAGCTCACGTTCAATCCTTCGGGCTATCACGACAACATCGTGCAGACCGTGAGCCTCGAGGTGACATGAGCACCACCCGGGCGACCCTCGTAGTCGCACTCGGCTTGCTCGCGCTCGGCTCTCTCGCGACGCTCGCCGCGGGCGCGGAGAGCACGGAGCTTGCCGATGGCCCCGGGCGCGATCTCACGATCGGCCGCTGCGTCATCTGTCACAGCCTCGACTACCTACCGAGCAATGCGCCGGCGATGAACCGCGCCGGCTGGCAGAAGAGCATCCAGAAGATGCGGGATAAGTTCGGCGCACCCATCACCGATGAGGAGGCGACGGAGATTCTCGGGTATCTCGACACGCACTACTCCGGCAAGGCCCCCTAGGCGGCCGCGGCGCGCCGCTGCCTTAAGTGGCGGCCGAGAACGTGTCGCAGCTGTCGGGCGAGCCGCTTTCGAGCCCGCGTTTGAACCAGCCCGTGCGCTCAGCGGCTGTCCCGTGGGTGAACGACTCGGGCACCACGTATCCTTGGGCGCGCTTCTGCAGCGTATCGTCGCCGACTGCCGAAGCCGCGCGCAGTGCGGCCTCGAGATCTCCGGCCTCGAGGATGTGTTTGGTCTCGTCTGCGTAGCGGGCCCACACCCCGGCATAGCAGTCCGCTTGTAGTTCGAGCTTCACCGAGAGCTGGTTTGCCTGCGCTTCGGTGGCGCGCTCCTGGGCGGCGCGTACCTTGGAGGCCGTGCCGAGCAGGTTCTGCACGTGATGACCGACTTCGTGGGCGAGCACGTAGGCCTCGGCAAACTCCCCCGGTGCCTGAAACTCGGTGGCGAGCTGCTGGAAGAACCCGAGATCGAGATACACCTTGCGATCGAGCGGGCAGTAGAAAGGGCCGACCGCGGCATTCGCGCCGCCGCAGGCCGAAGGATACTGATCGCGGTAGAGGACGAGTTTCGGTGGTGTGTAGGTGAGACCCTCTTTTTCGAAGATCGCACTCCAGGCGTCCTCGGTTTCCCCGAGCACGGCGGCGATGAACCGGCCCTGCTCATCCTGAGGTGTGCCCGACTGCACGGGCGGTGCGCTGCTCTGGGGCACCGCGCTCACGACTCCGAGGATCACGCGTGGGTCAATGCCGAAGAAGTAGGCGAGGATGAGTGCGATCAGCGTGCCGCCGAGCCCGAGACGAAGGCCGGGGCTGCCGCTTGAGCTTCGCACATCCTCAACGTTCGTGCTTTCCCGCAGGTCGTCCCAGCGCACAGCACTCTCCCGAATCGCACCTCTGCGTCACGCTATACCGATCGCGGCGCGGCGGCAACGCAAGTGCTCAGCCGGGCGTGCCACCGTGCTTGGGCGAGCGACGGATCAGAGACAGGTAAATCGATTCGGTGAACGCATCCGCGTTGACGAACGCGTTGGGCGGCGCGTAGCGCTCACTCCAACGTCCGAGGACATTCTCTTTTTTCATCTGCTCGAGCGACTTGCCGGCTTTCAACGCCTTGGCGACCGCCGCGGTCGTATCGCGGAGCATCTTCAGGTACTCGCGCAGGTCGGCGACACTCGCGAGCTCGCCGTGGCCCGGGATCACTTTCGTTTTGCTGTCAATGCTGCGCAGCACGTCCTCGCACGCGCGGATCATCCCTTGCACGCTACCGCCGCCAAGCATGTCGATGAACGGAAATCCGTAGCGCACGTAGATGTCGCCCATGGCGACCGCGCCCGATTGCGGAAAGAACACCACGCTGTCGCCGTCGGTGTGCGCGTCGAGGTAGTGCACTGGGTGTATCGCCTCGCCGTTCATGTGCACGGTGAGGTCATGGGAAAAGGTGATGGCCGGCAGCGCGCCCGGGTCCGCCGGCTTCATCTCGCGCTTGATCGAGCCGCCATTGCCGGCGGCGCCCCCTTTTTCGAGCCGCGAACGCAACTCGTGCGTGGCGATGATCGTGGCACCGGCCTGGGAAAACGCCAGATTGCCGCCCGTGTGATCAAAGTGATAATGAGTGTTGATCACGAAACGCACGGGCTTGGTGGCGCCGACGGCGACGAGCGCGGCGCGGATCTTCTCGGCGAGCGGTGCCGGTTCGTCATCGACGATGAGGGTGCCGTCCGCCCCCACCGAAGCGGTGACATTCCCGCCCCCGCCCTGAAGCAGGTAGAGGTTCGGCGCAAGCTGCGTAGTCTTGATCTCGACCTTGCTGTAATCGGGCTCCTGCGCGCGCGCGGCGCCGAGGGCGAGAAGGGACAGGCTGAGGCCACAGAAAAGGCGGTACATCGAGAAATCTCCGCGCCGGGGGGCGGCAGATGCTAGCACAGACCCCACATGCAGCCTCTGCAAGAGCGGGGCGCTCTTTCGTCTCCTCAGAAAGAAGAGTGGCGCGGGAGGCCGTTTCGGGACGAGTATCGGCACCCTGCATCGTGCAACTTGCGGGAGATGCGCCATGTCGGGACCGCCCTTTTCGGTCGTCGGCATCGATCACATCGTGCTGCGGGTGGAGGACCTCGCGCGCGCGCTCGGTTTCTATCGCGACGTGCTCGGCTGCGCGCTCGAGCGGGAGCAGCCCGAGCTCGGGCTGACGCAGCTGCGCGCCGGGCGCAGCCTCATCGATCTTGTAACGCTCGATGGGCCTCTCGGCCGTGCCGCGGCGGGTGCGGGACTTGGCGGCCGCAACGTTGATCACTTCTGCCTGACGCTGACGCCCTTCAGCGAGCGAGGCCTCGCGACTTACCTCAGCGCGCGTGGCATCGCAGCCGGTGCGCCGGAACCGCGTTATGGCGCCGAGGGCGTCGGGCCGTCGTTCTACGTCGAGGATCCGGACGGCAACCGCGTCGAGCTCAAGGGCGCGCGCCAAGGCGCGCGGGGGTTGCGTAAACTGCGCTCGGGCAGAGCGCGCCCTGCAAAGCGCGCCCGGAGGGGGAAGCGTGAGTCTTAAAGGCAAAACACTCTTTATTACCGGGGCGAGCCGCGGTATCGGGCTCGCGATCGCGCTGCGTGCCGCACGGGATGGTGCCAACGTGGCCATCGCCGCCAAGACTGCCGAACCGCACCCGAAGCTTCCGGGCACGATCTACTCGGCGGCGAAGGAGATCGAAGGCGCCGGCGGCAGGGCGTTGCCGCTTATCGTGGACGTGCGTGATGAGTCGAGCGTGGCGGCGGCGGTCGAGAACTGCGCCAAGACCTTTGGGGGCATCGACATCTGCATCAACAATGCCTCGGCGATCAATCTCGCTCCCACGGAGCAGATCGAGATGCGCCGCTATGATCTCATTCAGCAGATCAATACGCGCGGCACGTTCGTTAGCTCGCGCGCCTGTCTGCCCTATCTCAAGCAGGCTGCGAATCCGCACATTCTCACGCTCTCACCGCCGCTCGATCTGCGGCCGAAATGGTTTGCCGGGCACCTCGCGTACTCGCTCTCGAAGTACGGCATGTCGCTCTGCACGCTCGGCCTCGCCGAGGAGTACCGCGGTGCGGGCATCGCGTGCAATTCGCTCTGGCCGCGCACGACGATTGCGACCGCGGCGGTGGAGTTCGCTCTTGGCGGGCCCGAGATGATGCGCCGCTCGCGCAAGCCGGACATCGTGGCCGATGCCGCGCACGTGATCCTCAACCGTCCCGCGCGTGAGTGCACGGGACAGTTCTTCATCGACGACACGGTGCTCTATGAAAGCGGCGTGCGTGATTTCAGCCGCTACAGTGTCGAACCGGGCGCGGTGCTTCTCGGGGACCTTTTCGTGGATCGTACCTCGAGCGCACCCCCTGGCGTTGAGCTGCAATTCATGCGCTGATGATGTCAGGGAGGCGCTCATGAGTGCCAAGGTGAATCGCCGCATCGTTCTCGCGAACCGCCCCAAGGGGGCTCCAAAGCCCGAAGACTTCCGCCTCGAGCGGGAAGAAGTGCCCGTGCCAAAGGCGAATCAGGTGCTCCTGCGCACCCGCTACCTCTCGCTCGATCCCTACATGCGCGGTCGCATGAGTGAGGCACGCTCCTACGCCACGCCAGTCGCGATCGGTGCGCCGATGGTGGGCCAGACGGTGAGCGCCATCGAAGCCTCGAACCTCACCGGATTCAAGGTCGGGGATCTCGTGCTCGCGAACAGCGGCTGGCAGGACTACTCACTCTCGGATGGACACGATCTCGTGCGCATCGACACGGGGATCCCCCGGCCCTCGTTCGCGCTCGGCGTACTCGGTATGCCCGGACTCACCGCGCATTACGGACTGCTCGAGATCGGGGCTCCCAAGGCGGGCGAGACCGTGGTCGTCGCCGCAGCCACGGGGGCGGTGGGCTCACTTGTCGGGCAGATCGCGAAAATCAGGGGCTGCCGTGCCGTCGGCATCGCCGGCGGGGCAGAAAAATGCGCCTACGCCCGCGAGACGCTTGGCTTCGATGCCTGCATCGATCACCGCGAGCCCGAGCTTGGTGCGCGACTTGCGGGGGCGTGTCCTGAAGGGATCGACGTTTACTTCGAGAACGTCGGCGGGGCGGTGCTCTCTGCGGTGCTGCCGCTTCTGAATCCCCACGCCCGGATACCGCTTTGCGGCCTGATCGCCTGGTACAACCTCGATAAACCCCCGGAAGGGCCCGATCGCACCCCGCAGCTTCTCTTCACAGTGCTCCGGCAGCGCATCAAGGTGCAGGGATTCATCATCTTCTTTGAGAGCGCACATGTGGCGGCCTTCTACCGCGACATGAGCGGCTGGCTCCGTGAGGGCCGTATCAAGTACCGAGAGGAAATCATCGAGGGGCTCGAGCGTGCGCCCGAGGCGTTCATCGGGCTCCTGCGCGGGGAGAACTTCGGCAAACTCGTGGTGCGCGTGTCAGGGGACTGAGATGGCGGGAGAGCGCATGAAGGTGTCCTGGGTTTTCGATGTCATTTCCCCGTTTTCCTATCTCTCCTTTCCCGCTCTCGCACGCCTCCCCGAGGGGGTGCAGGTCGAGTTCGTGCCGGTGCTGCTCGCGGGGATGCTCAATCACTTTGGCCAGGTGGGGCCGGCGGAGATTCCGCCCAAGCGGCGCTTCACCTACCGCTTCGTCCTCTGGCGGGCGCGGCGGCTCGGGCTGCCGATGCGGTTTCCCCCGGCCCACCCGTTCAATCCGCTCGCCGCACTGCGCCTCATCATTGCCGCGGGTTGCGATGCCCGTGCGGCGAAGATCGTCCTCGATGCCGTCTTCCGCGATGGACGCGATGTGAGTGACCCCGAGGTTCTCGCCGGACTCGCACGCGAGCTCGGTGTCGCCGACCCCGAAGCCACCCTCAACGACCCGAAGATCAAGCAGCGGCTGCGCGACAATACGGACTGGGCGATCTCGAGGGGAGTCTTCGGTGTGCCGACACTCATCGTGGGTGATGAGCTCTTCTGGGGTCACGATGCATTCGAGATGGCGCTCGATTATCTCGAGCGCCCGCAGGCTTTCGCGGACCCCGAAATGCAGGCCGCCGACACGCTCCCGGTCGCAGTGACGCGCAAGCGCTGAGCGAGAAAGTAATTCCGCACTCGCTCGCTCACCCTCTCGCATGACGAACGCTCAGGATGCCAGCCCGCAGCGCACGGCGCTCGTGCTCTCGGGCGGGGGGAGTCTCGGGGCGATCCAGGTGGGGATGCTCGCCGAACTCGCCGCCGCGGGCGTGCGTCCCGACTTCGTCGTCGGGGTGTCCGCGGGCGCCATCAATGGCGCCTTCTTCGCACACGCACCCGATGGCACGATGGTCGAGAAACTGACCGAGCTTTGGTGCCAGGTGACGACGCGCGAAGCGCTCGGCCTTTCGTGGCGCTCGCTGCTCGGGCTCCTCGGCCTGAGTGATCACCTCGCGAACCCAAGCGGCGTGCGCGCGCTCCTTGAGCGGAACCTCCCTTACCGCCGCTTCGAGGAAACGGCGGTGCCGCTCCATATCGTGTGCGCGGATCTCGTAACGGGCGCCGAAGTCGTGCTCTCGCGCGGGGATGTCATTGAGGCCGTGCTTGCGAGTGCGGCCATCCCCGGGGTGTTTCCGCCGGTCAAGGTCGAAGGGCGCACGCTCGTCGACGGCGTCGTCGCGGCGGGCACGCCGATCGCGACTGCGGGGCGGCTCGGCGCCTCGCGCCTGATCGTGCTGCCGTGCGGATTCGCGTGTGCCGACAAGACGGTCTCGGGGCGGGCACTTGGGCGCGCAATGCACGCGATCGCACTCATTGGTGCGCGGCAGCTCAAGCAGGATTACGAACGTTACGCCGGGTCGCTCGCCATTCACGTGGTACCGCCCCTTTGTCCGCTCGAGCAGTCGAGCTATGACTACTCCAAGGGGGCGACGCTCATTGCGCGGGCGCGCGAGTCGACCCGGCGCTGGCTCGAGGAGGGCGGACTCAGCCGGCGCGAATTTCCGGGCGAGCTCATCGAGCACACTCACTGAGTTACGCGTCGGGCGAAGCGCCGCCGCTACCGACCGCGCGGGGCGATCAGCTGTTGCATTCTTGCAAATGTATTGCGAGCGTCGAACGGTCTATATATTATCGACAACATAATACTATAGAGTCGAGTGTCCGACGCGTGTTCTCGAACCGCGATACGAAACTCGTCAGAGCCTTGGGCGCGCAGGGGAGGCAGCGCCCCGGATGCCTGCTCGCTCTTTTGCTTGCAGGGATCCCTCTCGCTTCTGCGACCGCCCCGTCCAGGATCGATCTCGACAAGTTCGACGCCGCCAAGAAGACCGTTGCGCTGCCCGATGGGGTCACGCTTGCGTACGTGCCGTTCGGCAGCCCAAGCGGTCCCCCCGTCGTACTGATCCACGGCTACACCGACAGCGCGCGCGACTGGGTGCCGATGCTGCCGTACCTCTCAGCCCGCTTGCGCTTGATCGTCGTTGATCTTCGCGGGCACGGCGCTTCGAGCAAACCCGAGTGCTGCTACACGCGAGTCGATTTCGCTTATGACATCAAGCTCCTTCTCGATGCGCTCGGCGTCGAGCGGGCCGACATCGTCGGGCACTCGATGGGGAGCTTCGTTGCGCAGACCTTTGCCGAGTACTGGCCCGAGCGCACGGGGCGGGTCGTGCTGATTTCCTCCTCCGGAGGGCCGCGGCCAGGCGGCACTGAGCGCAAACCCCGCTATGACTACGCGGCGCAGATCCGCCAGCTCAGGGAGCCGATCGATCCGGACTCGCCCTTCATGATCGAGTGGTGGTCATCGCCAACCCCGGTCGATGAGGACTTTCTGCGCCGCCAGCGTCGCGATGCCGCAGGGATGCCCGTCAGAGTCTGGCTCGCCGTCCTCGACCAGGGACTCGTCGATGCAGATCTGCAGCGCACGCTCGGTAGGCTCAAGGCACCGGTGCTCCTGATCTGGGGCAGCAAGGATCCGATCATGGAAGAAGAGGTGCGGGAGACTCTGCGGGAGGCACTGCCCGCTGCGCAGGTGAAGATCTTCGATGGCCTCGGTCACAACCCCTTCTGGGAGGATCCGAAGGGCTGTGCCGAGGTGATCAACAAGTTTCTTGGCGCTACATAGTCGAACGTGGCGCCCGAGCGCTGATCCGGCCAAATCCGTATAGGGAGTTTCGAACATGAAATCGAGAATGCTGGCCTGGGGGTTGCAAGCGGCTTCCTTTGTTCTGCTCTTTGCCGCGCTTGGCGGTTCGCCCGAAGCGAGCGCTCAGGCTCAGGGGCAACCGGCAGCGACCGAAGCCAACAACGATGAGATCGAGACCGTCATCGTGAGCGCGCGCAAGCGCGAGGAATCCATCGCGGAAGTGCCGACCGCCATCACCGCCTTCACGGCCGAGAGCCTCAAGGACTACGGCATTCAGTCGTTCGCGGATTACGCGACGAAGACGCCCAACCTGTCGTTTTCCTATGGCGGCGGCCCGACCGGTTTCGCCGATGCGCGCACCGTCGCGATCCGCGGCATCACCGGGCAGAACCTCTTCGGCACGGGCGGCGCCACGGGGTTTTACATTGACGATACGCCGCTACCAAGCTCTATCGATCCGCGCGTCGTGGACCTCGCGAGCATCGAGATCCTGAAAGGACCACAAGGGACGCTCTATGGCGAGAGCTCCCTCGGGGGCAACGTGCGCCTCATCACCAGGAAGCCCGACCTCACGAGCAGCGGCGTCGGCTACATGGCCGAGGCCGGTGCGACTTCCGGGGGCGGCGCGCCCGATGGCGGCGCGAACATCATCGGCAACATCGTCATGTCGCCGGGGAATCTTGCGCTGCGGATCGTAGCGTTCGGAAACTACGATGCGGGCTATCTCACGCGCACCTACGTGACCGATCCGGCTAACCCGGCGACCGGCGATCCGTTCCTCGCCGCGCCCCGCACGAGCGTCAACAACCAGGCCGCGACTGAAACCTGGGGCGGCTCGGCGACGCTCCTCTGGCGCGCGAGCGACCGGCTCGATGTAACCGCGCGTGTGCTCTACCAGGACCTCGAATACAACGGCTTTCCGGCCACCTTTGCGCCACTCCCCGAGTTCACGACGCAGCAACAGTACGTCCTTAACCGGGCGTTCGACGTGCAGGCCAAGGCCTGGGACACCTTTACGCTGCCGACGCTCGATTTCAAGTGGTCGGGAGATGGCTACACGATCGTCTGGGCGAACAGCTACTTCTATCGCCACACGCGTGATCTTGAGGATTCCACCTACGGCACGGAGCAGGTGCTCACGGGCGGCTTCTACGGCGTGACCGGTGTCAACTCACAGCCTTACCTCTGGGACGGCGAGCACTACCAGGACGAGGTGGCGAGCGAGCTGCGCTGGTCGTGGAACCCCTGGCATAACTTGAGCGGCACGCTCGGCGCCTATTTCGCGAACACGCGCACGAAATTTCAGATTCCCCCGACCTACTCGACCGGCATCAGTGGCCCGGGGACGAGCTCCTGCAGTTTGGCGGTGGCCGACCCCTGCGTGGTGACCTCGCCCGCCTGGTATAACGATGAGATCTGGACGCAAACCAACCCCGGTCAGCAAAAGGACTGGTCGATCTTCGGCGAGGTGTATTACAAGTTTGCGAACATCTGGACTTTGACGCTCGGTGCCCGCCAGTACTGGCTCAGTCAGAACACCGATTACACCGCCGACGGTTTCCTGAACGGTGGCCCGACCCCGAGCGCTCCGGAAAACAACAGCCAGTCGGGGCTCAATCCGAAGTTCGCCCTCCAGGTACAGGCGAGCGACTCGACCATGATCTACGGCTCGGCATCGAAGGGCTTCCGCGCGGGCGGTGCGCAGCCCTTCCTCACCTTCTGCTCCGAGCCGGGGCTGCCGATCCAGGACATCACGCACCTCGCCTCAGACACGCTCTGGACGTACGAGTTGGGCGCCAAGTGGCAGGAGTCGCGCTGGCTGGTCACCGGAGATATCTACTACATCGACTGGAGCAACCTGCAGCAGCAGGTCGGCTTGCCCTGCGGATACTACCTGCAGGTGAATGGCAACAAGGCCACCGTCAAGGGCGCGGAACTCGAAGCCAACGGACGCCTGGCGCCGGGGCTACAGGTACGCATCGGTGCAGGCTATGAGAACACCTCTATCACCGATCCCGGGCCGCTCGCGAGCGTTGGTGTCCTGCCCGACTCGCGCATCAGCGGCGTGCCGGCCTTTACCGGTTTCATCGGCGGGGTATATACGCATCCGATGGGCAGCGAGATGCAGGGCTTTTGCTCGGTGGACTACAGCTACACGGGCAACAGCACCTCACTCCTCGTCGGTGGCTTCGGCACCGTGGCGACGCGTCCCGGGTTCTCGCTGTTGAACCTGCGGCTTGGCGTCGACCGTGGTCAGTCGGAACTCTCGCTGAGCTTCAAGAACATCCTGAACTCGAAACCGAACTTGGGCGACATCGGCTACGTGGGGTACGCGCAGTACAACCAGGCCGGGAGCGTGATCCCGCAGGGCGCGACGCTGCAGACCTTTACGGTCATGCTGCAGTACCAGAAGAATCTCTGAGAGTGATGAGGCTGCGGGCGCTCGCTCAGGCGCCCGCAGCCCGCTGTGTACGCGCGGTGCTCAACGCCCAGGCTTTGAGCAGCTCGATCTGTAGCCGCACCTGTTCGATCTGGCGCGCGGGGGGCCAGTCGGTGGCGTTTGCCACGGCACTCGCAGTGAGGCCGTTGATGAAGGTGACGACCGAGCGCAGCACCTCCTCACGCGTGGCAGGCGGGAACTGCGCCCACTCGGGCCAGGACTGCACGAAGCAGCGCTCGAAGAGCCGCATGTACTCGCGGTGTACCCAGGCGTTAATGCGCTTGAGGCGCTTGTCGCTGCTCACCTGACCCCAGAACGTGGTCCAGAACGCACACTCGGTGCGCCGGTGCTCATCGACCGGCAGCGCCTCGGTGAGCAGCGCGAGGAGATCGGGACGCGCCTTGGCGGTGGCGGATTGCGTGAGCCGCTCGTCGATGCGGCGCAGGATGAGCCGCAAAGCCGCGATGATGATGTCCTGCTTGGTATCGAAGTAGTGGGCCAGCATCCCGGTCGTGTAGCCCGCCTCACGGGCGATGCGCACCATGCTCGCCCTGTCAAAACCGTACTCCGCCACCACGCGGCAGGCGATCAGGGCGATTTCGTCGCGGCGCTGCTCGTGGTCGACGATCTTTGGCATGGCGCGATGGTACCGGCAATCAGGCGGGCTGTGCACTCGCGCGATCGTCGGGATCGAGATCGACGTCGGCAGCCGCCGCGCGTTCCTGGTCCGCGCGCAGGTTCATGGAACGGCAGGCGAGCAGGTAGACAATCGCAGACACCGGCAAGCCGATGAGCATCGCGATATCGGCGCCACCGAGCTTGCGGGCGATCGGACCTGCATAGATGTCGGTGCTGAAGAACGGGATCATCACGATGAAGCCCACGGCGTAGGCGAGAAGACCGCGCCAGTTCCAGTGCCCGTACATCCCCCGCGGATTGAAGATCTCCCGGATCGAGTAGTGGCCGCGACGCACGAGGTAGAAATCGACGAGGTTGATCGCCGTCCACGGAGTGAAGAGGTAGAGCAGCAGCGCGAGCAAGTCCTGGAAGCGGTTCGCGAAGTTGCTCGAGGAGGCGAGTGCAATCGCGGTGCTGGCGACGAGCGCTACGGCGAGACTCGCCAGACGCTTGCCTGCACTCGAGCGCAGGGGGCTTACGGTGTCGGCCACGCTCAGTAGCGTTAGCGATGCCCCGTAGAAGTTGAGCGCCGTGATGGTGATGAGGCCGAGGAGCGATCCGACGAGGAGCACCTTGCCGAGCCCCGGCACCACCTGGTCGGCCGCGAGTTCCATGGCGGCGGCGACGTCGAGCTTCGGGGCGATGGCAGCTGCGACGGTGCCGACCAGCATCATCCAGGCGCCACCGATGAAGGCGCCGAGATAGGTCCACCAGAACGATGCCCGCACACCCACATCGCGCGGCAGGTAACGCGAGTAGTCCGAGACATAGATCGACCAGCTGAGCTGATAGGAGGCGGCCGCAAAGAGCTGCGCGAGGAACGGCACGCCACGAAAACCGCCCGCGTCCCATTGCGCTGCGGGGAACCTGAGGAGAAAAAGCCCGCCGACCGAGAATACCGTCAGGATCGCGATCATGAGGTAGGCAAAGCCGCGCTGCGCGAGATGGATCGAGTCGTAGCCGATGGCGGCGAGGGCGACGGCGATGAGTGCGAAGATGACGATCGCGCTCGGGGAGGTCGCCGAGATGGCGCCATGCAACTGATGGAGCGCCTGCGCAGCCAGCACCTGATTGAAGGCGTTGTAGCCGATGTAGGCTACGAGCGCGACGCCCCAGACGAGCAGCGCTCCCGTATAGCCGAACTGCGGTCGCGACTGGATCATCTGCGGGAGCCCAAGCTGCGGTCCCTGTGTCGAGTGGAACGCCATGAAAAAGGTGCCGAGGAGACAGCCGAGGATCACCGCCACGGAGGTCCAGAGCAGATTGCCGCCGAGCGTGATGCCGAGAACGCCGACCGCGAGCGTCGCAAGATGCGCATCGCCCGAAAACCACACCGGCCACAGATGCCACACCTTGCCGTGCCGCTCGGCGAGTGGCACGTAATCGATCGAGCGCGTCTCGATAAGTGCACTGCGTGGCATGCAACAACCGGGCAGCGAGGGGCTGCCTGTTATATTATGATGTCAACATTACGAAAGCGAGCGCCCGCGCGGCACTACTTCGTAGCCCGGAACCTTTGGCTCGTCATCGACCATCTGCGCCGGAAAGCCCTCACCGAGCACCCGCACGCCACAGGCCTCCTCGAGGCGGCGGATGATGTTGGGTGAGAACTCACGCGCGCCGTAGCGGCGTGCGCCATCGGCGAAAATACCGAGCACGAGCGGCGAAAGCTCGAGCGGCACCCCGTGGGCCTTTGCGAGCGCATCGAAGAGCCCGACGTCCTTGAGGACGAGATCCATCGTGAAGTTGATGTCGCGGCTGCCGTTGAGGATCACCTGCGATTCCGTCTCGTGCACGAAGGAGTTGCCCGAAGAGATGCGGATGCCCTCGTAGGTCGTGTTGAGATCGAGGCCGAGCACCTTGGCGACGGTGAGTGCTTCCGCAAGTGCGACAAGATGCACGGTGCAGAGGAAGTTCGTGAGGACCTTGAGCATCGAGGCGGAGCCCAAAGGACCCGTGTGCAGAATCCGCTGACCAAGAATGGCGAGCACCGGCAGCACACGCTCGAAGGCAGCGCGGCTACCGCCTGCGAAGATCGAGATATTGCCGCTCGCCGCACGGTGGCAACCACCCGATACCGGGCAATCGAGCGCGAGTGCGCCACGTTCCTCGACGCGCTCGGCGAGACGGCGCGCCTCGGCGGCATCGGTCGTGCTCATCTCGAGCCAGATCTTGCCGGGGGCGAGGCCAGCGAGAACCCCATCGGGCGCCTCCATCACGTGCGCGCAGATCGCGGGGGAGGGCAGACAGGTGATGATGATATCGACCCGCTCGGCGAGCTCACGCGGCGAGGCCGCCTCCTTGGCGCCCCGCTCGACGAAGGGAGCGACACGAGTCGGGTCTACATCGCGTACCGTCAGATCGACGCCATGCCGCAGGAGATTGCCCGCGAGCTGAGCGCCGACGTTGCCAAGACCGATAAAGCCAATACTGAGGTCTTTCATGGTTGCTGTTCCATTCCGAGCGGCATTCTCCGAAATCAAGTAGCGCGTTCCCGCGGTTTCTGCGGCCGTCGCCTGACGGCACGTTCTTCCCGCTTGCCGCACACCCGCACGGTGTGATTACAATCCTTCACCCCGGCATCCGATAATAAGAGGAAGCCTGATCATGCTAGCAAGCACTTCGAAGCGAGCCACGTTCGCCGTTGTGGCGGGTGCCCTGAGCACGCTCTTATTGATCCCGATTGCCGCCGCGGACAAGCCGCCGACGGAGTGGGATGGACTCCAGCAGACCAAGAGCAAGAGAGTCCAGCTCCTCTACGTGCGCCCGGGCGCAACGTTGCAGGGATACAAGCTCGTGCGACTCGAGCCGCTGCAGGTGGAGTTCGACAAGAACTGGGATCCGAACTCGAGCCGCCACGGCGCAGCCCGTCTAACCGCAGACGATTTCGCGAAGATGAAGAAGAATCTCGCCACTATCTTCCACGAGCAGTGCGGGAAGGATCTTGCCAAGGGCGGCTACAAGTTGAGTACGCAGGCGGGCGATGACGTATTGGACGTCACCCCGATCGTGGTGGATCTCTATGTCGCGGCCCCCGACAAAATGACGCCCGGCCGCTCATATACCTATGTGGCGGATCCGGGCCGCATGACGCTCGTCGCGGAACTTCGCGATTCCGACACGAACCAGGTCATTGCGCGTGCCATCGACAAGCGCGCCGCGACCGGCTGGGGCGGGCAGTTCCAGATCTCATCCAGCGTCAGCAATAGGGCCGCCGCCGAGCAGATCATCTCGAGATGGTGTGGGGCACTGCGCGACGCGCTCGATGACGCGAACGGCAAGTGAGGTAGCAAGCGCACGACGCTGGTGAGAGGGGTCCAAGCGCTTCGTGCGGCAGAGACAGCCCGCCACTGACACCTCAGTGGGGTCGCGCGGCTGCCGCCGGAGGGTGGCCGCGCGCGTAGAGCGCCATCGAAATCAGCGCTCCTCCGCCGAAGATCATGTTAATGCCAAGGAGGAGACCGAGCGCCCAGTCGGCCGTCCCCGGAAGCCCCGCGACCAGCAGCACACCGAGAATCAGATCGAGGAAGCCGCTTGCGAGCATCCAGCCCCAGCCCCTCGAGAAGCCCCTGCGGTGCTCGGTCGCGTAGAAGATCGACACCACGCCTTCGGCGAAAAGGAAGGCGATGAGTACCAGGGTGAGTGAATAGGTTCCCCGCTCGGGCCAAAGGAGAAGCAGCGCGCCGGCGACGATGCCGATGATCGCCGAGAAGAGCGACCAAGCGAATCCCGGCGCATGGCGCGCACGGAAGGTCGTCACGAGACCGACGCCACCGCTCAGGAGGAGGATCCAGCCAAAGAGCAGGGTCGCCGCAAGGGAAGCGCGGGAGGGCAATACCATCGCCACCACACCGAGCACGATGAGCAGGATCCCCTCGAGCAAAAAAAGTCCCGAGTGCTGGCGCACACTCTCGCGGAAAACCGCGCTCATGCCTTCGGCGTCGCCCCGCCTTCCAATCATCAGAGCTTTCCTCCACGCGTCAGAGCGAGCGAGCGTACGCTTATTGAATGGTGAGCGTCCATGGGGCAGGACCCGAGACTTGAATCGCGGGCACAACGATTGCCTCGTTAGCATCAAGGCCGGAGCCGCTTACGCGACGAGCGTTTTCCTCGTCGGTTTCGTGCTGGGCACGGTGCGCGTCCTATTCGTTGTGCCGCGCTTCGGCGAGACACTCGCGGTGTCGCTCGAAGCACCCATCATGGTGATTGTCAGCTGGGCGGCATCGCGCTGGTCGGCGCATCAGTTCGCCGTGCCGCCGAACGTAACGGCGCGCGCTGTCATGGGTGCGGGCGCCTTCGTTGTGCTCATGCTCGCGGAAGCAGCCGTTGCAGTTGGCATTTTTGGCAGGTCCCTGTCCGGACAAATCGCGAGTTACCAAAGTACCGGCGGGGCGATCGGCCTGCTTGCACAGATTGCATTCGCAATCTTTCCGCTCGTGCAGGGGTGGCTGATACGCCGCTCAGTCGGCCACTGATGCGTTTTGCCTGAGGAAGTCGCCGACCGCCTGGAAGACCTCAGCGTTGTGCCCGACCCAAAGGTGGCCGCCGCTGCGAAAACCGACGAAGTGACCGTCGGCAACTCCCGCGGCGATCGCCCGCGCATTGTCATAGGTGCGGTACAGATCATCTTCGACGCTGATTGCGAGCGTCGGCGTGGAGAGCGCTGCGAGCGGCTTTGAGAGTGGCGCAACGGTGAGTTGCCCCTCAAGTGAGAGTCCGACGCGGCGCTCGCTCACCGGTTCAAGCTCGCGCAGAATCGTGGCAACGCGCGCCTGCTCGCTTGCGCTTGCGCTTGCGATCACCTCGGGAGGGGTGCCCAGCACGGTACGCTCGACAAACGGCAGATCGATCTTGCGGATGGCCCAAAAAAGAAAATCTGAGCGCAACGATTCCCCGAATGCCCAGGTAGCGAAGTACCCCGGAGGTGGTCGTGGGAGGCGCTGCGGGTCGGGATACCAGCCTGGCACGAGGAGCACGAGAGCCGTGCAGCGCTCGGGGTAGCGCAAAGCGAATTCAAGCGAAGAGGGTGCGCCGGCCGAGACGCCGATGACGGCTACCCTCTTGACTCCCAGGGCATCGAGGAGACACGCGTGGGCGTCGGCCTGCAGGGCGAGCGTCGCCTGCGCAGGGGCCGGCGTGCGCAGGTAACCAAATCGCGACATCGCAATGATGCGATACCCCTTCGAAAGGAGTGGAGAGCCAAGGAGTAACCCCTGATCAAATCCGCCTCCGGCGCCGTGGACGCTCAGGAGCGCAGGGCCGCTGCCCCGCTCGGCGTATTCGATGACGCCGCAGCGCGTCGTCACGAGCAGGCTCCCCGTTGCGAGTCTGGCGTGAGCTCGATCGATGTCGCGCCGGTACGCGCTCACCATCCAGGCTGTGATGAGCGCGAACACGCCGAGGAGCGCGATCAGCAGTACGCGATTGAAAATCGATCTCACGCTGCATCCCTTACCATGATCTGAACCCGCGCGCCTCAGGACTACCCGCGCTTGCATCGGAGCGCCTTTCCTGCATGCGGTAGAGCCCGATGTGAGGCGGCGCTAGTATGTGAGTCTGCAAATTCCGAGTGTAAGAACCTGGCTATACCAACGACTCCAATCGCGCGAGCCTCGCGCTTTCTCTACTACTGCGCGGAGCTCAATCTCCTACTCGGCCGCAGGGCGAAGGTTGCCGAGCTCTGCCGACGCTCGGTTGCACGCAGCGATTACACGAAGGCCTATCAGCTGCTCGCCGAGCTCGAGTTAGCGGGTGACAACTACCTCGAGCTTCTCGGCCGCATCCACGAGCACCTCAAGCCCGAGACGTACATCGAGGTGGGGGTCGCTTGGGGAGATTCGCTGCAACTCGTGCGGCCGGAAACGCGCGCGCTCGCGATCGATCCGGAACCGCTGCTCAAGATCACGCCGGCGCCTGCACATACGGTATTCCGAGAGCGTAGCGACGATTTCTTTGCCCGTCACGACGTCAGCGCCGCGCTCGGCGGCCGGCCCCTCCGCATGGCCTTCATCGATGGCATGCACCAATTCGAGTTCGCACTGCGCGACTTTATCAATCTCGAGCGCCTGAGCGAGCCCAACTCACTGATATTCGTGCACGATGTCTTTCCGCTCGACGCACGCACCGCCGCGCGGGAGCGCGAGACGCGCTTCTGGAGTGGCGATATCTGGCGTCTCATCGTGCTGCTCAAGAAGCATCGCCCGGATCTTGCGGTTTACACACTCGCCGCCCCGCCGACGGGGCTTGGCCTGATTACGCGGCTCGACCCGGAATCGAGGACACTCGCCGAGCAGCTCCCCGAGCTGATCCGTGAGGGACTCGGCACGGAGTTCAGCGGCATCGCCGACCGGAAAGCCGAGGCCCTGAACCTCAAAGCCGGCGACTGGCTGAGCGTGCGTCGGCTCATCGACGCGCGGTACTGAGGGGTGCACCGGCCTTGAAAGTGCGCAAGCACGCCTTCGTCGTCATCCTCGGGCTCTGTGTCGTGGGCGCAGTGGCAACGGCTTGGATGGTGCGCAGCAGCTCAGGCCGTGATCGATTGCGCCAGATTGTGCAG
>DASPTE010000150.1:0-9076 GCA_035623585.1 Steroidobacteraceae bacterium | reverse complement strand
CACCGCTGGCGTGCGTACGAGCTGCGGCTCGCGCATGCTCGAGAACTTCGTGGCCCCCTATAGTGCGACGGTCGTCACAAAACTCGAGAGCGCGGGCGCGGTGATGCTCGGCAAGACCAACATGGATGAGTTCGCCATGGGGTCTTCGAACGAGAACAGTTACTACGGGCCGGTCCGCAACCCCTGGAATCCAAAGCTCGTGCCGGGAGGCTCCTCGGGGGGCTCGGCGGCCGCCGTGGCCGCGCGTCTCGCCCCGGGCGCCACCGGCACCGACACCGGCGGTTCGATCCGCCAGCCCGCCGCACTTTGCGGGATCACCGGGGTCAAACCGACCTACGGGCGCGTATCGCGCTACGGCATGATCGCCTTCGCTTCGAGTCTCGATCAGGGCGGGGTGCTCTGCGCGGGTGCCGCGGATGCGGCGCTCATGCTGCGCGAGATGGCAGGCTTCGATCGCAACGACTCGACGAGCGTCGACAGGCCGGTGCCCGACTACGTCGCGGAGCTCGAAGCGGGCGTCGCGGGCCTAAGGATCGGACTCCTCAAGGAGTTCTTCGATAAAGGACTGGATGCGGAAAACGAGCGCCGGGTGCGCGAGGCGCTCAAGGTCTACGAGCGGCTCGGCGCGAAGCTTCGCGAGGTGAGTCTGCCGAACCTGCCGCTCTCCGTGCCCGCCTACTACGTAGTGGCGCCCGCGGAGGCCTCCTCGAATCTCGCGCGCTACGACGGCGTGCGCTTTGGCTATCGCTGCGAGAATCCGCGCGATCTACAGGATCTCTACCGCCGCTCGCGCGGCGAGGGATTTGGGCCCGAGGTCAAGCGCCGCATCATGACGGGGACCTACGTGCTCTCGGCCGGGTACTACGATGCGTATTACCTCAAGGCACAGCGCGTGCGGACGCTCATCAGCGCTGACTTCAGCCGCGCGTTCGAGAGCGTCGATGTGCTCATGGGGCCGACAACCCCGACGCCGGCGTTCGCGATCGGAGCGAAGACCTCGGACCCGATCACGATGTACCTGAACGACATCTACACGATCGGCGCGAATCTTGCGGGGTTGCCCGCGGTCTCGCTCCCCTGCGGTTTCGTCGACGATCTCCCGGTCGGGCTGCAGCTCGTCGGTCCGCACTTCAGCGAATCGCGGCTGCTGTCCGCCGCGCATGCGTTCCAGCGTGTGACCGACTGGCACACGAAAGTGCCGCAGGGCTACGCATGAGTGGCTGGGAAACCATCATCGGGCTCGAGATCCACGCGCAGCTCGCGACGCGCTCGAAGATCTTCTCGGGGGCTTCGACCGCCTATGGCGCCGCGCCGAACTCGGAGGCGAGCCTCATCGACCTCGGCTACCCGGGCGTCCTGCCCGTGCTCAACGAGGAGGCCGTACGCATGGCGGTCAAGCTCGGGCTCGCCATCAACGCGCGCATCGCCACGCACTCGGTGTTCGCCCGCAAGAACTACTTCTATCCCGATCTCCCGAAGGGATACCAGATCAGCCAGTACGAGCTGCCGATCGTGGCCGCGGGCGCGATCGACATCGTGCTCGAGGACGGCAAGACACGCCGCATCGGCATCACGCGCGCACATCTCGAGGAAGACGCCGGCAAGAGCCTGCACGAGGGGTTGCCGGGCGTCACCGGCATCGATCTCAATCGCGCCGGCACGCCGCTCGTCGAGATCGTCTCTGAGCCCGACCTGCGCTCCGCGAAGGAAGCCGTCGCGTACATGAAGAAGGTGCACACACTCGTGCGCTACCTCGAGATCTGCGACGGCAACATGCAGGAGGGATCCTTCCGCTGCGACGCCAATGTGTCGGTGCGCCGCGAGGGTACTCATCACTTCGGCACGCGCACCGAGACCAAGAACCTCAATTCCTTCCGCTTTGTCGAGCGCGCCATCAACTTCGAGGTCGCCCGACAGATCGACATCCTCGAGTCCGGGGGCAAGGTGGTGCAGGAGACCCGCCTTTACGATCCCGACAAGGGCGAGACGCGCTCCATGCGCTCGAAGGAGGAGGCGAACGATTACCGCTACTTCCCGGACCCGGATCTCCTCCCCGTGGCGCTCGATGCGGCGTTCATCGAATCGGTGCGCGCGACGCTCCCCGAGCTCCCGGACGAGAAGGCCGCGCGCTTTGGCTCGCAGTACGCACTCTCGCCCTATGACGCAGGCGTGCTGACCGCGAGCCGTGAACTCGCGGCCTACTACGAAGAGGTGGTACGCGAGCTGCCCAAGGAACCGAAGCTCGCGGCCAACTGGGTGATGGGCGAGCTCGCGGCGGCGCTCAACAAGGAGGGGCTCGAGCTTGGAGGCGGCAAACTCTCCGCCGCGCGCCTCGCGGGGCTTCTGCGCCGCATCGCCGATGCGACGATCTCGGGGAAGATCGCCAAGGAGGTCTTCGAGGCGATGTGGTCGGGCGGGCAGAGCGCCGATCAGGTGATCGCCGAGCGCGGACTCAAGCAGATCACCGATACGGGCGCTATTGAGCGCGCCATCGATTCGGTGATGGCGGCCAACCCCGCGCAGCTTGCCGAGTACCGCGCCGGCAAAGACAAGCTCTTCGGATTTTTCGTCGGCCAGGTGATGAAAGCGACCGGCGGCAAGGCAAACCCGGCCCAGCTGAACGAACTGCTACGTCGCAAGCTCGCGCCCTGAGGGGCGGCGCGAAGCCCCTGCGGGGTTGAGTTGCGCGCAGGGCTCCCTCATTGTGGCTCCGATGGATTCCTCCCCCGTCCCCCAAAGCGACCAGGTGCGTCGCTTCATCTTCGAGAAGCGCCCGGTGCGTGGGCATTGGGTACGGCTTGCGAACGCGTGGCGCGAGCTGCGTGCGCACACCGACTACCCGCCGGTAGTCGGGGAGCTGCTGGGTGAGGCGGTGGCTGCCGCGGTGCTGCTCGCGGCGACTCTTAAGTTCCGCGGCACGCTCACTTTTCAGCTCGAGGGGAACGGCGCGGTCAATCTTCTCGTCGCGCAGTGCACGCACGATTTCCGGCTGCGCGCCGTCGCGCGCGGCGACAACCGCGCGCTGAAGACCCTCTCGGCGCAGTCGCGCCGCGGGGCGCTTTTTCGGCGCTTGGTCGGCACCGACGGGCGCGTCGCCGTGACGGTCGAGGCCGAAGAGAAGAGCATGCGCTATCAGGGAGTGGTGCCGCTCGAGGGCACCTCGCTCGCGCAGTCGCTGGAGGCGTACTTCGCCTCCTCTGAGCAGCTGCCGACACGCGTGCTTCTCGCTGCGAATGGTCTTTGTGGCGCCGGAATGCTGGTGCAGAAGCTTCCCGATCCGGGAGCGAGCGACCCCGAGGAGGTGGCCGCGGCCTGGAAGGGCGCGCAGGAGGGGATCGAGAGGCTGAGCGCTGAGACGCTGCTCACCGCAAAGGTGGAGGACGTGCTTGCCCAGGGCTTTCCCGGACATGACCTGCGGCTCTTTCGCGGGGCGCCCGTGCGCTTTGAATGTCGTTGCAGCCACGGGCGGGTCGCGGGGCTCCTTCGCGCGCTCGGTGCGGAGGAGGTGCGCGATGTGCTTCGCGAGCGGGGGGCGGTGACCGTGACGTGTGAGTTCTGCCACCACCCCTATCGTTTCGATGCGGTAGACGTGGAGACACTGTTTGCCGAGGGTTCCGGATCGGGTGGTTCAGGAGTGATTCACTGACATCAAGGCAGCCGTTATTGTCTCAATAATGAGGCAATAACCGGTCCGGAATCGGGTCGTAGGGGTTGCGGAGCTCATTTTCGATCTCCGGGTTGCCTATAAATTAAAGAGTTGTACAATTATTTAATGAATACGGCCGATCTGACCACGCTCATGAGATGGCTGCGCGCGGTCGGCGAGCCAAGCCGGCTGCGGCTCCTCGCGCGCTGTGCCGAGGGGGCCTTAAGCGTTTCCGACCTTGCGCGCACGCTCGGGCAGAGCGAGCCGCGCGTGTCACGGCATCTGAAGATCCTGCGCGAAGCGGGCCTGATCACGCGCTTGCGCGAGGGACAGTGGGTGGAGTACCGCCTGGCCGCCACACCGGAGGCGGCGAGCTTCGTGCGCGGCTTGCTCGCCCAGGCCGACCCCGCGGATCCCGTGCTCTCGCACGATCGCTCCGCGGCGCGCGCGGGCGCCTCGCCCGACCCCGAACCCCGCGGCGCCGAGTCGCGCATCGGCCGGGCTCTCGCCGAGTTCGTCCGTGCGGAGCGAGCCGCAAACGCGCGCGGTGATGCGCTCCTCGTCGGCGTGCGACACCTCGAACTCCTCGAAACCCTCGCTCAGCGCTCGCGCGAGTGCATAGCGCTCGCGGGTGCAAGGCGCGCCGCGCAAAGTGCGCGTGCGTTCGCGGAGCGGCGCGCCTTCCCCTGCCGCGTCATCGAAAGCTCGAGCCCCGAGGGTCTCAGCGAGCGCGACCTGCGCCGGGCGGGAGCGTCCTTCGCAACCGTACTCCTCGATCACCCCCTCAGCAGTCCGCAGCGGCTCGCCCGGCATCTCGAGCTCGTTCGCGGTGTGCTCGCCCCCGGCGGGGAGCTCTGGGTCTTCGAGCATTACGAATCGCTCGAGAGTTCGCGCGCGCGCATCGTCGAGCACCCCCTTGCACGGCTGCGCCGCGTGCTCGGCGATGCGGGTTTCGTCTGCGAACGTCTGAGCCCGATCGAATCCGACGGCGAGCACGTGCTGGCCGCGCTCGCCCGCGCCGCGGCCGCCGATCACCCGCGCCTCGCCCATCCCAAGGCAGAGGCCCAATGACCAGCGCCGCTGAGCCGCTGCGCGTTTCTTTCGAGTTCTTCCCGCCCGCGGATGAAGCGATGGCGGAGCTACTTTGGCGCTCCATGGAGCGGCTCGCCCCGCTCGGGCCAAGCTTCGTCTCCGTGACTTACGGTGCGGATGGCTCGACGCGTAACCGCACGCATCAACTCGTGCGGCGCATCCAGCGCGAAACACGCCTGACCGGCGCGCCGCACCTCACCTGTGTCGGCGCTTCAAGGGAAGAGGTCTTGGGGATCGCGCGCACGTACTGGGAGGAGGGCGTGCGGCATCTCGTCGCGTTGCGCGGCGATCCGCCCCAGGGAGCCGGGCGCTACGTGCCGCGTGCGGACGGATTTGCCTTTGCCGCCGATCTCATCGGCGCACTCGTCAAGGTCGCGCCGTTCGATATCTCGGTCGCGGCGTACCCCGAGGTGCATCCCGAGGCCCGATCCGCAGCGGCGGACCTCGACAACCTCAAACGCAAGATCGACGCCGGGGCCACGCGCGCCATCACTCAGTTCTTCTTCAAAACGGCCGTGTTTCTGCGCTTTCGCGAGCGCTGCGCGGCCGCGGGTCTCACCTGCCCCATCGTCCCCGGGATCCTCCCGATCACGCGCTTTCCGCAGGTGCTGCGCTTCGCACGCAGCTGCGGCGCGAGCATTCCGCCATGGCTGCAGGAGCGTTTTGCGGATCTCGAGGAGGATCACGAAACCCGCCGCATGCTCGCCGCGAGTGTCGCCATTGAGCAGGTGCAGGCGCTGCGCGCGGAGGGCGTGCGCGAGTTCCACTTCTACACGCTAAATCGCGCCGAACTCACCTACGCGATCTGCTACGCGCTCGGCCTGCGGCCGAAGGCAGCGAGCGGCGCTGCCTCGCACGCGAAGGTGCCCGCTTGAGCGCCTGCCGCCATGGTGTTGCGCACGCCCTCGGCGACTCCAAGGTGCGCGCCGACCGCGAATCCGAGCGCCGGCAGCGCCCCACATCAGGGGCGCCCGCCGCGCCCTTCGCCATCGAGCCACCCGATGAAACCGCACGCGCGACGCGCATCGAGCGGCTGAAGGAGCTCCTGCGCGAGCGCATCGTGCTCCTCGATGGCGCCATGGGCACGATGATCCAGCGGCACCGGCTCGATGAGGCGGGCTATCGCGGCGCGCGGCTGCGCGATCACGGCCGCGACCTCAAGGGCAACAATGACATCCTGACGCTGACGCGCCCCGAGATCATCACCGGCATCCACCGCGACTATCTCGCCGCCGGCGCCGACATCATCGAGACCAACACCTTCAATTCGAACGCGATCTCGCAGGCCGACTACGGCACTGTCGCACTCGTCCCCGAGCTCAACTATCGTGCCGCGCGACTCGCGCGCGCGGCGGCGGACGAGTTCGCCGAGCGCGCGGGCGCAGCGCGCTACGTCGCCGGCGCCATCGGCCCGACCAATCGCATGACGTCCATGTCCCCCGACGTCAACGATCCGGCCTTCCGCGCGGTGAGCTTCGATGAACTCCATGCTGCCTATCTCGAGGCGGCGCGCGCGCTCGTGCTCGGGGGCGTGGATCTGCTCCTTGTCGAAACGGTCATCGACACGCTGAACGCCAAGGCGGCGATCTACGCGGCGCTGACGCTCTCGGATGAGCTCGGCATCGAGCTGCCGCTCGCGGTCTCGGGCACCATCACCGATGCCTCGGGGCGCGTGCTCTCGGGGCAGACGACCGAGGCGTTCTGGAACTCGATCCGCCACGCCCGGCCGCTTTTCGTCGGCCTCAACTGTGCGCTCGGCGGGCGGCAGCTGCGCCCCTACATCGAAGAGCTCTCGGGGGTGGCCGACACCTTTGTCTGCGCCTACCCGAACGCGGGTCTTCCGAACGCCTTCGGCGAGTACGACGAGGGGCCGGCGGACACGGCCGAGATCCTGCGCGAGTACGCAGCCTCCGGGCTCGTCAACGTGGTCGGTGGCTGCTGCGGAACGACGCCCGAGCACATCCGGCTCCTGCACGATGGTGTTGTCGGCTGCGCGCCGCGGCGGCTCGCGACCCCCGCGGTCAAGTGCCGTCTCGCTGGCCTCGAGCCCCTCAACATCGATGAGACGAGCCTCTTCGTCAACGTCGGCGAGCGCACCAACGTCACCGGATCCGCCAAGTTCCGCAAGCTCATCGAAGCGGGCGACTACACGGCGGCGCTCGAGATCGCGCGTCAGCAGGTGGCGAATGGTGCGCAGATCATCGACATCAACATGGACGAGGGCATGCTCGACTCACAGGCCGCGATGGTGCGCTTCCTCAATCTCGTGGCCGCGGAGCCCGACATCGCCCGCGTGCCGATCATGCTCGACTCCTCGAAGTGGTCGGTGCTCGAGGCGGGACTCAAGTGCGTGCAGGGCAAGGCGATCGTAAATTCCATCAGCCTCAAGGAAGGCGAAGAGGTGTTCATCGACCACGCCCGCAAGCTGCGCCGCTATGGCGCGGCCGCGGTGGTCATGGCGTTCGATGAGAGCGGCCAGGCCGACACCATCGAGCGGCGGGTCGCGATCTGCGCGCGCGCCTACCGCATCCTCACCGAACGCGTCGGCTTGCCGGCGGAGGACATCATCTTCGATCCCAATATCTTCGCCGTCGCCACCGGAATCGAGGAGCACAACGCCTACGCGCTCGCCTTCATCGAGGCCACGCGGCGCATCAAGGCCGAACTGCCCCACGTGCTCGTGAGTGGCGGCGTCAGCAATGTGTCGTTTTCCTTCCGCGGCAACGAGCCGGTGCGCGAGGCGATGCACTCGGTGTTCCTCTATCACGCCATCGCCGCCGGCATGGACCTCGGCATCGTCAACGCCGGACAGCTCGCGATCTACGAGCAGATCGAACCCGAGCTGCGCGCGGCATGCGAGGACGTCATCCTCAATCGCCGCCCGGACGCCACCGAGCGGCTCCTCGAGATCGCCGCGCGCTTCAAGGGCGAGGGCGGGGCACGGCGCCAGGAGGATCTCGAGTGGCGCACGCTGCCGGTCGCCGCGCGGCTCGCACACGCCCTCGTGAAGGGCATCGACGACTACATCATCGAGGACACCGAGGCGGCGCGGCAGTCGTTCGCCCGCCCGCTCGAGGTGATCGAGGGGCCGCTCATGGACGGCATGAACGTCGTCGGTGATCTTTTCGGCAGCGGCAAGATGTTCCTGCCGCAGGTGGTGAAGAGCGCCCGCGTGATGAAGCGCGCGGTGGCGTACCTCGTCCCCTATATCGAGCAGAGCAAGGATGGCGCGGCGCAACGCTCGAACGGCCGCATCGTGGTGGCCACCGTCAAGGGCGATGTGCACGACATCGGCAAGAACATCGTCTCCGTGGTCCTCCAGTGCAACAACTACGAGGTCATCGACCTTGGGGTCATGGTGCCGTGCGAGAAGATTCTCGAGACCGCACGGCGCGAGCGCGCGGATCTGATCGGACTTTCCGGTCTCATCACACCCTCGCTCGATGAGATGGTGCACATCGCGCGCGAGATGCAGCGGCAGAGCTTCGAGCTCCCGCTCCTGATCGGCGGCGCCACCACCTCGCCGGCCCACACCGCGGTCAAGATCGCCCCCGAGTACGCCTCCGCGGTCGTGTACGTCAAGGACGCCTCACGCTCGGTGGGCGTCTGCCAGGCCCTCACCCAGCCCGCGCAGCGCGCGGCCTTTGTCGCGAAGGCGAACGAAGAGCACGCCCGCCGCCGCGAGCAGCATGCCGCGAAGAAAGTGAAGCTGCCCGAGCTATCCCTCGCCGCGGCGCGCGCTAATCGCCGCCCAATCGACTGGCTCGCGTATACACCGACTCCCCCGCGCGTGCCGGGCGTGCAGCGCTTCGAGGACTATCCGCTCGCGCAGCTCCTTGGCTATATCGACTGGATGCCCTTCTTCAACGCCTGGGAGTTCGCCGGGAAATTTCCCGCGATCCTCACCGATCCGGTGGTCGGGGAGGCCGCGAGCAACCTTTATGCGGACGCCCGTCGCATGCTCAAGCGCCTGATCGCCGAGCGCTGGCTCACGGCGCGCGCCGTGGTCGGCGTCTTTGCGGCGAATGCCCAGGGCGATGATGTCGAACTCTATGCGGGCGAGAGCCGCGACTCACTCCTGACGACGCTCAATTTCCTCAGACAGCAGAAGGGCAAGCCCGACGGCCAGCCGCACGAGTGTCTTGCGGATTACCTCGCGCCGCGCAGCAGTGGCGTGCCCGACTACTTCGGTGCATTCGCGGTGACCGCCGGCATCGGCATCGAAGAGCACCTCGCGCGCTTTGAGCGCGCGCACGACGACTACTCGGCGATCATGCTCAAGGCGCTCGCGGATCGTCTCGCCGAAGCCGCCGCCGAGCACTTCCATGAGCGCGTGCG
>DASPTE010000142.1:0-2977 GCA_035623585.1 Steroidobacteraceae bacterium | reverse complement strand
GGAACCAGTTGCTGCCGGCGATCGCGAGGAGTGCGCTCACTGCGGCCCCACCGAGCACCCCTTCCCAGGTCTTGCCGGGGGAGACCTCTGGGGCCAGCCTTACGCGCCCGAAGCGCCGGCCGAAGAAATATGCGGCGATGTCCGCAGCAAAGACGAGAAAGAGCGCAAAGATGAGCCATTCCCCGTGTGGAGGCGCGAAGCGCAGCCGCACGAATGCGAGCGCCGCGGGTGCGAGCGCCAGCGCCCCGGCGAGCGCTGCCGACCAGCGCGACACGTGATGTGGCGCGAACACGACCCAAAGAAGCGCGGTAACCCACCAGATGAGAGTGACACCGAGCACGAGGTCGAGCCCGGCGGGATTCTCCGCGAGGCGCCACGCGCCGAAGGCGAGCGCGACGACGGCGACGACATAGAGCGCGCGCAGCGCGCGCGAGGGGAGCCTGAGGAACGAGGACCACTCCCACGCCGCGCCGATCATCACCGCGACCACCGCCGCGGCCGTCACCCAAGGCGGCAGGAGGAACACGATCACAATGAGCGGCAGCCCGAGGGCGAGGGCGGTCAGCACGCGCTTGCGCAGCACCTCGCTCACGACGCCCCCGACGCCTTGACGCGCTGCGCAGAGGTCTCGCCGAAGCGCCGCTCGCGGCTTGCGAAGAAGCCGAGTGCGTCCTCGAAATCGGCGAGCGTGAAGTCCGGCCAGAGGCGCGCGGTGAAATAGAGCTCGGCGTAGGCGAGATCCCAGAGGAGGAAGTTGCTCAGGCGTTGCTCACCGCCGGTGCGTATGAGGAGCTCGGGCTCAGGCAGCCCCCCGAGCGCGAGCCTCGATGCGAAGCGCTCCTCGTTCAACTCCTCGGGACGCGTTGCACCGCTCAGGCATTCGCGCGCGAAACGCTGCGCCGCCTGGACAATATCCCAGCGGCCGCCGAAGCTGATCGCGAGCTGAAACTTAAGGCCCGTGTTGGTCGCGGTGCGCGCCTCCGCAGCGTGCAGGCGGGTCTGCAAGCGCACTGCCAGCGAGCGCCGCTCGCCGATGAAACGCAGGCACACCCCCTTCTCGTGCAATTCGTCGATCTCACGATCGAGGGATTCGAGGAAGAGACTCATGAGACTCCCCACCTCTTCCGCCGGGCGCTTCCAGTTCTCACTCGAGAACGCAAAGAGCGTCAGCGCTTCGATGCCGCGGCGTGTGCATTCCTCGATGCACAGCCGCACGGGCGTGAGCCCCGCCTTGTGACCGGCGGTGCGCGGGAGCCCGCGCGCGGCGGCCCAGCGGCCGTTGCCATCCATCGTGATGGCGATATGTCGCGGGAGTGGCTTTGCGATCGCGCTCACCATCAGACCTGCATGACCTCCTTCTCCTTGGCGGCGAGCGCCGCCTCGACGTCCGCGATGTGCTTGTCGGTGAGCTTTTGTATCTCGGTCTCGGCGCGCCGCTCATCGTCCTGCGAGACCTTCTTGGCCTTGAGCAGCTCCTTGATGTGATTCATCACATCGCGCCGCACGTTGCGTACCGCGACGCGGGCGTTCTCGGCGTCGTGGCGCAGCACCTTGGTGATTTCCTTGCGCCGCTCCTCGGTGAGCGGGGGCATCGGAATCCTGATCACGGTGCCCGCCGTCATCGGCGTAAGCCCCAAATCGGACTTGAAGATGGCCTTCTCGATTGCCTGCACCACCGTCTTCTCCCAGGGCGAGATAACGAGTGTGCGGCCGTCCTCGACTGCGATGCTCGCCACCTGCTGCAGCGGCACCTCGGAACCGTAGTAATCGACCTTCAGATGCTCGATCAGGCTCGGGTGCGCGCGTCCGGTGCGCAGTTTCTTCAGATCCGCCTGAAAGGTAGTCACGCATTTGGCCATCCGCTCGCGTGCGTCTTTCTTGAAATCTTCGAGCGTCATGTGCTTCTCCTCACTGCGGGCTCACTCGACCGTCACGACCGTGCCCACGTCCTCGCCGCGCACGATGCGGGTGAGATCGCCCGGATTGTTGAGATTGAACACGCGCAAAGGCAAGTGGTTGTCGCGACACATCACGATCGCGGTCGCGTCCATCACGTTGAGCTTGTCGGCGAGCACTTTGTCGAAGGTGAGCCGTGCATAGCGCGCGGCGGCGGGATTGCGCAGGGGGTCCGCCGCGTACACACCGTTCACCTTGGTGGCCTTCAAGAGCACATCGGCGTTGATTTCGATGGCACGCAGCGCCGCGGCGGTGTCGGTGGTGAAGAAGGGGTTGCCGGTGCCGGCGGCGAAGATCGCCACTCGGCCCTTTTCCAAGTGGCGCACCGCGCGGCGGCGGATGTAGTCCTCGCACACCTCGTTGATGCGGATCGCGGACATGACGCGCGCATGGAGCCCGAGGCTCTCGAGCGCATCCTGCATCGCGAGCGCATTCATCACGGTCGCAAGCATCCCCATGTGGTCGGCGGCGACGCGGTCCATCCCTGCGCGCGCAAGCCCGGCGCCGCGGAAGATGTTGCCGCCGCCGATGACGACGGCAAGTTGCACGCCCATCTGCACGATGTCCTGCAGCTCGCCGGCGATGCGCTTGAGGACGGCAGGATCGATGCCGTAGTCACCGTTGCCCATGAGCGCTTCGCCCGAGAGCTTGACCAGAATTCTCGAGTAGGCCGGCTTCGCATCACTCATCGACTGCTCCTCGGCCGAGGCAAAAAACCCCGCGCGCGGCGGGGTTCTCTCCTCAAGAACTGGATGCGCGCTCGCGCTCCCTTCCCACCCGGCTCGCGCCGCCCGACCCGCGCCATGGCCCTAGTTCTTCTCGATACCGGCGCCGACTTCAAAGCGCTCGAAGGCCACCACTTCCGCCTTGGCGCCCTTCAGGAGCTTCTCGACGGTGATCTCCTGGTCCTTCACGAAGGGCTGTCCGGCGAGGGTGATCTCGCTCAGCGCCTTGCGCAGCCTTCCCTCGACCATCTTGACGACGATCTCGGGGGGTTTGCCTTCGCGCTCGGCCTGCTGGG
>DASPTE010000124.1:0-24570 GCA_035623585.1 Steroidobacteraceae bacterium | reverse complement strand
TAAGCCTACCCCCGCTTCCAAACAGACTTGCATCGGATCCCGCAGCGCGCAGCAATCCCGCTGCGACCTGTCCGCGCACGGTGTAGAGCGCAGGCGGCGAAGTACGCCTACGGGGTCGACGACCAGCCTCTGGCGCTTGTCGAGAAACTGGTGGTCCGGCACGCGGTGCGATTCGACCAGAAGTCTGGGCGACAAGATGACATGGCGCGGACACGAGACTACGTCGCAATCCGGATATACGGATAAAATACGCACATGAGAGTGCTATTCGTTTGTCTCGGCAACATCTGCCGTTCCCCGACGGCAGAGGCGGTACTGCGCGCCTTGGCAGCGCGAGAAGCTCCCGACCTTGTGATCGAAGTCGATTCCGCAGGGACCAGCGGCTATCACATCGGCGACGCCCCCGATGCGCGCGCACGCGCCGCTGCCGCGCGTCGCGGGTATGACTTGAGCGCGTTGCGCGCGCGCATTGTCGAGCCCGCAGACTTCGAGCGCTTCGATCTCATCCTGGCGATGGACCGGGAAAACCTGCGCGTATTGCGCCGCCGCGCGCCCGCGACGGTGCATCAACGGCTGCGCCTGTTCCTGGAATTCGCACCGAGCGGCGCCGCCGAGGACGTCCCCGACCCCTACTATGGCGGCGCCAACGGCTTCGAAGAAGTGTTGGATCTCGTCGAGGCGGCCACGCGAGGTCTCCTCGCGCACCTGCGACAGCAAATGCGCGCGGCCTGAAGGCTCGCGCGCCGGGCCTCTACTCCTCCGAACTCCGACCGCCACCGCCGCCCTTGTCGGAGGGCGTGGACGACCAGACGACGTAAGGTTTGTTAGGTGTACTGGCCTGGTCTGCCTTCGGCGTGGGTTCGAAATGCGCGAGCGGCGCTGGCTCATTCGCACCGGCTTCACGCGGTTCCGCGTGGTAGTGCGCCGGAGGTGGTTCACGCCGTTCGGGCTGCGCCGCGGGCGCTGCTTGCGAGCCGTTGCCGCCTGACGATGCACTCGCTCCTGCCGCCGTCGGTCCGGACCCCGAGCTTGGTCCTGGGGCAGACTCGCGTTCGGATGCCCCGCTGTCGGCGAGTGGGGCAAGACGCGCGCCGCCCCCTCCGCCGCGTCGGCCGCGACGGCGGCCGCGGCGACCCCGTCCACTGCGTTCGGGCCGATCGCCGCGTGGCTCCGCCGCTGGCGTGGCAGCGGCGGCGCTGGTCTGTGCGTCTGCTCGCTGCGTGTCGTCCGGCGCTCTTGTTTCGCTGCGATTCATCGGGCCGCGTTCCGCGCCACGATCGCCGGTGTGCTCTGGACGCCGGCCGCCCTCGCGGTTGCGGTCGCGGTTGTCACGGTTGCGGTCGCGATCGCGGCCATTGCGCGACCGATCTTCGCGATCGCGCCGCGCGCCATCGGCATGTCGGCCATGCCGCGAATGCTCGCGTCGCCCACGCTGGCGATCGCGATCGTCGCGGGCGCGGCGCGAGTTACTGCTGCGTGCCTGCGGGGCGGGCTCGGGCTCAGGTGCGCTCGGCTCGCCTACGAGCAGCTTCTTGAAGCGCGTCCAGAGACCCTCGCCCGCGGGCGCTGCTGGCGCACCGGCAAGGGTGCCGCCGGAGTCGGCGTCGTTGGCAGAAGCGTCGCCACCGTCTACGTCGCCGCAGCACGCGAGCGACCGGGCCCAGGACCCGCACCATCCGCCGCACGCAGGGCCGGCGCACGTTGTGAGATAGCACGCGACGGATCGAAGGCGCGCGCTCGCGCGCATTGGCGCCGTCTCGCTCGACGCTCGCACGCAACAGACGCCACGACGCCGCCCGCGGGCGGGCGGCGTTTGCCATTGGCGCGGCGTCCGCAGGCTACTGGGTAGGCGTCGCCAGAAAGCCCTGACTATCCGCGTTTCCGCACACCTGCCCCTTGTCGTTGATGCCCTCGGCGATCGTGTCCGTTGCACCGGGGACGGCGAGCACCTGATCAGATTTCAGAGTCAGCACCTCGTACGACGCTTTGCCTGACACGTGTACGACGAACCCTTTGAGGCCGGGGGAGTTTCCGAAGAAGCCCGTAATGAGGCCGGATTCGGTGATGCCGCGGGCTCGGGTGGCTGTACTGCTGTCCTGCACGCGGAAGAGGATGACACTCCCGTCCTTGTGGCGGACGAAGCCGTAAAACCCTGGCGTGGAGCCCGGATACCCGGTCACCAGGGCGACGCTGCCGACGATATCCCCTTGGCTGTTGACGCCCTGCGTGATCGTTGCGCCTGAGGGCAGAAAGTTGGTGAAGGTATTGCGCTTGGGGTCGTAGAGAAAGCCGACATAATTGCTGAAGGTGCTGTCGATGGAGTCACCAGCCACCATGCCGTTATTGCTGATCCCTCGCGCCTCGGTTACGAAAAACCCCGGGTTGGTGAAGAGCGAGTAGGCGCCTTTGTCGAGGAGGGTCCCGCTCTCAGCGCCGGATGTGTCGCTCGCGCCACCTACCACCGTTCCGGGATTGTTGATCCCGGTGGCGACCGTAAAATCGAATCCAGGCACGCTCGGAAGGACCGTGAATGCGTTCTTCTTCGAATCGTATACGAAGGGTATCACCGTGGAACCAACCGCGCCGTCGCCGGCGAGCTCTCCGGCGTTATTGATTCCAAAGATTTGCGTTTGAGTTGCCGACGGGTAATTGATCGCGGTGTACTCGTATGCTGCCTGAGCTGGGAACGCCACGGTGATGGCGAGGATGAGGAGGATCAGCGCGCGCGATGAGTCGCGCATGAGGGTCTGCATCGTTGTCTCCTATAAGTGAACGAGTTGGGCGAGGCCCTGTCGAGTGCGGTCAGGATTTTTTCTTTTTGCGAAGAGTTGGTTCACGAGATCTTCTCGACGTCGTTCTTGTGAACGTGTGCCTTGATCGCGCACGCCAGTACGGCCGCGACCCACGCGGTGGGGCGTCCGGCCTGCGACTAGACTAGACAGGGTATTTGAGACGGGTTCAACGCGAGGCGACGGAAGCCACGCAGAGCGGCGTGAGCCGGGTAGGGACGGCGTGAAGCGGGGAGGGTGGGGCGGCGAACTCGAGCGCCGCTTGTTGACGACTATTTCCGGCGAAAATGATGCGCGAAGGATGCACTCACGGGAAGCGATTCGGCGCGTTTCCTCAGTCGCACCTTCATGTGTCCGTGCGAGTCGCTCTCGATGGATTCGATGGCATTGATGTTGACCACGGTGCCGCGGTGGATCTGGAGGAAGACCTCGGGGTCGAGCTCGCCGAGTAAGCTCTTGATCGTCTCGCTAATCAACCATTCGCCGTCGGCGCTCACCACGCTCGTGTACTTGTTGTCGGCGCGGAAGTAACAGATCTCATCGACGGTGATCAGTCGCACCGTCCTGCCCTCGGCGACGGTGATCCAGCGCAGGAATTGCCGTTGCGGCGCACCGATACGTCTGAGCTGCTCGAGCAGCGTTCCGAGGTCGGTGGGCTTCGACTGTAAGCGCTCGCGCAGGCGCCCCACCGTCGCCGCGAGTCGTGCCATGGATAAGGGCTTCATCACATAGTCGACGGCACCCTGTTCAAAGGCCGCGATGGCATACTGATCGTAGGCCGTGACGAAGGTGACGTGAGTCTTGCCGCTCGCCACGCGTGCCACCTCGAGACCGCTCATGCCCGGCATCTTGATATCGAGAAAGATCACATCGGGCTCATGCTCAGCCAGAGCGAGGAGCGTCTCCGGGCCGTCATCGGTTTCTGCCAGAATCTCAAGTTCCGGCCACAGTTGGCCGAGCGCCGAGCGCAGCTCGCCGCGCAGCAATGGCTCGTCTTCAGCAATTAACGCGGTCGGCCGTCTCATAGGGTATCTGAACGACTAGACGGGTTTCCGTGCCCCCCTTAGAAAGCTCCGTGAGCGCTGCGCGCTCTGCGTAAAGAGAGCCGAGGCGCCGCGTCAGCTTCTCAAGGCTGTTCGCATCGAGGTGGCGCTCGCGCGGCCCGCGCCCGGCGGATATGACGATGCGCAGGGTCTCGGCGGTCACATCCGCGGCGATGTCCACGCCCGCGATGAACGCGGCACTTGGCCGCGACGCGATACACTCGAGCAGCGGCTGCAGCAACATCGCCGGTACGTGCGCGCCCATGGCGAGCGGTGCAGCGTGGATCGAGAGTCTCAAGGGCCGCACGCAGATGGCGAAGTACGCTTGCAACCGGCGCAGTTCGCGCTCGAGTGTCAAGTGTGGCTCCTCGGGATGTTGCAGCGATGCGCGCAGATAAGCGATCAGGCCGTCCAGGGCGGGTACGCCGTCGACGGCTCCGCGATCGTACGCGTCGCGTATACGCAGCAGCGTTGCGGAGAGAAACGACGGGTCGACCCGTGTCTGCAGTGCCTGCAGGCGCGATTCCAGCGCCCGCCGCCGCGAACGGGCGGCACGTATCTGCGCATCTCTGAGGCGTTGGGCGGCCTGAAGCGCAGCACGTGAATGAGCGTAGATCGACACCCCGATGCTGCCCCATAGCAGGTACTCGAGCGATATGCGCAGGCCGAGCGCGGCGGGCGGCAAGAGTGGTTCGGCCCAGTCGCGCGCCGAGGGCAGCCACGGGTGCAGCAGCCAGTGCAACGTCGCAGCCAACACCGATCCGGCGACAACGGCGCACGTATACGCTGGCAGGCGACGTGCACCCCGGGCGATGAACTCATCGGCGACGAACGTCGCAAGCAAGAGACTGAACGCCATCAGGGTGTTGAGGACGATTCCAGAGATATACCCCTGATACGCGCTCTCCCCGCGCCACGCGTCGAATAATGACCAGACATCGAAGGCCAGACTGATGGTGAGTGTCAGAGCAGCGACGCGCCAGGTGATGCGCCGCAATGCGGCATACACCACATGAGGAAACATGGGTAGTGCTGGCCCGGGAAAGCGCGCGGTTTCGGTCACGTACTTCATCGCGAGGCAGCCGCAAATGGCAGAGCAATGCTGGCGGTCGCACCGCCCGACTCGTTGTTCTCCAGAGCCAGATGCGCCTGCGAGCCGTACGTCGTAGCGAGGCGCGCCCGAATGTTTGCAAGGCCACTGCCGACGCCAATTGCGGAACGAAAACCGACACCCGTGTCGGTAACACTCACTACGAGGTGCGCTCCGCGCTGGGATGCGCTCACACTGATGACGCCGCCGCTCGGGAGCGGATCTAGGCCGTGCTTGATGGCGTTCTCTACGAGCGTCAGCAAGAGCATCGGTGGAAGCGGATGTGGCGCTAGGGATTGCGGCACCTCGAGGCGGGCGTCGAGCCGCTCGCCCATGCGGATGCGCTGAATATCGAGGTAAGCCCTCACTAGGCTCATCTCGCGTTGCAGCGTCGAGTCGCGCTCGCGCAGCTGTGGCAGGGCAACCTCCAGGTAATGAATCAGGCTCGTGAGCATCCCACGTCCCGCGGTGCCATCTTGTTCGTAGAGGCGCCGAACGTTGGCCAGTGTGTTGAAGAGAAAGTGGGGTTCGATGCGTGCCTCTAAGACTTGCAGCCGTGCCTCAGTCGCGTCGCCCTCGGCGATCGCCTGCTCGCGCTCAGCCCGCCGCGCAGCATCCGACGCTGCGAGCTCGTGACGGTAAAATTCGCGCACGATGGCGAGCAGACCGGCGAGCACGGCGTATCGCGGCCACAGGTAGGACAGTTTGAAAAGGAAATGCCCCTGCGGTCGAAGCCCCAGCAACACTTCGACTTCCAAGCGCGCGAGTACGCACGCGCCACTTGCCACAACGACGGTCGTCGTGAGGGCCGCGAGACGTGTCCAGCCGCGCTTCGGCGCGAGATCCCCCGCCGTGACGACTGCGAGCAGAATCATGAGCGCCATGGGGCAGATGATCGCGTAGCTCACCAACACGAACTGCAGCACGCTGCCGGCAGTGGGATCGGCTACATTGCTTATGGCTCCGTTAAGGACGCGAATCAGCACGAGCGCTGCGATCAGCCCGACCAGCTGCGCATCGAGGCCCGCAAGCGCGTGCCTCGGCCGCCAGGTCCATGAACCGCAGCGAGAGACGTAGCCAGTGAGCGCGCGCAACTGAGGGAACTTGATCATCGGCGACCTGCAGCGCGAAATCCTGCGGTACATTTGTGCGATTGTCGACTGGCGAGCCGCGCGGCCAAACCCGCGTATGATCAACTGCCGTCGCGTTTAACAGTCGGGGTCATGCCGACCGTAAGGGCGTGAGTGAAAATACTCTTTGTCTGTCTCGGTAATATCTGCCGCTCGCCAACCACTGAGGCCGTGCTGCGCGTGCTGGCGGCACGCGAGGCGCGGGAGCTTGGCATCGAAGTCGATTCCGCCGGCACGAGTGGCTACCACGTCGGCTCCGCCCCCGATGCCCGTGCGCGCGCCGCCGCCGCGCGTCGCGGCTATGACCTAAGTGCCATGCGGGCCCGGATCGGCGAGCCCGGGGATTTCGAGCGCTTCGATCTCATCCTCGCCATGGATCGCGAGAACCTCGGGGTATTGCGCCGGCGCGCGCCGAGCGGTGCGCATCAGCGGCTGCGCTTGTTTCTCGAGTTTGCCGAGAGCGCCGCCGTCGAGGACGTCCCCGATCCCTACTACGGTGGTGCGAACGGCTTCGAAGAGGTGCTCGATCTCGTCGAGGCCGCCACGCGCGGCCTCCTCGCACACTTGCGGCAGCAAACGCGCGCGGCCTGAGCCCAAGCGCGCCGCGCGCTTACTCCTCCGAACCCCGACCCCCACCGCCCTTCTCGGGGGGCGAGGACGACCACACGACGTAGGGTTTATTCGGTGCGGTCCCGTGCTCTGGCTTCGGCGTCGGCTCGAAATGTGCGAGCGGTGCGGGTTCATTCGCGCCCGCCTCACGCGGCTCGGCGTGAAAGTGTGCGGGGGGTGGTTCGCGCCGCTCGGGCGGCGGCGCCGCCGCGCCTTGCGATCCGTTGCCACCTGCGGCGACGTTCGCGCCTCCCGCTCCACTTCCCTGGCCCGATGCCGGGGCGCTCTCGCGCTCGGCGGGTCCGCCCTCGGATGGTGGGGCGAGACGCGCACCGCCCCCTCCGCCACGTCGGCCGCGACGTCGGCCGCGACGGCCTCTCGCGGTGCGTTCGGGACGATCGCCGCGCGGCTCTGCCGCGGGAGCCGCGGCGGGTGAGTTGACCTGCGCCTCCGCGCGCTGCGTGTCCTCGGCGGATCTCGTTTCGGTGCGATTCATGGCGGAGCGCTCCGCACCCCGATCGCCCGCGGGCTCGTGCCGGCGAGCGCCTTCGCGGTTGCGATCACGGTAATCGCGATTGCGGTCGCGATCGCGATTACCTTCCCCGCGCCGCTCTTCCCCGCGCTCGCGCCGCGAGCCATCCGCATGGCGGCCGTGCCGCGGATGCTCGCGCCGCCCGCGCTGGCGATCGCGATCGTCGCGGGAGCGGCGCGGATGATCGCCGCGCGGTTGCGGTGCGGGCTCGGGCGCTGGGACCGCGGGTTCACCCGCGAGGAGTTTCTTGAAGCGCGACCAGAAACCACTCTCGACAGCGGCGGGCGCCGCCGCGGGCGCCGCGGCGGGTGCCGGAGTCGTCGGCAAGAGCGCCGCCACCGCAGGGGTCTCGGCCTGTGGCCGCTGCTCGGTGCCGGGCTCGGCGACTTCCGGCGTGGTGGGCATGAGATAGGTCGCCTGCTTCTGCTCGGGCAGCTCCAGCTCGTCCTCGCGCACGCGTTTGATCAAGTACTCCGGAGTCTGGATGTTTTCGTTCGGCACGATAAGAAGCTCCGCTTCGCTCTTGTCCTCGAGCGTACGGAGCCATTCGCGCTTTTCGTTGATGAGATAAGTCGCCACCGGAACGGGCACCTGCGCGATCACGCGTGCGGTGTGCTCCTTGCGCAGCTCCTCGCCGATCAGGCGCAGCACGGCAAGCGTCGTCGATTCGACGCTGCGGATGCTGCCGATTCCGACGCACCGCGGGCAGACGATATGGCTTGACTCCCCGAGCGAGGGTCGCAGGCGCTGGCGCGACATCTCGAGGAGTCCAAAGCGCGACAGACGCCCGATCTGGATGCGTGCGCGGTCCATCTTCACCGCATCGCGCAGCCGGTCCTCGACATCGCGTTGGTTCTTCGGCGACTCCATGTCGATGAAGTCGATGACGATGAGACCGCCGATGTCACGGATGCGCAGCTGGCGGGCGATCTCGTCGGCCGCCTCGAGGTTAGTGTTGGTGGCGGTGGTCTCGATGTCGCTGCCGCGCGTGGCACGCGCGGAGTTGATGTCGATCGATACCAGGGCCTCGGTGTAATCGATGACGATGCTGCCCCCTGAGGGCAGCTGCACCTTGTGCCCGTAAGCCGACTCGATCTGGCTCTCGATCTGAAAGCGCGTGAAGAGCGGGATGTCGTCGGTGTAGAGCTTGAGCCGCCGCTGGGCATCGGCCGGCATGAAGCGCTGCATGTATTCCTGCGCTTTCTGGAAGGCCGCTTGGTCGTCGACCAGCACCTCGCCGAGATCGTCGGAGAGGTAATCGCGCATCGCGCGCGTGACCGCATCGCTCTCGCGGAAGACGAGAAATGGGGCCACGCGGTCCTTGGCGGCTGCCTCGATCTGTTCCCATTGCGCCTTGAGATTATCGAGATCCCATTGCAGCTCCTCGACCGAGCGGCCGACGCCCGCCGTGCGCACGATTGCGCCCATCCCATCGGGAATCTGCAGCTGACTCATCACCTCGCGCATCTGGTCGCGCTCCTCGCCCTCGATGCGGCGCGAGACGCCCCCCGCGCGCGGGTTGTTCGGCATGAGGACGAGGAAGCGTCCGGCGAGGCTGATGAAGGTGGTGAGCGCCGCACCCTTGGTGCCGCGTTCCTCCTTCTCGACCTGGACGATGATTTCCTGTCCCTCCGAGATGAGCTCGCGGATGTTCATCCGTCCGCCCTGAGGGGACTGACGGAAGTACTCCTTTGAGATTTCCTTCAGCGGCAGGAAGCCGTGGCGCGGGGCCCCGTAATCGACGAAGGCGGCTTCGAGCGAGGGCTCGACGCGGGAAACGCGCGCCTTATAGACGTTGGCTTTCTTTTGTTCGCGGGAACGTAACTCGATACTCAGGTCGAATAGTTTCTGTCCATCAACCAGAGCGACTCGCAACTCCTCTTCCTGAGTTGCATTGACTAGCATTCTCTTCATGTGCCCCTACTGTGCAGTGAGGGGCCGGCAAGCAAGCGGCGGGAGGCCGCGGTACCTGAAGTCCGCAGCGGCGAAGATTCCTCAAACCGGAGAAAGGAGAGCGTGTCTCGCTATTCACGTTGCTCATCGCCCCACGGGGGGCGATGCCGGAAACCTTCGGTGTACTCAACCGACGGCGCCTGCTGCGGAACTCTCGATATGCGAGATTCGACGCAGCTCGCGCGAGCTTGTCGGCCCAAAGCGATGGCCTCGACTAAGAGGTCCAACTAAACGGGCGGCGGCTACTGCCGCCGGCCACTGGGTGCGTCCGCTCCGCGGACGACACGGGGAGTATACTGGATTGAGTGGTTTAGAAACAACGTCTTACGCTGAGGACCCCGTGCCCGAGCACGATCCCCGGGCAATTCGCACCGAAGTACGGCATTCAGAGGTCGCTGAGAGTGACTCGGGGCAGCGGCTCGATAACTACCTCCACAGGCTTCTGCCCGATCTGCCCCGAAGCCGCCTCTATCGGCTGATCCGCAAGGGCGAGGTGCGCGTGAACGGGCGCCGCGTGGGTCCGGAAACGCGCCTCAACGCGCGCGATCAGGTCCGCGTGCCACCCGTGCGCATCCTGCCACCGGCCGAACCCGGTCGGCCCCCGGCAGAGCTCAGCGCCCGCATCGCGGCGGGCATCGTCTACGAGGACCCGCGCCTGCTTGTTCTTGATAAGCCCGCAGGCATCGCCGCGCACGGCGGGAGCGGGGTGAGCTTCGGGGTCATCGAGGCGCTGCGCGCACTAAGACCGGAGGAGTCGCTCGAGCTCGCGCACCGGCTCGATCGCGAAACAAGCGGCTGTCTTCTTATCGCACGCCAGCGCGGCACGCTGCGTACGCTGCATGAGCTGCTGCGCGAGGGCGAGGTGGAGAAGCGCTACCTCGCCCTTCTTAAGGGCAAATGGGATCTCGGCGCCAAGCGCATCGATGTGCCACTGCGCACCGACACGCGCGTGCACGGCGAGCGCACGGTGCGCGCCGCCGCATCCGGCAAGCCCTCGGTGAGCGAGTTCCGCCCCGTGGAGTTCTTCGGCAAGCGCGCGACGCTCGTCGAAGTGACGCTGCGCACCGGACGCACGCATCAGATCCGCGTACATGCACAACACGCCGGACATCCCGTCGCGGGTGATGAGAAGTACGGCGACCCCCTCTTCAATCGCGAGCTCGCGGCGCTTGGCCTGAAACGCATGTTCTTGCATGCCCACAGTGTGAGTTTCAGCTGGCCCCAGGGCGGGGAGTTCAGTGTCAACACACCGCTGCCGCCCGATTTGCGCGCGGTACTCGATACCCTCGCTGCCGAGGGCAAAGCGAGGAGAGGGCGTCCTCTCAGGGCACCGCGTAGCCGAGAGCGCGCAGCGCCCCGGCGAGCCAGATGAGCGGCAGTCCGATGAGCGCCGTCGGATCGTGGCTCTCGATCGACTCGAGGAGCGAAACACCGAGGCTCTCGGCCTTGAACCCCCCGGCACAATCCTCCGGTCGATCACGCGCGACGTAGCGCGCGATCTCCACATCGCTGAGAAAGCGGAACGTGACCGTTGTCGTGTCGATGTGCGCAAGGCGCACGCCAGCCTCCGCACCACGGACCGCGCAGGCGGTGTAGAAGCGCGCCGTCCTCCCGCTCAGCGATGCGAGCATCGAGCGGCAGCGGGCAGCATCAGCGGGCTTTTCAAGCAGCTGTTCGCCGTCCGTGGCGACCTGGTCCGAGCCGATGACGATTGCAGCGGGATGCCGTTGTGAGATGGCGTCGGCCTTCTTGAGCGCGAGCCGCAGGGCGCGATCGGCGTGGCTCTCGGTGGCGCTCGCACGATCCTCGTGCACACCGGGGGCCAGCGCTTCAAAGGGCAGCCCGAGCCGCCCGAGAAGATCGCGGCGGTAGAGCGATGTGGAGGCGAGGATCAGCGGCGGCACGTGAGGAGAGCTAGCGACCCTAAATCGCCCACGAGAAACAATGGCTTAGCTCCAAATCCGGCTTTGACTTGGAGAGACTCGCTACCTATTATACGCGCCCCATGTCGCCGCCCTGGTCGAGACCGCTCGAGGTCGGCCGGCTGGCTGACAGCGGAGCCGACGTCGACTTTGCTGTCCCGCTCGCCGAGCTCGCGGGCCTGCGTTCGCTTCAGGGCGGGGTGTCCGGAAGCGTCTCGGGACGGGTGCACTTTACGCGCGAGCAGGGCATTGCGATTGCGCAGCTGCAGTTGCGCGGCGCCGCAGTGCTTGAGTGTCAGCGTTGCCTCGGGCCGCTCGAACTGCCACTCGACGCTACGGTGCGCGTGGCGCTCGCTGACAGCGAGGCGGAACTCGAGCGGGTGCCGCCGGACCTTGAACCGATGCTGGCCCCCGGGGGGCGGCTGAGCATCGCTGAGCTCGTCACGGAGGAACTGCTCCTCACGTTGCCGATCGTGCCGCGGCATGCGCGGGGCGAGGCGTGCGCGAGCGAAGAAACACCCCCCGCGCAGGCAGGGCAAACGGGCGACACGCAAAAGCCGTTCGCGCACCTTGCGGAGCTGATGAAGCGTTAGAGTTGCCGAATTATCAGGAGCTGACACATGGCCGTTCAGAAAAGCCGCAAGACACCCTCGCGCCGTGGGATGCACCGCTCGCACGACCGCCTCACGCGTCCCGCGCTCTCGACCGACCCGCAATCCGGTGAGACGCACCTGCGTCACCGGATCACGCCGGATGGTTTCTATCGCGGGCGGCGCGTGATTGAAAAGCCCGCCGAGTCCGAGGAAAAAGAATAGCTTCCCGAAGTTTGCGCCCACCCAAAGGGCCCGCGTGCTGCCGATCGCCATCGACGTGATGAGCGGCGACCATGAGCCGCGCGAATACCTTGCCGGTGCGTTGCGCGCGCTCGCCGACGACGGCGAGCTGCGCGTGCTCCTCGTCGGGGATATCGCGCTGCTCTCCGCCGCGCTCGCCGAGCTCGCGCCGCCCGTGCGCGAGCGCGTCGCGCTCGCTGGCGCCTCGCAGGTCGTGACGATGGAGGAGAAGCCGCGCGAGGCGATCCGCCGCAAGAAGGACTCCTCGATGCGCATCGCGGTTGACCTGGTGCACGCGGGCAGGGCGAGCGCCTGCGTGAGTGCAGGCAACACGGGGGCGCTGACCGCGATCGCCCATTTCGTGCTGAAAACGCTGCCTGGCGTCGAACGCGCGGCGATCATCTCGACGATCCCCGCTGCGCACGGCCACACCCTTATGCTCGATCTCGGCGCCAACACCAAGGCGACCCCCGAGCAGCTACGGCAGTTTGCCGCGATGGGCGTCATCATGGCGCGCGATATTTACGGACTCGCATCCCCGCGCGTCGGTCTTCTCAACATCGGCGAGGAGGATATGAAAGGCCACGAGGTGGTGCAGGAGGCGCACGCGCTGCTTGGAGCGAGCGGACTCAACTACGTGGGCTTCGTCGAAGGCGACGACATTTTCTCGGGCGATGTCGACGTCGTGGTTACCGATGGCTTCACGGGCAACGTGGCGCTCAAGACCATGGAAGGCGCCGCCGGCCTCATCCGCGATCGGCTGCGGCAGGAGTTTCAGTCTTCTTTACTCGATCGCCTCGCCGGACTCATCGCCACCCCGACCCTGCGCCGTGCCGCGGCGGGGCTTGACCCGAGCCGCTACAACGGCGCCTGCATGGTCGGGCTCACGGGGATCGTGGTAAAAAGTCATGGCCATGCCGATCGCGATGCGTTTGCGCGCGCCATCGGCACGGCGGCTCTCATGTCGCGGCGCGGACTCACCGCGCAGATTGCACAGGCACTCAATCGGGAAGGGGCGGGTAGTTGATTTATTCGCGCATCAGCGGCACAGGCTCGCACCTACCCGAGAAGGTCATCACGAACTTCGACCTCGAGAAGATGGTCGATACGAGCGATGAGTGGATCCGCACCCGCACCGGCATCGAGCGCCGTCATGTGGCCGCCGAGGGGGAGACCACGGTCGATCTCGCCGAGAAGGCGGCACGGCGCGCGCTCGAGGCCGCGGGGGTTGCTCCCGCCGACGTCGACTTCATCGCCTTCGGTACCACGACGCCCGATCTCGTTTTCCCCAACTGCGGCACGATTCTGCAGCAGCGGCTCGGCTGCCGCGGTGTGCCGGCCTTCAGCCTGGAAACCGCGTGCGCGGGATTTATGTATTCGCTCTCCATCGCCGACAAGTTCGTGCGCTGCGGCGAGGTGAAGCGCGCGCTCGTGATCGGGGCGGAGACACTCTCGCGCATCACCGATTGGACGGACCGGGCGACCGCGGTGCTCTTTGCCGACGGCGCCGGAGCCGTGGTGCTCGAGCCGAGTGACACACCCGGCGTACTCTCGACGCACATCCACTCCGACGGCGAGTACAAGGACCTGCTCTATTGCGGCAGCGGGGTCTCGCGCGGCTTCGCGCCGAAACTTGCGATCACCATGTCGGGGAATGAGGTGTTTCGGGTTGCCGTCACGAAGCTCGGGCAGGCGGTGGATGAGGCGCTCGCCGCGAATGGCCTCGACCGTGGCGCCATCGACTGGCTGGTACCGCACCAGGCCAACATCCGCATCATTCAGGCGACCGCGCGCAAACTCGACCTGCCCATGGAACGGGTGATCCTCACCGTGCAGGAGCACGGCAACACCTCCGCGGCTTCGGTTCCGCTCGCGCTCGATGTGGCGGTGCGCGATGGGCGCATCGAGCGCGGGGACCTGCTGCTACTCGAGGCCTTCGGCGGGGGCTTCACCTGGGGTTCGGCGCTCGTGCGTTACTGAGCGCCGCGGCAACTTTGGGACGAAAAAAAACGCCGCGCGGGGTGCGCGGCGTTTTTCATTCATCGAGACCTGTCTTACTTGGAAACCGACCGCTTGAACATCCGGTCGATCTTCTCGTTGGTTGCATCGCAGCACGACTGGCTGGCATGAGCCGCCGCCAACGCCTGGTTGGCTGTGCTCTGCGCACCATTCGCCGCTTGGCTGGCCGACGCTGCGGCGCCACTTGCGCCATCAGCTGCGCTCTTTGCCGCCGCCACATCGCCCTGCAGCTTTGAGACCTGCGCCTGCAGGTCCGCGACTTTCTGTTCAAGGGGCTTCAGATCGGTGCAGCCCGCCATTCCTAACGCCACTGCCACGGCAGCCGCCGCCGTCAAAACACTCGCGCACTTCATAAACGTCCCCTTAGGGTTGTTGATTGGTGATGTCCTAATCGAAAGCGACTCCGGTGGGCATCATCCGCCGTCGTCCGCGCGCGCCACTGCACCAAATTTACCGAGGGAATGCAACTCCAACACGACACCTGGTCTTGTGAGCGCGACACGTTCAGCTCTGGTTAAGACACCGCGATGCGTGTTGTAAGACACGGGCAACGCGTTGGGAATACGTACTTTCGTTAATCGCGTAAGGGTTGGCGGAGCGGGACCGCGGCAGTTAGATCAGTGCAGCGTCATGGGTTTGTTACTTTTTTTTAATTTGCGTCCGCCTGAGTGTGTGCACTGCGCAAATCGCGGAAGGCCTCGCCGTGGCGGGGGAGACAGGGACGATTCGAAACCACTTGCCGTGGTCGCTGATCTGGATATAATCACAGTAGCTGTATATATAAACAGGCAGCTTAAAATGTCCGACCTCACCCCCCGCCAGACCCAGATTCTGCGGCTTATTCAGCGGTTTATCACCGATACCGGTATGCCCCCGACACGCGCCGAGATTGCCCACGAGCTCGGCTTCCGCTCGGCGAATGCCGCCGAGGAGCATTTGCGGGCTCTCGCGCGCAAGGGCGTCATCGCGCTCGTGCCGGGTACCTCGCGGGGCATTCAGCTCAAGGACACGATCCGTGAGCAGATGGGATTGCCGCTGATCGGGCGGGTGGCCGCCGGCAAACCGATTTTTGCCGAAGAGAATTTCGAAACGCGGCTGCAGATCGATCCGGGGGTGTTTCAGCCACGGCCCCATTACCTGCTGAAGGTCACCGGCATGAGCATGAAGGACGCCGGGATTCTCGATGGCGACTTGGTTGCGGTGCACCGCACTTCCGAGGTGCGCAGCCGTCAGATCGTGGTCGCACGGCTTGACAATGAAGTCACCGTGAAACGCTACCGCCAGGAAGGCTCAGTCGTTTGGCTCATGCCCGAGAACAGCGAGTTCGAGCCGCTGCGGGTCGATCTGAAAGAACAGCCGCTCCTCATCGAGGGGATTGTGGTGGGTGTGGTGCGCCGTGCCGCGCGAGCGGTTTGATGTGATTCGCGTGCGCACCGGCAACACATCATTTGCGTCGGAGCGTGTGCCTGTTGGTTGATGAGCGTACGTGGCTGCGGATGCGAATCTCGCTCGCTTGCTCGAGCACCCGGCCATCTGGCGCGGCCGCAACGCCGCACCGCCCGCTGTGCTCCCGAGTGGTTTCGCGGCCCTCGATGAGCAACTGCCCGGCAACGGCTGGCCGCGCACCGGCCTGATCGAGATCCTGGTCCCGCGCTTTGGGAGCGGGGAGCTGTATTTGATGTTGCCGGCGCTCGGTGCGCTCTCGCGCGCACTCGGTGCACGCTGGTGCGTGTGGGTGGCACCTCCTCTTGTGCCTTTTGCGCCGGCGCTCTCGGCGGCAGGGTTCAGGCTCGATCGACTGGCGGTCGTCGAGGCCGGTCCGCGCGCGCTCTGGGCCTTCGAGCAGACGCTCGGTTCGGGCGCCTGTGATGCATCGCTCGCCTGGGCACGACGGCCGCAACCGCGCGACATCCGCCGCCTGCAGCTCGCCGCCGAACGGGGCCGTACACTCGGTGTGTTGTTTCGTCCGCGCCGCGCCGCTCGTGAGGCCTCGGCGGCGGTTTTGCGCCTGACACTCGAGCCACTCGACTCGGGCGTGCGCGTCAGCTTGTTGAAAGTCCGGGGCGCGGCGCGCGGGGCGGTCGAACTTTCAAGACCCGGTGGCTGGCCTTTCTGAAAATCCGCGCCGCTCCGCTCCATGCACCCACCCCTCATCCGTATCGACGGAGCCACCGCCCCCTCGGAAGCCAGGCGGACGCTCGAGCGAGCGGGCGCAGCGACCTCACTGCGGGCGCTGCCCGCCGCACCTGTGCTCACCGAGCACCCCGAGCTTTGGGCGGGCCTTTATCTGCGCGATGCGCAACCATCCACGCTCGAGCAACTCGCGGCGGTGTGCGCCGGGCGGTTCACGCCACGCGTGAGTCTCGCAGCGCCCGATGGGCTTCTGCTCGAAGTGAAGGGGAGTCTGCATCTTTTCGCAGGCGTCGCGGGATTGACGCGTGCGCTCGCGAACGAGTGCCTGCGGCTCGAAATGCAGCCGGTACTCGCCTTCGCGCCTACGCCACTCGCCGCACTTGTGGCGGCCCGCGCCCGCAAGCCCCTCGTGGTGATGGAACTCGCGCAGCTCACCGGTAAGCTTGCGCCCCTGCCGCTCGCCGCGCTGCGCTGGCCAGCCGAGACGCTCGCACGACTCTCAAGCATGGGCGTGCGTACGATCGGCGCGGCGCTGCGTCTGCCGCGCGCCGGGTTCGCGCAGCGTTTCGGCGCCGCACAGCTCACGATGCTCGATGTGCTCACCGGCCGCGCCCGCGAAGTGCGCGCTGTCTTTCAGCTGCGCGAGCGCTTCCGCCGCCGCCGCGAACTTGGCTGCGAGCTCACCAATCGCGACTGGCTGCTCGCGGCTCTCACCCCGCTTCTTGCTGAACTCGAAACGTTCCTCATCGCGCGCGACTGTGGCGTGATGGAGCTCGAATGCCAGCTGCTGCACCGGCAGCGGCGCGCGACGCGTTGCCTCTTGCAGCTCGCAGCGCCCGCCTCCGATGCCGCGCACCTCGGCGCGCTACTCGCCGAGCGACTCGGGACGCTTAATCTGCCCGAACCCGTGCGTGCCCTTGAGGTGCGTGCCGATACGCTCTTCCCGCGTACGCCGCTCACGCACTCGCTCTGGCAAGCGGGCGAGCAGGGCGGTGGTGGCACGAGTGCGGAGGCTGGGGTTCTGCTTGAACGTCTGCGCGCGCGTTTGGGTAGCGGTGCCGTACACGGCCTCTGCGAACTTCAGGAGCACCGCCCGGAAAGCGCCTGGGGACGCACCCCCCCACCACCACTCGCCGCAGCGCCAACGCCCGCCGCCGCCCCGGGCGGCGCGGCCGGGGAGGCGGCCGTGCGTCGTCCGCTTTGGCTTCTGAAGATGCCCGAGCCGCTCGCGGCGCGTGCCGGAATGCCAAGGCGGCGCGGCGGCGCGCTGCATCTTGTGAGTGAACTCGAGCGCATCGAGAGCGGCTGGTGGGATGCGGGCGAAATCGAGCGCGATTACTACACCGCCCTCGACATCCACGGGGTGCGGCTTTGGGTATATCGCGAGCGCCACGCGCCGCATGGCTGGTTTCTGCACGGCGTCTTCGGCTGAAAACGGCCTGCGTCCGAGATGGTCGCGTACGCGGAACTGCACTGCCTCTCTAACTTCACCTTCCTGCGCGGCGCTTCGCATCCGCACGAGCTCATCGAGCGCGCGGATGCACTCGGCTACCGGGCGCTCGCGATCACCGATGAATGCTCGGTCGCCGGAGTGGTACGCGCTCACATGGCGGCGCGCGCGCGCGCACTCAAACTCGTCATCGGCGCCGAATTTCACCTGAACTGCGGACTTCGGTTCGTCGCGCTCGCCTGCGATCGATACGGCTACGGGCGGCTCTGTCGCCTCATCACCTGCGGCCGGCGCGCGGCCGCGAAGGGACGATACTCGCTCAGCCGCACCGACCTCGAAGCGCTCGGCCTCGAGCACTGCTTCCTCCTCTGGCTGCCCCCCGAGCCGCCCCGCGCCGAGGAGCTCGCCTGGCTCGTCGAGCGCTTTAGCGGCCGGGTACGCATCGCCGTCGAGCTTCTGCGCGGTGGGAGCGATGGCGCGCGGCTCGCAGCGCTCACGGCCCTCGGTAGCCGCTACGGCGTACCGCTCATCGCGAGTGGCGATGTGCACATGCACGTGCGTGCCCGGCGGCGCTTGCAGGATGCCCTGACCGCGATTCGCTTGAACGTCCCGATCACGAAGCTCGGCACGTCTCTCTATCCAAACGGCGAGCGCTACCTGCGCGAGCCGGCGCGGCTCGCGCGGCTCTATCCGCGCCCCTTGCTCGATGCGACCGTGGCGATTGCCGAAGCGTGCAGCTTCTCCCTCGATGAGCTGCGCTATGAGTATCCGCGCGAAATCGTGCCGCCAGGGGAAACCCCGGCCTCCTATCTGCGCCGCCTGACCGAGGAGGGCGCCCGCTGGCGCTGGCCGCAGGGTGTACCCGCGAGCGAGCGCGCGGCGATCGAGCACGAGCTCGAACTCATCGCGGAGCTCGCCTACGAGCCTTACTTCCTCACCGTCTACGACATCGTCGCCTACGCACGCCGCCAGGGGATTCTGTGCCAGGGCCGCGGCTCCGCCGCCAACTCGCGCGTCTGTTACTGCCTCGGCGTCACCTCCGTCGATCCCGAGCGCGGCGCGGCGCTTCTCTTCGAGCGCTTCATCTCGCGCGAGCGCAACGAGCCGCCCGACATCGACATCGACTTTGAGCACGAGCGGCGTGAGGAGGTGTTGCAGTACGTCTACGCCAAGTACGGACGCGAGCGTGCCGCCCTCGCTGCCACGGTGATCATGTACCGCTCGCGCAGCGCGCTGCGCGATCTCGCCAAGGTGTTCGGTCTCACCCCCGCAGAGAGCACTCGGCTCTCCCAGGTCATGCAGTGGTGGGACGGGAGCCAGGCCATGCCCGAACTCCTGCGCGCGGCCGGTTTCGATACCGCGAGCCCCTGGCTCAGCCGTCTGCTGCCGCTCGCGCGCGAGCTCATCGCTTTCCCGGGATTCCCGCGGCATCTGTCGCAGCACGTCGGGGGCTTCGTGATCGCGGCGGGGGCGCTCGAGGAGCTCGTACCGATCGAGAACGCGGCGATGCCCGAGCGCACCGTGGTGCAGTGGGACAAGGACGATCTCAACGATCTTGGGCTCCTCAAGGTCGACCTCCTCGGACTCGGCATGCTGACGGCGCTGCGGCGCGCGTTCGCGCTCGTCAATGACTACCGCGGCACGCACCACACACTCGGAGAACTTCCCGCTGAGGATCCCAGGGTGTACGAGAGGCTCTCGCGCGCCGATACGATCGGCGTCTTCCAGATCGAATCGCGCGCGCAGATGGCGATGCTGCCGCGCCTGAAGCCCCGCTGTTATTACGACCTCGTGATCGAGGTGGCGATCGTGCGCCCGGGGCCCATCCAGGGCGACATGGTGCACCCCTACCTCAGGCGCAGGAGCGGCCTTGAGCCCGTCGACTACCCGGGCGAGGAGGTGCGCGAGGTGCTCCACCGCACCCTCGGCGTGCCGATCTTCCAGGAGCAGGTGATGCAGATCGCGATCGTCGCCGCGGGGTTCTCGCCCGGGGAGGCGGATGCGTTGCGCCGCGCGATGGGAGCGTGGAAGAGAACCGGCGGACTCGATCCCTTCCGCGAGCGGCTGCTCCTTGGCATGCGCGAGAAGGGCTACCCGGAGGAGTTCGCGCAGCGCATCTATCAGCAGATGCTCGGTTTTGGTGAATACGGCTTCCCGCAATGCGTCGTTGGTGAAACACGGGTTGTGGATGCCGATTCAGGATGCTGGGTAAGGATTGATGAGGTCGTATCGGGGCGTGTCCAATTGAAAACCACGCTTGCGTGCGGGGACGACTTGCGCTTACGACGGCGCAAGGTGCTTGCGGTCAAATCGAGCGGCATTAAGCCCGTATGGCGCTTGCAAACGGCTCTGGGTCACACGATTGGAGCGACGGCGGAGCACCCTTTCCTGACCATGGGCGGGTGGCGCCCGCTCGGCAAGTTGCGAGTGGGTGACCAGGTAGCCGCGGCGCCTACAGAGCCGGTATTCGCTCTCGCGACCTCTGAGATCCACTGGGACAAGGTAGTGGCCATCGAGGAGCTTGGCCGGGAGGCTACTTATGATCTGCAGATAGAGAGTGAGCACAATTTCCTCGCGAACAATCTCATCGTTCACAATTCGCACGCAATGAGCTTCGCGCTGCTCGTGTACGACTCCGCGTGGCTCAAGTGCTATGAGCCGGCGGCTTTCACCTGCGCGCTGCTCAATAGCCAGCCGATGGGGTTTTATGCGCCCGCGCAGCTCGTGCGCGATGCGCGCGCGCACGGCGTCGAGGTGCGGGCCGCCGATGTCTCAGTGAGTGTGTGGGATTCGACGCTCGAGCGCTGCACGGATGGTGAGCCGGCGTTACGGCTTGGGCTGCGCCTGGTGAAGTCACTGTCGGCAGCGGGCGCGGCGCGCCTCATCGCCGCGCGCGCCGCGCGCGCCTTTGCCAGCGTGCAGGATCTTGCGGCGCGCGCCGCGCTCGATCGCGCGGACCTCGAAGCGCTCGCCGCGGCGGGCGCCTTCGCATCACTGAGCGGCAACCGCCATCTCGCCTTCTGGGAAGTCGCAGGTACCGAGCATCCCGTGCCGCTCGCGCCCCCGAGTGCGCGCAGCGCCGAGCTCGAGGAGGGCCGGCCGCTTTTGAGTACGCCTACGGAAGGGGAGAGCATCGTCGCCGATTACGCCTCGCTCGGGCTCACGCTCGGCCGCCATCCGCTCGCGCTCCTGCGGACACGCCTGAGCGCAGGCGCGCTTTCCTCGGCGCGCGAACTCGCGCAGGCACCAGACGGTGCCCGGGTGCGCACCGCCGGCATCGTGCTCATGAGGCAGCGTCCCGCCACCGCAAGCGGCGTCACCTTCCTCACGCTCGAGGACGAAAGCGGCCAGGTGAACGTGATCGTCTGGGAGAGGATCGGGCGTGAGCAGCGCCGGCCGCTTCTTGAGTCACGCCTCCTCGAGGTGCACGGGAAGCTGCAGCATCAGGATGGGGTCATGCATCTGATCGCCGAGCGGCTCATCGACCGCACGCGGCTTCTCGGCGAGCTCGTGACGCGCTCGCGCGACTTCCACTGAGCCGAGGCGCGCTTGCGTCAGCCCGTCAACGCGGCTTACGCCGCGCTTTGGACGCCGAAGCGGACTCGTCGCCGATCTCGTAGTCCTCGAAGTCGCTCGTGAGCTCGGCGGTGTGCTTGTCCTCGAGCAGCCGCTCGAGGCGCCGCCAGGCGGGATCGCCGCTTTTCTGCCCGCGGCGCTTGGCGAGGTCGAGATCTTTGATGACCTGATCGAGATCGACGTCCCCGTCTTCAACGACGGGTTCGTCGGCTTCTTCGTCCTCAAACTCGTCTGATTCCGGCTTCTCGCTCATGCAGGACGGCATGCCTCGCTGGAATTGGACGGCGCGAACTTAAATCAGATCGCGCGACGACTGCAATCTTGGCCGTACGCTTTGTGAAGCGCTGCCCTTTTTGCCGCCACCCCCCGAGGGCCGCCCCACCCTAATGGATCAGCTGGTTCATCTGGAAGATCGGCAGCAACATGGCGAACACGATTCCCATCACAAAAACCCCCATGAGCACGATGAGGAGCGGCCCCAAAAGGCCCATCATCGCCCCGAGCAGCCCATCGAGCTCACGCTCCTGGGCGATCGCCGCCCGCTCGAGCATGCTCTCGAGCTCCCCGCTCGACTCCCCGCTCGAGATGAGATGGATCGTCATGGGTGGGAACATGCGGCTCACCGCGAGCGAGCGGCCGATCGCCGCCCCCTCGCGCACCCGCGCGGCGGCATCCGCCACCGCATCGCGCATCGGGAGGTTCGTGACCACCTCGCCTGCGATCCGCAGCGCCTCGAGCACGGGAACCGCGCTCGCGGTGAGGATCGAAAACGTGCGCGTGAAGCGCGCGGTGTTGAAGCCGCGGGCGAGACGGCCAAAGATCGGCAGCCGCAGCTGCCAGCGGTCGAACTGGCGCCGCGCGGTCGGGTCGCGCAGCCAGCGCCTGAAGAGCACGACCGCGAGGATGAGCCCGATCAGGATGTAGACCCCGTTGGCGCGCAAGAACCCGCTCGTGCCGATCAGCGCGCGGGTGATGAAGGGCAGTTTCGCCTTGCTCGATTCGAACACCGAGACCACCTTCGGTACGACGAACACCAAAAGCCCCGAGACGATGGCGAAGCAAAGCACGGTGAGGACGATCGGGTAGAGCAGGGCCGCGAGTATCTTCTGGCGGATCAGCTCGCGGCTCTCGGTGTAGTCCGCGAGCCGCTCGAGCACGTTGTCGAGGTGCCCGGACTGCTCGCCGGCGGCGACGGTGGCGCGGTAGATCTCGGGGAAGATGCGCGGGAACTCGGCGAAGCCGTCCGCAAGCGTGTGGCCTTCCAGGACCCGCGAGCGCACCCCGAGCACGATGCTCTGCACGCGCGGCTTCTCGGTCTGTTGCGAGACGGCCAGGAGTGATTCCTCGAGCGGCAGGCCCGCGCGTACGAGGGTTGCGAGCTGGCGCGTGAAGAGCGCGAGGTCCGCGGCGGAGACCCCGCGGATGAGGCTGAAGCGGCTCTGGCGCCTGGCCTCTTTCTGCGCCACCTCGGCCACGGTGACGGGCAGCAACTGCTGCTCACGCAGGAGCTGGCGGATATGCCGTGGCGTATCGCCTTCGAGAATGCCCTTGCGCTCGCGGCCCCCGGCATCGAGCGCGGTGTATTCGAACGCGCCCAACTCAATCCTCGCGTGTGACGCGCAGCACTTCCTCGAGCGTCGTGTCCCCGCGCAGCACCCGCGCGCGGCCGTCGTCGCGGATCGAGGGGGTCGTGAGGCGCGCGTGGCGCTCGATCTCCTGCTCCGAGACGCCGTCGTGAACCATGGTTCTCATGATTTCATCGACCACGATGAGCTCGTAAATTCCCGAGCGCCCGCGGTAACCGCCCATGGCATCCTGCCCCGGCCGGTAGAGCGTCGGGGTCGGAGCGTCGCTGTCGAGATTGAGGACCCGCCGCTCGGAGTCGCGCGCCTTGTAGGGCTGCTTGCTCTCGGGGTTGAGCACCCGCACCAGGCGCTGCGCGAGGACCCCGATCAGGCTCGAAGACAGCAGGAATGGCTCGATCCCCATATCACGCAGGCGCGTGATGGCGCCCGCTGCCGTGTTGGTGTGCAGCGTCGAGAGCACCAGGTGTCCGGTAAGGCTCGCCTGGACCGCGATCTGCGCGGTCTCAAGGTCGCGGATCTCTCCGATCATGACGACGTCGGGGTCCTGGCGCAGGATGGCACGCAGCCCGCGCGCGAAAGTCATCTCGACCTTGGTGTTGACCTGCGTCTGCCCGATCCCATCGATGTAGTACTCGATCGGATCCTCGACCGTCATGATGTTGAGGGTGTGGTCATTGAGGCGCTCCAGCCCCGCGTAGAGCGTCGTGGTCTTGCCCGAGCCCGTGGGACCGGTGACGAGAAGAATGCCGTGGGGCTTATGAATAAGGTCGTCGATGAGCTCCTGCGTGCGCTTTTCCATGCCGAGGGAGCCGAGGTCGAGCCGGCCCGCCTGTTTGTCGAGGATGCGGAGCACGACGCGTTCGCCGTGCCCCGAAGGAATCGTGGAGACGCGCACGTCCACGGCGCGCCCGGCGATCTTGAGGCCGATGCGTCCATCCTGCGGCAGGCGTTTCTCGGCGATATCGAGCCGCGACATGACCTTGATGCGCGAGACGACGAGTGGCGCGACTGCGCGCTTTGACTGCAGCACCTCGCGCAACACCCCATCCACGCGGAAACGGATCACGAGCCGGTTCTCGAACGGTTCGATGTGAATGTCGGACGCGTTCTCCTTCACCGCCTGCGTGAGGAGTGCATTAATCAGGCGGATGATCGGCGCATCGTCTTCGCTGTCGAGGAGGTCCGCCTGCTCGGGCAGCTCCTGCGCGAGGTGAGCGAGATCGGTGGTCTCATCGAGCCCCTCGACCGCCTGCATGGCATCGGAGCCGGCCTCATACGCCCGGCGCAGGAGCTCGTCGAAACGCTCCTCGGGCACGCGCTCGAGGCGCAGCGGGCGGCGCAGGTAGCGGCGCACCTCGGCAAGCGCCTGCGGCGAGGCGCTCTCGCGGTAGGTGCATTCGGCGACGTCCCCGACGATCCGATTGACGAGGACACCGTGGCGCTTCGCGAACGCGAAGGACAGCCGCCGCCGCTGCGGGTCGGTATCGGTGGCGGCGGGGGCGGGTGTTTGGGCGACGTCGTTCATGGACCGCCTTGCGGTGGGGGTGTGGTCGGGGGGGTCGCCGGCGGTGGTGGAGCCGGCGCGGCGGTGCTGCTCGGCGCCGGGTTCCCGGGCGGAACCGCACCGCTGCCGGCAGGGGCCGGCGGGTTCGCTGCGGGCGCGCTCTGCTCGGCGCTGTGCGCGGCCGCTCCGGCGGTCGTCTGCTGCGGGAGCGGGGGGAGCTTCGGTGCCGGCACGCCCGGCAGGAGCGGGAGTTCCTCGTGGCTCTCGTGGTGCGCGAGGTCTTTTTGCTCGCCGAGCACGTAGTTGTATCTCAGGTCGGTCTCGTAGGCCGCCTGCTGCTGATCGCGCAGGATCTTCGGGCGGATGAAGATGATGAGATTGTTCTTCGACTGCATCGAATT
>DASPTE010000116.1:0-2532 GCA_035623585.1 Steroidobacteraceae bacterium | reverse complement strand
TGCAGCTCGATGAAGGATGCCGAGAAGGGCGCGAATGAACACTGCGCGAGGGAGGGCAAGGTCGCCGTGATAGTTGAGCGGGAGACCGCCGAGCACGCCGGCGGTTTCTATGACACAGCGGTGGTGACCGCGGTCTGCGTCGACCCGGCTCAGGTGGTTCACACCACGGATGCGTTCGGAGTCTTAGCGCTTGCTGAGCCTGACATCAAAGGGGCGCTTGTTCTGCAGGTGACTTCCGGTTCCATCGCCGATCAGGCCGGTATCTTCCGGAAAGACGTCATCTTTGAATATCGGGGCACGCCCATCGACACGGCCGCGGCGCTGCGCACGGCCGTGCTTTCCACCCCGGCGGGCGAGAAGGTAGTACTCAGACTGCGGCGCGGCCAGAGAGAGGTTCGCAAGATCTTGCAGTTCTAAGGGTGCGCGGCGTGGCGAGTCGCGCGATCAGCGGCTCGAAACGCCTCGGCGGTGGCTTCTCAGGCGACGGCCGCCTTCACGACGCGCTGCGGCTGGGCGATGCCGTAGCCCTGGGCGTAGTCGACGCCGAGGCTCGTGAGCATCTGGATGATCTCGGCGTTTTCGGCGAACTCCGCGATCGTCTGCTTGCCGGTGAGGTGCCCGATCTCGTTGATCGAGCGCACCATCTCGCGGTCGATCGGGTCGCGCAGGATCTCGCGCACGAAGCTGCCGTCGATCTTGAGGAAATCGACTGGGAAGTGCTTGAGGTATCCGAAGGATGAGAGCCCGGTGCCGAAGTCATCGAGCGCGAACTTGCAGCCGAGTTCCTTGAGCGCCTGGATGAAGCGGTTCGCCTGCGAGAAGCTCGCGACGGCTGCGGTCTCGGTGATCTCGAAGCAGATCTTGGAGGCATCGAGTCCGCTGCGGTGGAACTGCTCGATCACAAAGGGCAGGAACTTGTCGTCACCGAGGCTCTGACCCGAGAGGTTGATCGAGCACTGCAGGAGCTTCTCGCGCTCATCGGCTTCGGAGACAAGCCAGCGGAAGGCGTTCTCGATCACCCAGCGATCGATCGCCGGGGTGATGCCGTAGCGCTCGGCGGCTGCGATGAAGTCATTCGGCGCGATGATGCGCCCGGTCTCATCTTTGAGGCGCAGGAGCAGCTCGTAGTGTGCGCCGGTCTCGATGCGCTGCAGCGGCTGGATCGTCATGCGGAAGAGCTCGAAGCGCCCCTCCTCGAGGGCCGCGTTGATGCGCGCCGCCCACTGCATCTCGCGCCGCCGGCGCATGAGCTCGATATCGTTTTCGGCGAAGCTGTGTACGCGGTTGCGGCCGCTTTCCTTGGCGGCGGCGCAGGCGCTGTCGGCCGCGGAGAGAATGGAGGCCACATCTTCGTTGTCGGCGGTGATCGGCACGACGCCGATGCTGGCACCGAGACGAAACACGCGATCCTCCCAGGTGAAGCGGAAGTTGCGCACGCCGTCACGCAGCTGCTCGGCGGTTCGCATCGCCTCATCGAGGGAGCAGCTCTCGAGCAGGATCCCGAACTCATCGCCGCCGAGCCGCGAGAGCGTGTCGCGCCAGCGCACCTTGGATTTGAGGAGCGCTCCGACCTGCCCGAGGAGCGCATCGCCTGCGCTGTGGCCGCAGCTGTCGTTGACGATCTTGAACTGATCGATATCGAGATAGCAGAGCGCGTAGGAAGCCTCGCGCGCCTTGGCGCTCTTCAGTGCCCGCTCGAGACGGCTCTCGAACTCGCGGCGGTTCACGAGCCCGGTGAGCAGATCATGGCTCGCGTGATAAGAGAGGCGGCGGTTCAATTCACGCGATTCGCTCACGTCGTGGAACACGAGCACCCCGCCCGCGACGTGCCCCGCGCCATCGCGGATCGGCGCGGCGGTGCTCTCGACGTAGAGCTCGTTGCCATCGCGCCTTATGAGGAGCATCGGCCGCACGGACTTGATCGGGCGGATGCGGCGGATCGACACGGTGAGGGGGTTCTGCAGCGGCTCGCAGGTCTCTTCGTGGAAGGCGCGGAAGATCTCCTCCACCGGGCGGCCCATCGCGTCCTCGAGACGCCAGCCGGTGAGCTCCTCGGCGACGGGATTAATGTAATCGATAGTGGAGTTGGCATCGGTCGTGATCACGCCATCGCCGATCGACTGTAGCGTGATCTGCGCGCTCTCCTTCTCGCGGAACAGCGCCTCTTCGTAGAGCTTGCGCTCGGTGATATCGAGCTCGACGCCCACCAGGCGCAGCAGCCGCCCGTGCTTGTCGACGCGCGCGGTTGCGCGGCTGATCACCCAGCGCCACTCGCCGTTGCGGTGGCGCATGCGATGCGTGCTCTCGAAGATCGGCGTCTTGCCGGCGACGTGGTCGCGAATGGCGGCCTGCACGCGCGAGAGATCGTCGGGGTGCACGAGGCTGCGCCAGTCGGGGGAGCCGCGCATGTCTTCGTCGCCGTAGCCGAGCATCGCCTTCCAGCGCGGCGAGAAGTACACCTCGTTGCTCTCGACGTCGAAGTCCCAGAGTCCGTCGTTGGCCGCGGCCTGAAAGAGGTTGGTGCGCTCTTCG
>DASPTE010000090.1:0-5544 GCA_035623585.1 Steroidobacteraceae bacterium | reverse complement strand
GCGAGGCGGTTGACACCGTTGATGTTCATGGCGCACGAGCCACAGATTCCCTCGCGGCACGAGCGACGGAAGGTCAATGACGAATCGGTGACGGCTTTGAGCTGGATCAGCGCATCGAGCACCATCGGGCCGCAGTTGGCGGTGTCGAGCGCGAAGCTGTCGAGGCGCGGATGGCCGCCAACATCGGGATCGTAACGATAGATGTATACGGTGCGCACCGCGCGCGCCCCGGGGGGCGGGGGGTGGCTGACACCCTTAACGACCCTCGACTCGGGTGGCAGGCGGAATTGGACCATGGAGGTTCCCTCAGTAGGTGCGCGCCTTGGGCGGAATCGATTCGACTTCGCCCGTGAGCGTATTTAAGTGCACTGGGCGATAATCAAAACGCGCGCGCCCGGGCCCCTCGACCCAAACGAGAGTGTGCTTGAGCCAGTTCTTGTCGTCGCGCTGCGGGAAATCCTCGCGCGCATGCGCGCCGCGGCTCTCGGTGCGATTGAGCGCGGAGTGGATGGTGGCGGTCGCCTGCAGCAGCAGGTTCTCGAGCTCCATCGTCTCGATGAGATCGCTGTTCCAGATGAGCGAGCGGTCGCTGATGTGTACATCCGCGAAGGAGGTGAACGTGGCGGCGAGCCGTTCGATTCCCTGCTCGAGGGTCTCGCGTGTGCGAAACACCGCGGCATCGAGCTGCATGATCTTTTGCATCTCGACGCGGATCGCCGCGGTCGGGCGCGTGCCGTTTGCGTGACGCAGCCGATCGAGCCTGGCGATGGCGAGCTCCCCCGCATCCGTTCTCAATGGCGGCTGCGTCCTGCCGGGCTTGATCGTCTCCGCGCAGCGCCGCGCCGCCTCGCGCCCGAAGACGACGAGGTCGAGAAGCGAGTTGCTGCCGAGACGGTTGGCGCCGTGCACGGATACGCAGGCCCCCTCGCCAATCGCCATGAGCCCCGGGACGATGGCCTCGGGGTCACCGTCTCTCGGGCGCACGACCTCTCCGTGGTAGTTGCAGGGGATGCCGCCCATGTTGTAGTGCACGGTCGGCTGCACCGGAATCGGCTCGCGCGTGACGTCGACGCCGGCGAAGATGCGCGCCGTCTCGGCGATCCCCGGAAGCCGCTCGTGGATCACGTCGGCGCCGAGATGCTCAAGATGCAGTTCGAGGTGATCGTGCTCGGGACCGACGCCGCGCCCTTCGCGGATCTCGAGCGTCATGGCGCGGCTCACCACATCACGCGAGGCGAGATCCTTGGCGTTCGGCGCGTAGCGCTCCATGAAGCGCTCGCCCTTGGAGTTGGTGAGATAACCGCCCTCCCCGCGCGCCCCTTCGGTGATCAGGTTGCCGGCGCCATAGATCCCGGTCGGATGGAACTGCACGAACTCCATGTCCTCAAGGGGCAGCCCAGCGCGCAGCACCATGGCGTTGCCATCGCCGGTGCAGGAGTGCGCCGAGGTACAAGAAAAATACACCCGCCCGTAGCCCCCCGTAGCGAGGATGGTCATGTGCGAGCGGAAGCGATGCAGCGTGCCGGCGGCGAGATCGAGCGCCACCACCCCGCGGCAGACACCCTCCTCCATGATCAGATCGATGGCGAAGTACTCATTAAAGAAGGTGGCCGCATGGCGCAACGACTGCTGGTAGAGCGTGTGCAGCATCGCGTGTCCGGTGCGGTCGGCGGCCGCACAGGTGCGCTGCGCGATGCCCTTGCCATAATGCGTGGTCATGCCGCCGAAGGGACGCTGATAAATGAGTCCGCCCTCGGTGCGCGAGAACGGTACGCCGTAATGCTCGAGTTCGATGACGGCGGCGGGCGCCTCCTTGCACATGAGCTCGATGGCGTCCTGATCGCCAAGCCAGTCCGAACCCTTAACCGTGTCATACATGTGCCAGCGCCAGTTGTCCTCGCCCATGTTGCCGAGCGCCGCGCTGATGCCACCCTGCGCGGCCACAGTGTGACTGCGGGTCGGGAAGAGCTTGCTGATGCAGGCGGTCGAGAGCCCGCTCTCGGCGAGCCCGAGCGTGGCGCGCAATCCCGCCCCGCCCGCGCCAACGACGATGACGTCGTAGCTGTGGTCGATCAGTTCGTAGGCGCTCACGGCGGCGCGCCCCCGAACGCGATGCGCAGCACCGCAAACACCCCCGCGGCTGCGAGCAGCACGTGTACGAAGCGTGCCAGCACCAGCGACAAGGTGAGCGCGCCTGGATCGGGCACGTAATCCTCGAGCACCACGCGCACTCCAAGATGCGAGTGCCAGGCGGCGACCAACACGAAGAGGATGAGTAGCAGCGCCGTCCAGCTCTGCCCCATCCAGGCAACCAAGGTCGCCTGATCGAGCGCGGGCAGCGCGAGGAGCGAGACCACGAACCAGATCGAAAGCGGCACCAGGGCGAGCGCGCTGAGGCGCTGCATCCACCAGGCGTGCACGCCCTCTTTCGCGGAACCGAGGCCAAGAACGCCGCGCAGGGGACTGCGGAGCGTCATGGCGTACGTCCGCTCGCGAGCCACGCGAAGCAGCCGAGCACCAAGCTGAGCACGACGCTCGCCACGGCAAGCAGCCAGGCACTTCGCTCTGCCGGCTTGCGCTCGAGCCCGCGTCCTGTATCCCAGATGAGATGGCGGATCCCGGCAAGCAGATGATAAGAAAACGCGATGATGAGGAGCGCGTACAGAACTTTCGCGACCGGGAGCGAGAGAAGCCGCGACGCGTGCGCATTCGCGCGCGCACCGCCCGCAACTGCCATGAGCCAGTACACGAGCAGCACGAATCCGGCCGAGAGCCCAAGCCCCGTCAGGCGATGCATGCCGGAGCCAATGAGCGTGTACTTAAGCTTGTACACCTCGAGGTGGGGCGATAGCGGCCGCTTCAGCATGGACCTTAGAAATCGATGCAGCGGCCGTTCTTTTCCCAGTCACCGAAGCGCGTGGGCTCGGGGCCCACGCGACCGCCGATCTCACGCACGCGCGCGTTCGGCGGTGACGGTGCGGCAAGGGTCGTGTCCGCCTCGTCGCGTTCCGCTGCAGCCGCGGGCGGCGGGCTCTTGCGATCGTCCGTCGACATATACATTTAGTCTGCCAGAATTCACCCCACCCGGCCATGCGCAGGCGAGACGCAAACAGTCGCTCAACTCCATGACAAGCGAATGGAACTCAGTTGCACTTGAAACACTCGGTGTCCTGCGCGTCGGCGGGGCAGACCGGGTGAAATTCCTTCAGGGGCAGCTCTCCAGTGATGTGACGCTGCTGAGTGCCGCACGCGCGCAGCTCGCCGGCTTCCACAACCCGCAGGGTCGGGTGATCGCGCTACTGCTCCTCATCGAGAGCACGCCTGATGAGATGCTTGCAATCCTGCCGCGCGAGCTCATTGGGCCGGTCGTCGGCCGACTCACGAAATACGTGTTGCGCGCGAAGGTGCAACTCATTGACCAGTCGGCGCACTGGCGCGTGACAGGTCTCACCGCTCCTGCAGCCCCGGCTGCCATGAGCGCCGCTCTCGCTGTCGCCTTGCCGAAAGTCCAGCACGGCTCCGCGCGCATAGGCAATTCGCTCGCGGTGTGCGTCGCGGCAAACGCACCCGAGCGCTGGCTCCTCCTCTCGCCGCGCGATGCTCAGCTGCCAGCGGATCTTGCCGCCGCGACCGCGGCGCCCCTCAAGCACTGGCAACGCTTGAACGTTGCCGCGGGCGAACCGCAGGTTTACGCGTCCACGAGCGAGGAGTTTGTGGCACAGATGCTGAACCTCGATGTGCTCGGTGCGATCGCCTTCGACAAAGGCTGCTACACGGGTCAGGAAGTCATCGCACGCGCGCACTACCGCGGACGCGTAAAGCGGCGGCTGCAGCGCTTCTTCACCCACGAGGAGGTGCTGCTCAAACCCGGTGACAGCGGCGAGCTTCCCGACGGGCGCGCCTTCAAGGTCGTGGAGGCTGTGACGCTCGAGGGGGGTGGAAGCGAATTCCTCGCGGTCGCACCGCTTGCTGCGGCAGAAGCGGCCGCGGCTGACACGCGCGCCGACCATCGGGTTGGGAACCGGATCGCGGCGCAGGCGCTTGCGCTGCCGTACGCGTTACCGGACTGAGGCGCTGCATCCTTGCGCGCCGCGATTTAACGCTAACCCGGACGACGATCTGACGCAGTACAACGTCGCCTGCGGATACAGCAAGCTCGGCGATCTCGAGCGGGCCTGCGATGTGCTCGAGAAGCCACTCGCTAACGCGAGCGAGTGGTTGCCCGATATCAGAGGATTCGGGAGCCGATTGGGTAACGCCCATCTCGGGCGGCTGCGCTCGCGCTGTTGATCCATAAACGATCGGATGAGGGGTGGCGCCGACAGGCTTACGGTTCTGTACGCATGTTGCGTCGCAGATTTCCGGCGAGCGGCAATCGGCGTATCCTCGCGACGCGCGACAAATGGGAGGGGGGGGTTATGACGATTCGTCAGACGGTTTTGTTACTCGGAGTATCGTTAGGCATCATCGGAGGCCTCGCCAGCGCTGCGGACACGCCGATACTGTTAAGCGGTAAGGCAGTGAAGTGGGGCCCGCCACCGCCGTCTCTCCCGCCCGGCGCAAAATTTGCGGTGCTCGAAGGGGATCCGGCTAAGACCGGCAGCGTCACGGTGCGTCTCAAGTTGCCGCCCGGCTACAAGGTTCCACCGCACTTCCATCCGACGGACGAGCACGTGACGGTGCTCAGCGGCGATTTCTCCATCGGCATGGGTGACGCGATCGACAAGGCACATGCACAGCATCTGACCGCCGGCGGCTACGGCGCCGTGCCGGCCCAGATGCACCACTGGGCCTACACGACCATGGGCGCGACGATCCAGATTCACCTGCAAGGACCGTTCGGCATCACATACGTCAACCCCGCGGACGATCCAAGTAAGAAGACGGCGGCGCGCTGAGCCGACGCAGCTCGCGGGCTTGCGGCCGGCGCGCGGCTTACTCGCGCTTCTTTGCTCGCGCTAGGCGGGGATTCGCGCGGCGCTCTCCCTCACTCCGCCTCGGGACGCATCTGCGGGAAGAGAATCACATCGCGGATCGAGGCGGAGTCGGTGAAGAACATCACCAACCGGTCGATGCCCACCCCCAAGCCCGCGGTGGGTGGCATCGCGTATTCGAGTGCGCGCACGTAGTCGGCGTCATAGAACATGGCCTCCTCATCGCCCTTGTCTTTGCGCGCCGCCTGGGCACGAAAGCGTGCCGCCTGTTCCTCGGGATCGTTGAGCTCGGAGAAGCCGTTGGCGACCTCGCGGCCGGCGATATAGAACTCGAAGCGATCGGCGACGAAGGGGTCGTGATCATTCGGGCGCGAGAGCGGTGAGACCTCGACCGGATAGGCGTAGATAAAGGTGGGATCGAGCAGCGCGCTCTCCGCAGTGTGCTCGAAGATCCTGACCTGCAACGCTCCGGGGCCATCCTGCGGGTCGAACTTGATGCCAAGCTGCTCGCATCTCTTGCGCATGTAGGTGAGATCACGCAGGGAGAGCGGATCGATGCCCGGATCGTACTCGATGACCACCTGCTCGAGCGTCAGGCGGCGGAAGGGCC
>DASPTE010000069.1:0-6932 GCA_035623585.1 Steroidobacteraceae bacterium | reverse complement strand
ACAAGGGACTGCATTTTGCGCTCGACGTCTTCGCGACGCTCAAGCGCGCGATCCCCGCCTTGCGTCTCGTCGTCGGCAACCCCGGTTACAAAAGCGCACCGGGTGTGCGCCGCGATGGCGTCGAGTTCCTGGGCGCCCAGCGGCAGCCGCGCATGCACGCCGAGGTGCGCAGCGCGCTCTGCACCTTCCATCCGAACTTCCTCATCCCTGAAACATTCGGCCTCGTGTTCGCCGAATCGCACGCGCTCGGCACGCCGGTACTCACGCTCGACTGCGGCGCGGCGCGCGAAATCGTCGGCGATGCGGAGGAGGTACTGCCCATGAGGGACGCCTACCGCCTCTACGAGGCCGCGTTCGGTGCGCTCGCACCGAGTTGGCGGCTCCTCCCCGCGCGCCTCGCGGGCGCCGCCGGGCTCTTCGACGCCTATGTCGAGCGCATCCGCGCCTGGCACGAGGGCGCGCGGCCAAAGGCGGCACCCGATGTGCGCTTTCGCCTGCGGAGCGTTACGGCGGGCTGGCGCGCGCTGCTTGCGCTTTGACAGGAGCGGGTGGGCTGCTCTCGACGAGCGGTAGCGAACACCAGGCGTCAAACACCCGATCGACCGAAATTTCATCGAGACGGTGCGAGCTCGGGGGACCACCGAGTCCGATGACCGCCGAGCCCGAGGGGCTGCGCGGTAGCCACTCGGCCTGGGTGTTTGCCCCGAAGAGCACCACGAGCGGGAGGCCGAGCGCCGCGGCCGCGTGGGCAGGGCCCGTGTCGACCGAAATCATGCTGTGCGCGCTCGCGCACAGTGCGAAGAGCTCGGGCAGCGGCAACTCCGCGCTCGCAACCGCCGCGAGGCGCGTCGCATCGGCGATCCATCCGAGAAGCAGGGTTTCGCGCGGCGCCCCACAGAGGATGATCACCGCCTCGGGCATGTGCGCGTGGATCCTGTGCAGGAGCTCCGCCCAACGTGCGGTCGGCCAGACCTTGTCGTCCTCGGCCGAGAGCTCAAGACGCTTGCCGCGCATCGTGCGGCGGTTGCCCGGTTGCACGAGGATGAGCGCTCGCCCGCGCCAGCCGCGCGCATCGATCCACGCGTCGCACTTGGCGCGCGCCGCGGGCGCCACCTCGAGATGCGGCGCGCAGGGCGGGGGCGGGGACGGCCAGGGATAGTCGCGGGCGTCGAACGCCGGCGGCGTCAGTTTCGCGAACGCGACGAGACGGTCCACCCAGTGCGTGGCGGTGATGCCCGGCTGCTCAGTGATGAAGAGGCAGCGCTCGCGCGCGATGCCCGCGAAGCGCAGCACGCGCTCGATGCGCGCGAGCTTGCGCCGGTCCATCTCGCAGACATAGACCGGATTCTGCGGGCTCGCACGCAAGAGCCGTACGAGACGCCAGAAGGCACGATCAAACAGCCAGGCGGTGTAGCGATGCAGCGCCGAGACGCGCGCCACATCGCTGTGCGCGGCATAGATCTGCGCCGGCCAGGAACCCGCGCCGATCACGTGACAGGCTCGCCCGTAGCGCCGGTGCAGGATCTCAAGCAGCGCGGTGAGCAGAATCATGTCGCCGACCCGGCCGAACCAGATGACGACCGGCTGCAGCGGGGTGGCGGGCATGACTCCTCACGGCGCGAAGATCACCATAAGCTATGCGGGTCGGCCCGGTTGTGGCAAGAGAGTCGACACCGACCCATGCGGGCATTGCTCTCCTTTGTTGGCCTCCTGGCCATCGCGTGCGCGGTGACCGCCGCGTGCGCTTATCCCGCCTGGCTGCTCCTGCACCCGCACTTCGATTTTCCCTTCCACCGCATTGGCGAGCGCATCGGCATGCTGGTGCTCGCTTTGGGTTTCTGGCCGCTCGCGCGTCACCTCAAGGTCGCCGACCGCACGAGCCTCGGTTACGGCCTGCCGCGCGCCGCCTTTCTGCGCGAGCTGGCGCTCGGGGCGGCGATTGGCGTTGCGACCATGCTCGGTGGCGTCGCTCTCATGAGCGCCCTCGGGCTGCTCGATTGGACGCCGGCGGCGAAGCTTTCCGGGGCGGTAATCGCCAAGCTCGTCGCGCTGCGTGCGCTAAGTGGGCTCGCGGTGGCATTCATCGAGGAGACTTTTCTGCGCGGGGCCATGCAGACGGCGATCGAGCGCGAGTCGGGGACTCGGGCTGCGGTACTGCTGACGGCGGCGTTCTACGCAGCGACGCACTTCTTCGCGAGTTACCACATCGCCCCCGAGCAGGTGACGCCGCACAGCGGGCTCGACCTCGTCGCCGGGACGCTGCGCGCCTTCGCCGACCCCTCATCCATCGCAGACGCTTTCTTGGCGCTTTTCGCTGTCGGGGTCGCACTCGGTTTGGTGCGCGCTGCGACCGGCAACATCGCCGCGTGCATGGGGCTGCACGCAGGTTGGGTATGGGTCATGCTGCTGACACACGAGCTCACTCAGCCGCTGCGCTCGGCGCCGCTCAGTTTCCTCCTGAGTCGCTTCGATGGTTTCGTCGGCTGGCTCGTACTCGTCTGGACGCTGCTTCTCACGCTGCCGCTTTGGCGCTTCTATTCGGTTCGTACCGCCACGCACTCGAGCGTGACGGCGCCGGCGCGCTAGCGGGTGAACACTACTCGAGCTGCACGGGCGTCAGGCCATCTTTGCGCAACAGCTCGAGCAAGCCTCCCTCGCCGACCAGGTGGAGCGAGCCGACAACGACGAGCGAGTTATCGCTGCGTTGCAGGAGCTCTTCGATCTCGGGGAGCCACCGCTTGTTACGTGCGCTCACCAGGAACTGGTAAAGCGCCGGGAAGGATTGGTATTCGCGGGAGAGGAGCTGTGCGAGCCGCGTAGCATCGCCATGCCGCCAGGCGCTGAGCACTTCCTGAGTTTCGCTCGGCGTGTCCTTGAGCTCATCGAGCGTGAGATCGAGCATGCGCAGTTGGTCAGCGCGCGAGAGCGCCTCGAGGCCGCCGAGCTCCTCGTCGATGCTCTCAAGTCCCGCAGTCGGCCTGCCGTCGCTCTGCGCGTGCCGCAGGAGCTGTGCCTCGACGCCCGCCTCCGGATCGAAGCCCATGTGCACGTATTCGAGATCGGCGAGCTCGAGTGCGACCACCCAGGGCGCCTGGTTGTCGAGCATCCCGCCGGGGAGCCCTACCTCCTGGGCAGCGACGCTCACGCGCAGATAGCGCGGCGCACCGATCACGCTACGCAGGTCGGTGCCGGCCGGCAGCGCGCCGTGCACGGTGATCCAGTTCGCCGCCGCCATCTGGTCGACCTTGCCGAGATCGAGCTCCATCACCAGGCGCGAGCTGTCGCGATAGGCGCGCTCGAACGCGGGGGGCAACGCGGAATCCTGCACGGGCAGCAGGTGCACAGAGCCGGCAAGATAGACGGTGTTGTGCGCGCCGCGGATGGCCCACACCGGGCCCGCGGCATGGGCATTCAGGCCGCCGAGGAGGCTGGATGCGAGGAGCCCAAGCAGTACTGTTCGAGCCACACGACCTCCGTCAGAAGCGTGCCATCCGCGCGCAGTTCCAGGGTGCGATAGGCGGGCGGGCGGCGATCGACCGCGAAGTCGTCGGCGTTCGGCAGGAACTGCGCGCAGGTCGAAGGGGTGGCGAGGAGGCGCACGCCCTTGCGCACGCCGTCGTAAGCCTGATGCACATGTCCCCACACTATCGCACGCACGTTCGGATGTGCGTCAATGGTGTGCAGAAACTCGGCCGCGTTCGTAAGTCCTACCCGATCGAGCCAGCGGCTCGCCATCGGCACCGGATGATGGTGGAGCGCCACGAGGCAGTGACGCGTGCCGGCGCTCGCGAGCGCTGCATCAAGCGCGGCGAGTTCGGCGGCGCTCAGCGCACCGCTCGCAACCCCGGGAATGCAGCTGTCGAGGAGGATGATGCGCCAGCGCCCAAGATCGACGTGACCGCCGAGCACGAAGGGCTTGCCGCTGAGTTCCTGGCGCATCGCTTCCGGTTCGTCGTGATTGCCTGGCAAGCACAGCACGGGCAATCCCAACACGCCGAGCAGGCGACGCAGGTGCGGGTAACCGCCCGGATCGTCCTGCACCAGATCCCCGGTCACTAGCAGCGCGTCGGGCGGCCACTCGCGCTTTTGTGCACTCGTGAGCGCCGCCGTCAGCGCCGGAAGGGTCGCTACGCCGCGCAACGATTCGCGCGGATCCGCATAAAGATGCGGGTCCGTGAACTGGATTAGCCGTACTGCGCTCATGCAAAAAAAGCGTAGCAGAGGCCCCAGCGATACTGCAGTGAACCAAGTCCACGCACAAGGTGTCGCTCGCACGCAAACATGACGCTGTACCGCTACGCGGTTCGCATAATGTGAAACAAGCCCGCGCTCAAGGTCGAGGCTCGGGAACTTAAGTTGCCTCGCGCAATACATGCGCAGCGCCCGAGGTCAAAACGTCGCCGCCCCGCGACCGCGCTCACGCGGGCCGTCCGAGGGGCGCGACAGCGGGCGATTTGAGCGGCGGGCGCGAGTGGTGGAAAATGCGCGCCCCTGCGGCAGAGCGCCGCAGGCGCAACGCGGCGCTTGCCGCCGGAGAATGCGGCCCGAAAGCGGCGCAAAGAATACTCATGATTACACGTCGGGAACTCGCCAACGCCATCCGCGCACTCTCGATGGACGCCGTGCAGCGCGCGAACTCCGGGCACCCGGGCATGCCGATGGGCATGGCGGACATCGCGCAGGTGCTGTGGGGCGACTATCTGCGCTACAACCCGGCGAATCCACGCTGGCCGGATCGTGACCGTTTCGTGCTCTCGAACGGGCACGGATCGATGCTGCTCTATTCGGTTTTATATCTGACCGGCTATCCGTTCACGATCGAGGACCTCAAGGGTTTTCGCCAGCTCGGGAGCGTCACCCCCGGTCACCCGGAGCACGATCCCGAGCGCGGCATCGAGACCACCACCGGGCCGCTCGGCCAGGGACTTGCCAACGCGGTTGGCATGGCGCTCGCGGCGAAGCTCCTCGCCATCGAATTCAACCGGCCGGGCTTCAACGTTGTCGATCACTACACTTACGCGTTTTGTGGCGATGGCTGTCTCATGGAGGGCATCTCTCATGAGGCGTGTTCGCTCGCCGGCACGCTTGCGCTTGGCAAGCTCATCGTTTTCTACGACGACAACGGCATCTCGATCGACGGCAAGGTGAGCGGCTGGTTCACCGACGACACGCCCAAGCGCTTCGCCGCCTACGGCTGGCACGTGGTGCCGCACGTCGATGGCCTGAATGGCGAGGCCGTGAAGGCCGCCATCGAGGCGGCGCGCGCCGAGACCGAGCGCCCCTCACTCATCGACTGCAAGACCATCATCGGTTACGGGGCGCCCCACAAGCAGGGCACCAAGGACGCGCACGGCGAGGCGCTCGGGGCGGACGAGGTGGCCGCGGCGCGCAAGACACTCGGCTGGCCGTACCCGCCCTTCGTCGTGCCCGCGGAGTTACTGGCCGCCTGGGATCACCGCCAAAAAGGAGCAGCGCTCGAATCGGCATGGCGGGAGTTGCTTGCGGGTTATGCGCGCGCGCACCCGGATCTCGCTCGCGAATTCGAGCGGCGCACGAGCGGGACATTGCCTGGGGACTGGCAGGATACCGCCGCGCGCGTCGTGAAGGAGTCGCTCGCGCAAAGTGCACCGCAGGCGACACGGCAGTCCTCACAGGCTGCCCTCAACATCCTCGGGCCTGCGCTTCCAGAGCTCCTCGGCGGCTCGGCGGATCTTACCCAATCGAACAGCACGCTCTTCAAGGGCGCCGAAACGGTCACGCCGCCCGCGGTCAAAGCCGGTGACTACCTGCACTGGGGTGTGCGCGAGTTCGGCATGACCGCAATCCTGAGCGGCATTGCGCTGCACGGGGGCTTCATCCCCTACGGCGGGACCTTCCTCGTGTTCTCCGACTACGCGCGCAACGCGGTGCGCCTCGCCTGCATGATGCAGGTGCGGGTGATACTCGTGTATTCGCACGACTCGATCGGGCTCGGCGAAGACGGGCCGACGCATCAGCCGATCGAGCAACTGAGCAGCCTGCGTGCGATACCGCACATGAACCTCTGGCGCCCGTGCGACGCCGCCGAGACCGCCGTCGCCTGGACGCTCGCCCTTGAGCGCGCGGGCCCCACCGCACTCGCGCTCACGCGTCAGGCGCTGCCGCAGCAGGCACGCACGCCGGCGCAGCTCGCGAACATCCGCCGCGGCGGCTACGCCCTGATCGAGCCGAGCGGCTCTCCCGAGTGTCTGGTGATCGCCACCGGATCGGAGATCGGGATCGCCGCGCAGGCCGTGCAGGAAGCGAATGCGGCCGGGGCGCGCGTGCGGCTCGTCTCGATGCCGTCCTTCGAGACGTTCGAGGCTCAGGACGAGGCTTATCGCGAGAGCGTCCTGCCGCGCTCGCTCACGCGCCGCCTCGCGGTTGAGGCGGGCGCTACGCAGTGCTGGTGGCGCTACGCCGGGAGCGAGGGACGCGTACTTGGTATCGATCGCTTCGGCGCCTCGGGCAAGGCGGCCGATGTGTTTCCGCATTTTGGCTTCACGGCCGCTAATATCGGTCGCCAAATCCGCGAACTCCTGGGGAGATGAGTCGATGGCAATAAAGGTCGGTATCAATGGTTATGGACGCATCGGTCGTAACGTGCTGCGCGCACTCTATGAGTCCGGGCGCACCGGGGAGCTCCAGATCGTGGCCCTTAACGACCTTTGCGATTCGAAGACCAATGCGCACCTGACGCGCTACGACAGCGTGCATGGCAAGTTCTCGGGCGAGGTGAAAGTGGACGGCGACTCCATGGTCGTGAACGGCGATCGCATCCGCGTGTTCGCCGAGCGCGACCCGGCAAAGCTCCCCTGGGGCGAGGTCGGGGTCGAGTACGTGCTCGAATGCACCGGGCTCTTCACCAGCAAGGCGAAGGCGGGCGCGCATCTCAAAGGCGGCGCCAAGAAGGT
>DASPTE010000063.1:0-5019 GCA_035623585.1 Steroidobacteraceae bacterium | reverse complement strand
CGCAGGCCCCGACGCGGCTTTTCCGGCTGCCATCCCGGGCGTGCTGGTCGCGGGCGGGAGTGAGCGCGCGCTCCCGCGCGGCACCTTTGCACTGCCCTCGGAGCACGTCCTGACGCTGCGTCCGAGCGCGCAATACGACTTCGAATCGGGAAGTTCGGTGGCGGCGGCGGAACTGACGGGTGTCGTGGCGCTCCTCATATCGGCGGCGCCGACGCATCTTGGGACTCCGGCAATCGCCACGCTCCTCAGCGCCCCCGCCGACGAGCCCCCGCACGCACTCGATGTGAATGGCGCACTCGCACGCCTCGCGGCATCTTCGGGAGGCGCTGGCGCGCGCGTCGCGGCGCACTAGTTCCTTGGCGAGCTTGACCGCCCGCACACGCGGTGCCCATGCTCCTCGCCCGCATGGGCACGGAATCCTCAGGTCTTAGCTTCGAGCAGATCGCGGCGGCACGCGAACGCATTGCCGGCAAGGTGAGCGTGACGCCCGTGCACACGAGCACGACGCTCGATGAGAAAGCGGACGCCAAGCTCTATTTCAAGTGCGAGAATTTCCAGAAGTGCGGTGCCTTCAAGGCGCGCGGCGCCACCAACGCCGTGTTCGCGCTTTCCACCACGCAAGCGCAGCGGGGCGTCGCCACGCACTCCTCGGGGAATCACGCCGCGGCGCTTGCGCGAGCGGCGGCTCTGCGCGCCATCCCGGCCTACATCGTCATGCCCGAAAACACACCGCGAGCCAAGCGCGCCAACGTCGAGCGCTTTGGGGCCAAGGTCACCTATTGCGCGCCGACGCTCGTCGCACGCGAGAGGGCGGCGCGCGAGCTGATCGAGGCGACCGGCGCCACACTCGTACACCCCTATGACGATCTCGCCGTGATGGCGGGCCAGGGGACCTGCGCGCTCGAGTTCCTCGGGCAAGTGCCCGAGCTCGACGTCATTCTCACCCCGGTGGGCGGTGGGGGGCTCGTGAGCGGCACTGCGGTCGCGGCCAAATCGCTGAGGAACCGCATCCGCATCATCGGCGTGGAGCCCGCGGGCGCCGACGATGCCGCGCGCAGTTTCCGCGCGGGCAGGCTCTTCCCGAGCGAGCACCCGAACACCATTGCGGATGGTCTGCGTGGGGCGCTCAGCGAGCGCACCTTCACCGAGATCCGTCGCCGCGTCGATGACATCGTCACGGTGTCGGAGGAGGCGATCATCGGGGCGATGCGCGAGCTTTGGGAAGTGCTCAAGATCGTGGTCGAACCCTCGGGCGCTGTCGCCTACGCGGCGCTGCGTGAGCCGCGCGAGAGCTGGCGCGGCCGCCGCATCGGCATCGTGCTCACCGGCGGCAATCTCGATCTCGACCGACTGCCCTGGATGGGTAGCGCGGACGAACAGCGGGAGCCCGAACGAGAACTCAGACGCGCTCGAGAATGAGCGCGATGCCCTGCCCCACCCCGATACACATCGTGCAAAGCGCATAGCGGCCACCGGTTGCGGCGAGCTGCCAGGTGGCGGTGGTCGCGAGGCGCGCGCCCGACATACCGAGGGGATGCCCAAGCGCGATGGCGCCGCCGTTGGGATTCACGTGCTCGGCATCGTCGGGGAGTGCGAGCTCGCGCAGCACCGCGAGCGCCTGCGCCGCGAATGCCTCGTTGAGCTCGATGAGGTCGATCTCCGCGAGCTTGAGGTGCGCGAGCTCAAGCACCTTGCGCGTCGCCGGCACCGGGCCCATGCCCATGATGCGCGGCTCAACGCCGGCGCTCGCCGCGGCGATGACCCGCGCGCGCGGGGTCAGTTGGTATTTGCGGGCCGCCGCCTCCGAGGCGACGAGCAGCGCGCAGGCGCCATCGTTCACGCCCGAAGCGTTACCCGCGGTCACCGAGCCCCCGGTGCGAAAGGGCGTCGGCAGCGCCGCGAGCTCCGCGAGTGTCGTCGCCGGGCGCGGATGCTCATCGCGGCTCACGAGGAGCGGCGCTTTACCGCGCTGCGCCGTCTCGACCGGCACGAGCTCGCGCTCGAAGAAGCCGCGGGCGTAGGCGCGGGCGGTGCGCTCCTGGCTCCGCAGCGCAAAGCAGTCCTGATCGGCGCGCTCGATGTGGAAGTCCGTGGCGACGTTCTCGGCCGTCTCGGGCATCGAATCCGTGCCGTAGAGCTCACGCATGCGCGCGTTGACGAATCGCCAGCCGATCGTCGTGTCGAAGATCTCGGCGCGGCGACTGAAGGCGGTGTCGGCCTTAGGGATGACGAGGGGGGCGCGCGACATCGATTCGACCCCGCCGGCGAGCACGAGTTGCGCTTCGCCCGCGCGGATCATGCGCGCCGCGCCCGCGAGCGCATCGAGCCCCGAGCCGCAGAGGCGATTGATGCTGGCTCCCGGCACAGTCACCGGCAATCCCGCAAGGAGCGCCGCCATGCGCGCGACGTTGCGGTTGTCCTCGCCCGCCTGGTTCGCGCACCCAAGCAGCACGTCCTCGATCGCCACCGGATCGAGCCCAGGGTTGCGCTTAAGAAGCGCGACGATCGGCACCGCCGCGAGATCATCGGGCCGCACCATCGAGAGCGCCCCGCCGTAGCGGCCGATCGGGGTCCGTACCGCATCGCAGATGAAGGCCTCACTCATGGCGCGGCATCATATCGCGGCCGTACCGGCGAGCACCCGGTACAGTGCGGTGAGTGGAGCAGCCTTGCGTATCTGACGCGCGCCTGCCCGACGGGCGAAGCTTCCACTCCCGGAACCTGGCGATGGAACGAGCCCCGATGCTGAACCCCGTGCCTTTCATGACCTTCACCTTCGTCATGTCGATCACTCCCGGGCCGAACAACGTCATGCTCACGGCCTCGGGAGCGAACTTCGGATTCCGCAGGACGCTCCCGCACATCGGCGGCGTCGGGTTCGGTTTTGCCGTGCAGTTGCTCGCCGTCTGCGCGGGGCTGAGCGCGCTCTTCAGCCGCTGGCCGGCGCTGCAGGTGTTACTCGGCTGGGCAGGGGCTGCGTATCTCGTGTACCTCGGCTGGCACCTGCTCGCGGGGGCGGCGCGTGAGGCGGGTGCGCAAACGGATGCGCGGCCGGTGAGTTTCCTCGAGGCGGCGATGTTCCAGTCTCTCAACCCCAAGGCCTGGATGATGAGCCTTGGAGCGGCCACGCTCTTCATGCCACAGGAGCTCGAGCTGCTCGCGCGGGTGGCCTACATGCTCGCCATCACGGTCGGCATCATGTTGCCCTCCATGGCGGTCTGGGCGCTCTTTGGGAGCTCGCTCCGTGGCGTCCTGTCGGTGCCGCGCGCCCGGGTCGGCTTCAACGTTGCCATGGCCCTTGCACTCGCCGTCACGGCCGTCATGATGGTGAGGTAAGCGAAGCGTCATGTTCGAGCTCAGTCGCAGTTCCACCGTTCCCCTCGTCGATCAGATCTGCGAGCGCGTGACCGAGCTCGTGCGCTCGGGTCAACTCGCGAGCGGCACGCGTCTGCCCTCGATCCGTAAGCTTGCACGCCAGGTCGGGGCGAGCCCCTTCACGATCGTCGACGCGTACGATCGCCTTGTCGCCCGCGGCGTGATCGCCTCGCGGGCCGGGCGCGGCTTCTTCGTCACGCAGAGGCAGCCCGCGGCGTCCTTCGCGGCGATCGAGGCGCTGCCTGAGCTTGGCTCCGATGCAGTGGCGCTCGCACGCCTATGCATGATCCAGCGCGCTGATGTGATCCCCGCGGGCTCGGGCTTTCTGCCCGAGAACTGGCTGCTCGAGGTGGGATCCTCGGGCGTTCTCACGCGGCTGCTGCGCGGTCGTCGCTCCCAGCCCTGGCTCCCCTGCCCTCCGCAGGGACTGGCCGAGCTGCGCGAGCAGATCGCCGCGCGGCTCGTGCAGAACGGCATCGCGGCGGGTCCGGGCAACATCGTGACCACCTACGGCGCCTCGCACGCCTTCGATCTGCTCGCGCGGATCCTGCTTGCGCCGGGGGACGCGGTGCTGGTCGAGGACCCGGGGTATTTCGTGCTCTTCGAGCAGCTGCGCGCGCATCACGTGCGGCTCGTGCCCGTGCCGCGGCGCGCCGACGGCCCGGATCTCGAAGCCCTCGAGGCCGCCTGCCGCGCCCACCGGCCGCGGGCCTTCTTCATGCAGACTCTCGTGCACAACCCGACTGGCTCGAGCTGCGAACCCGCGCACTGTCACCGCATCCTCTCGCTCGCCGAGCAGTACGGCTTCAGTCTCGTGGAAGACGACGTGTACGGCGATCTGTACTCGGGGTCGGGCGTGCGGCTCGCGCAAATCGATGCGCTGCGGCGCGTGATCTACGTCGGCAGCTACACGAAGCTCATAGGACCTGCCTTGCGTGTGGGCTTCATCGCCGCCGATGCTGCGCTCATCGCGCAGCTCGTCGAGCGCAAGGTGCTCTCGGTGCTCACGGGCTCGGCGCTGCTCGAGTCATTCGTTTCGGAAGTGCTCGATACGGGCCGTTACAACCGTCACATCGAGCAGACGCGTGCGCGGCTCGCGCGCATGCGCCGCGATGCGCGCGCCGCGCTCGCGTCCGCGGGGATCGAGTTCGAGGAAGGGACGACCGAGGGGATGTTCATCTGGGGTCGGATCCCGGAGACGATCTCCGTCGATGCACTGGCAGAGCACGCCCGCGCGCACTCGATCCTCCTCGCGCGCGGCTCGCTCTTCTCGCCCGCGCGCAGCGCGACTCCATGGCTGCGCTTTAACGTCGCCCACAGCACAGGTGCGCCGCTGGTGGAGTTCATGCGCACGGCGCTGCGCGCCGCCTGACGCGTTTTTCCTGCAGCACACCTGCGGCGACCGGTAAGATCGCCGGATGTTTCCGCGGCTGCCACCCGCCACGCGGGCGTTGATCCTCATCAATGTCGCCGTCTTCATCGTCGATCCGGTGCTCACCCATCGGTTGGAGCCCTACCTTGCACTCTGGCCGCTCGGCAGCGGGCTCTTCCGCCCCTGGCAGCTCGTCACCTATGCCTTCCTGCACGGCAACTTCCTCCACATCTTTCTCAACATGTTCGCGCTCTTCATGTTCGGCCGCGGAC
>DASPTE010000060.1:0-32166 GCA_035623585.1 Steroidobacteraceae bacterium | reverse complement strand
CAGCTCAGTTCCCCGCCGATCGAGCTCGTAACCTTGCGAGCGATTCGTTTCGACGATCCCGACGATGGCATCTCGGATGTCGTCGGTCCGGCGTCAGCCCCTCGGCCACACGCACGTCAGTCGTTCGACACAAGCGTGTTCGCGAAACAAGCGGGGCTGTCGAGAGGTGCGTCCGCGGCGGTGATCCTTGAAGTCGAGATACTGGCAGATGGGAAACTCGGCATCGTGAGTGTGTTCCAAAGCGCGGGGGATTCCCGAGTTGACGCCGCGGCCATCGAGTACACGCGCTCGTTGCGGTGGATCCCGGCGACGAAAGATCACCAGCCCGTCAGCGCTCGCATCCGTTTCCCGGTGTTACTCACGCCGACGGCGTAATTGATTTCCGTCCGGCAAGGAACCGAACCTTTAGGAACCGAACTTCTAATTACCCCCTAGAATTACCCCCTACGAGTGCTTTGCTAGCCTTCCTCAGAAGCGCTCATCGCTGGCCCTGACGATCTGATCGCCGCACCTGAAACGTCCTGCGCTAATACAGAAGAATCATCTATGATGCGGCTTGAAGTTCGAGTCCTTTCTCGAACTTCTAACGCACTGAAAAATATGAAGAAAATCAACCTTGTGCCCGGGAGAGGACTCGAACCTCCACGGAGTTACCCGCTAGTACCTGAAACTAGTGCGTCTACCAATTCCGCCACCCGGGCAGGCGAGGAAAGCGGCGCAATGTACGCAGCGGCTCCGGGGGCTGTCAATTGAAAGCGCGCCGCGGAAAGTTCGGCGGGCGCGCCCGCGATGCGAGATCTTCACCAAGCCCGCGCGTTGAGCGAACCCAGGGTCGCAAGAGCAACAGGGTGCGCTCGAGGGACGTTCGAGGGAAGCACACTTCTAAGAGCAAGTCTGGCAGCGCTGCGTCATCCACGCATGTGAGATCAGGTTCGCTCGTTGAGGGCACGGTCAGCGCTCATCGCGCCGGCTACGGCTTTCTGCGGGTCGAGGGGCTCGAGGAGAGTGTTTTCCTGCCGCCACCAGAGATGCGCGGTGTGATCCACGGCGATCGCCTGCGCGTCAGAGTCTCGCGCGATCGTGATGATCGGTGGTCGGGATCCGTCGAGCAGGTGCTCGAGCGCGGGGTGAGCGCGTTCCTCGGCACCGTCGAGATGCAAGGTCGCGCGGCGTGGGTGAACGCAGCCGACCGACGGCTGCAGCTGCGCTGCGCAGTGGCGCCGCCCGATTTGAACGGTGCTCGGGGCGGGGACTGGGTAATCGCGCGCATCACACGTCACGCGGGCTCGGCTTCGCCTGCGCAGGGCGTCATCACCAAGCGCCTGGATCCGGATCGTCCGGTTGAGCTTGCCACCGAGTCGGCGATCGCGCGCTTTGAGCTACCGCAGGAGTTTCCCCCGGTGGCGCTGCGCGAAGCGCAGGCCTTTGGTTCCGAAGTGGATCCGCGGGAGGCGCGCTCGCGTGTCGATCTGCGCGAGCTGCCCCTCGTCACCATCGACGGGGATGACGCGCGCGATTTTGACGATGCGGTGTATGCGGAGACGCATCCGGGTGGATTTCGGCTGATCGTGGCGATCGCCGATGTGAGTCACTACGTGCGCCCGGAAACCGCACTCGATGCGCAGGCGCAGGAGCGCGGAACCTCGGTTTACTTTCCGACACGGGTTCTGCCAATGCTGCCGACGGCGCTCTCCGATCATCTCTGCTCGCTGGCGCCGCGTGTCGATCGTCTTTGTTTTGCCGCGGACATGGTGGTCAGCAAGGCGGGAGCTCTTAAGAGCGCGCGTTTCTACCCGGCAGTGATGCGCTCCGCTGTGCGGCTTACTTACACACTCGCGCACGACGCTCTGTTCGTTGGAAGGCCAGCAGCGCGCGCAGAGCTCGGTCCTATCTTCGAGCGCCTGAGGGTTCTGGTCGATGTGTATCGCGCGCTCGTGCAGGCGCGGCGGCGGCGCGGGGCGCTCGATTTCGACGCCGCGGAAGCGGAATTTGTCATCGATGAGAGCGAACGGGTCCGCGGCATCGAGCTGCGTGCACGCAACGACGCCCATCGGCTCATTGAGGAATGCATGATCCTCGCGAACGTTGCCGTCGCGCAGGAACTCGCAAAGGCGCGGATGCCGACACTTTATCGAGTGCACGGCCAGCCCGAGGATGTGAAGCTCGGGCGGCTTGCGGCAACTCTCAGCGCCCTTGGCATCGACGCCAGGATTCCGAAGACGGTGAGCACGCAGGACCTGCAGGCGATCGCCCGGCGGGTGGCAGAGCCCGGCGAGCGCGCGTTCGTTGAGTCACTCATCGTGCGGGCAATGCCCCAGGCGCTGTACCAACCGACCAATATCGGGCATTTCGGGCTGGCACTCGGTCACTACGCTCATTTCACCTCGCCGATCCGCCGCTATCCGGATCTCATCGTGCATCGCACGCTCAAGGCACTACTCGCAGCCGAAGGGGGCTCGGGCGTGCGCTACCAGGGGGCGGAGCTCGCGCAACTCGGCGACAGTACCTCGCGCCTTGAGAGACGCGCCGATGAAGCAGATCGGTACGTGTCGGGTTTCCTCAAGTGCACCTATCTCAAGGAGCGCATCGGGCAGAGCTTCCAGGGACTCATCACCACCGTGGTGGAGTTCGGCTGCTTCGTGCAGATTCTGGACGTGGCCGTCGACGGCCTTTTGCACGCTGATAATTTGCGCGACGATCAGTATGTGATGGAAGCGAGCGGCCACGCCTGGCGCGGCCGCCGAACCGGCCGCCGCCTCGCGACAGGGGATCACATCAAAGTCGTGGTCGCCGCCGTGAATCCGATCGAGGGCCTCGTCGATCTCGCGCTTACCGAGGAATGAAGAGTACGGAGACGATTTACGGTGTACACGCGGTGCGCGTCATGCTAGAGCGCCATCCGGAGCGCGTGCGGGTGGTGCGTCTCGCGGAGCGGCGTCACGACCCGCGTGTGCGGGCCATCGAGGAACTCTCGCGCCGTCACGAGCGGCCCGTCGAGCGGGTCGAGGTGCGGTCGCTGAACCGACAACTGGGCGCAGTCGCGCACCAGGGCGTGGCCGCGGACGTGATGGCACTGCCGCCCTGGACGGAGGACGACCTCCTGTCCGCTCTCGAGCGTGCGCAGACGCCACTCCTTCTCGCACTCGATGGTGTGCAGGATCCGCATAATCTCGGTGCCTGCCTGCGAAGCGCCGACGCTTGTGCAGCGCTCGCGGTGATCGTGCCGCGCGATCGCGCGGCGCAGCTCACCCCCACCGTGCGCAAAGTCGCAGCCGGAGCGGCCGAGACCACGCCTGTCGCCGTCGTCACCAACCTCGTGCGCACGTTGCGCTTGCTCAAGCAGGCCGGACTCTGGGTGGTCGGCGCGGATGCTGACGCGCGGATGCTCGCACGCGAGGCGGATTTGAAGGGTCCGGTCGTGCTCGTGCTTGGGGCCGAGGGGTCGGGACTCAGGCACCTCACGCGCGAGACCTGCGATCTCACCGTGCGGCTCCCGCAGCTCGGGGCGGTGGAGAGCCTCAACGTTTCAGTCGCGGCCGGGATGTTGCTTTACGAGGCGGTGCGGCAGAGGGAGGCGTCATGAGAGCGGTGCTCGCCAAGGAGTTCGCGCCTTACGAGAAGCTCGTCATCGAGGAAGTACCCCCCAAACGCGCCGGCGCAGCCGAGGTGGTCATCGCCGTCAAGGCCTGCGGCGTGAACTTCCTCGATGGCCTCATCGTTCAAGGCAAATACCAGACGAAGCCGCCACTGCCCTTTTCGCCTGGCGCCGAGGTCGCGGGACTCATCAAAGAGGTGGGTCCGGACGTCCGCGCTCTCTCGGTCGGCATGCGGGTATTCGCCTTCCCGGGCTACGGGGGCTATGCGGACGAAGTGCTCGTCGAGGCTTCCAAGGTGATCCCGCTTCCCGAGCGGATGGACTTCGCAAGCGCCGCCGCTTTCCCCATCACGTACGCGACCTCACACCACGCTCTCAAGGATCGCGCCGCGCTGAAAAGCGGCGAGACACTCCTCGTTCTCGGCGCCGCGGGCGGCGTCGGGCTGACGGCGGTCGAGATCGGCAAGATCATGGGGGCGCGCGTGATCGCCTGCGCTTCGAGTGAGGAGAAGCTCGCGCTTTGCAAGCAGTATGGTGCGGATGCGCTGATTAACTACGCAACCTCCGATTTGCGCGAGCGCATCAAGGAGTTGACCGGCGGCAAGGGCGTCGATGTGGTTTACGACCCTGTTGGCGGCCAGTACGCAGAGCCGGTGTTGCGCAGTGTGGCGTACCAGGGACGCTATCTCGTCATCGGGTTTGCGAGCGGCGAGATCCCGAAGATCCCGCTCAATCTTCTCCTTCTAAAGGTAGCCTCCCTGGTCGGGGTCTTCTGGGGTGCGTTCGCGAAGGCCGAACCCGCGCGCAGCGCCGCTAATTTCTCGGAGCTCCTTTCCTGGTACCAGGCGGGACGGCTGCGTCCGCACGTCTCCGGAACCTATCCGATCGCCCAGTTCGCCGAGGCGCTCGATGTCGTGATGAACCGCAAAGCGATGGGCAAGGTCGTTTTGCTCGTCGATTAGTCAAGCACGCCCGCGGCGCAGGCGCGCACCCATCTCTTAGGAGTCAGCTGTGGACTTTGAACTCAGTGCAAAAAGCCGTGATTACATGAAGCGCCTCGGCGCATTCATGGATGAGCACATCTATCCGAACGAAGAGCGTTTCTACGCGCAGCTCGGGGGCCAGGACCGCTGGCAGGACCCACCGATGCTCGAGGAGTTACAGCGTAAGGCGCAGGCGGTGGGGCTCTGGAATCTCTTTCTCCCCGATTCGCACTACGGCGCGGGACTCAGCAATCTCGAATACGCGCCGCTTTGCGAGATGATGGGCCGCGTGCGCTGGGCGCCCGAGGTGTTCAACTGCGCGGCCCCCGATACCGGCAATATGGAGACGCTCGAGCGCTACGGCACGGAGGCACAAAAGAAGGCGTGGCTCGAGCCGCTCCTTGCCGGCACCATCCGCTCGGCGTTCGCCATGACCGAGCCGCGAGTCGCCTCAAGCGATGCGACCAACATCGAAAGCTCCATCCTCCGTGATGGCAACTCCTATGTCATCAACGGTCGTAAGTGGTGGACTTCGGGTGCCGGGAGTTCACGCTGTCGGCTCTTCATATTCATGGGCAAGACCGACCCCAAGGCACCCAAACACCAGCAGCAATCGATGATCCTCGTGCCGCGCGACACGCCGGGGATCACCGTGCTCAGGCCGTTGCCGGTGTTTGGTTTCGACGACGCACCCCACGGACACATGGAGATCGACTTCAAGAACGTGCGCGTGCCCGCCGAGAATCTCCTCCTCGGGGAGGGGCGGGGCTTCGAGATCGCGCAGGGGCGACTGGGCCCGGGGCGCATTCACCACGCCATGCGCCTGATCGGGGTCGCCGAGCGCGCGCTCGAAAAGATGTGCAAGCGGGTCAAGGCGCGCACGGCATTCGGGCGCCCGATCGCCGAGCAGTCGGTGACGCTCGAGCGCATCGCCGAGTCCCGCATCCGCATCGATCAGGCGCGGCTCCTGGTCTACAAGGCCGCCTGGCTCATGGACACCGTCGGCAACAAGGCGGCGCGCGCCGAGATCGCGATGATCAAGATCGCCGCTGCCGACGCTGCCTGTCAGGTCGTCGACTGGGCGATCCAGGCGCATGGTGCTGCGGGACTCAGCGACGATTTCCATCTCGGCCACGCCTACGCGCAGGCGCGCTCGATCCGCATCGCCGACGGACCGGATGAAGTGCACCGCAACCAGATCGGACGGCTTGAACTCGCGAAGCATGCCGGATGAGCGGCGAGGAGTTTGTCGGCACGATGCCGGTTGCGGAGCAGCAGCGCTTCGAAGTGCCGGCCCTCGAGCGCTATCTCGCCGCCCACGTCGAGGGTTTCGTTGCTCCGCTAGAAGTGGAGCAGTTCCGGGGCGGTCAATCGAATCCCACGTTCCTCGTAAGAGCAGGTGACGGCACGCAGTACGTGCTGCGCAAGAAGCCCGCAGGTCCCCTCCTGCCCTCGGCCCATGCGGTCGACCGTGAGTTCCGCATCATCAGTGCGCTTCATGGATCCGAGGTGCCGGTGGCGCGGCCAGTCCTGCTCTGCGAGGACGAGGGCGTGATCGGCACCATGTTTTATCTCATGAGCTACGTCGAGGGGCGCAACTTTTGGGATCCGACGCTACCCGGAATGGCCGCGAGGGAACGAGCTGCGATCTACGACGAAATGAATCGGGTGCTGGTGGCACTGCATCGCCTTGATTTTGTCGCCCGCGGGCTCGGCGATTACGGCAAGCCCGGCAACTACTTCGCCCGGCAGATCGCGCGCTGGAGCAAACAGTACCGCGCCTCCGAGACCGAGCGCATCGAGGCGATGGAGAAACTGATCGCCTGGCTTCCGGCCAACATCCCGCCAGGCGAAGAAACGACTCTGGTGCACGGCGACTACCGCATGGACAACATGATTTTCCATCCGAGCGAGCCGCGCGTACTGGCGGTCGTCGACTGGGAGCTCTCAACGCTCGGGCATCCACTCGCCGACTTTTCCTATCACGTCATGCTCTGGCGCGTTGGCGCGGGAGAGGTCCGGGGCCTCGCCGGCATCGACCTGCACGCACTCGGGATTCCGACCGAGAGCGAGTACGTCGCGACCTACTGCGCTCGCACCGGCCGCGCGGGGATCGAGCCGCGGGCATGGGAGTTCTGCATGGCCTACAACCTCTTTCGGATCGCGAGTATCCGCCAGGGCATCATGCGGCGCGTGCTCGATGGCACGGCGGCGAGCCGCCACGCGCGGGAAGCGGGCGGGCGCGCCCGCGCGACCGCGGAGCTCGCGTGGCGGCAAATCGAGGAGCACCTCGGGGGTTGAGAGGCGCTAGCGGCGTAGCTCCGCAGTGCGCGAAACAAAGCGCCAGCCTCCCGCCGTGTGTTCGACGATGTCGCGATAGACGACGCTCCCCACCCGACCATTGGCTCCGACGCCGAGGCCTTTCGAGAGCACACGCACCGCGCCATCCGCGTCCGCGCTGACGACGATGTTCGTCGCGTGATGAGCGAGGGGATGAACGGCGTCCGGTCGGCTCCAGAGTTCGCGGATCGCAGCAGCACCCCGTACGACGCCGAGTCCGAACGCCGACATGTCGTAAACGGTGGTGTCTGTGAAGAGCTCATCGACGCGCTGCCATTCGCGCTGATCGATGATGTGGCCGTAGAGCGCGAGCAACTCGTGGATCGCAAGGATATCGGCGACTTCAGGCATATCAGATCATGGTGCGGGCGGGGTCAGGACCATTAGTATGCCCGCCGTTGGGGCAGGGCATGTAGAACCGCGGGAGATGGATGCTATGGCGCGTTGGCAGAACCGGCCGTCGGGATCGAACTGGGGCGACTTCGGCGCCGAGGATCAGCGCGGGCGCATGAATCTCCTGACCCCTGCACGGCGACTCACTGCGGTGCGTGAGGTGCGCGAAGGCATCGTCTTCTCGCTCAGCCTTCCGCTCGATTACCCGGGAGGTGTGGGACTTTGGGAGACCCGCGAACCGCCGCGTCTCACGGCGACGCGCTTCGCGAACGGGCAGCCCGCCTATCCGCACCGAGTCTCGCAACAGCTGCCGCGCGCCACGGACGTGTTCTGCGACGATGCGGTGACACTTTGCCTCCAGTACTCAACGCAGTGGGATGCGCTCGCCCATTGCGGCTCGGAGTTCGATGCCGACGGCGACGGCGTGCGGGAAGCGGTCTTCTATAACGGCTATCGAGCGGGCGCCGACATTGTTGGTCCTGATGAGCCCGGGGGTCCTTGTGCGCGCGCCCTCGGAATTGAGAATCTGGCTCGCGCGGGCGTACAGGGCCGAGGCGTGCTCGTCGACCTGTATTCCGAATATGGTCGCACGGGTGCGGGAGTCGGCTACGAGGCGCTCATGCGTCTCATGGAAGTTCAGCGCGTGCGGGTCGAGGACGGAGATTTCCTTTGTCTCTACACCGGACTTGCGGATCTCGTGCTCGAAATGCGCAAGCAGCCGGATCGCGCGACCTTGCATCGCAGCTGCGCCGCGCTCGATGGGGCCGATGAGCGGCTGCAGCGCTGGATCGCCGAGAGCGGCATCGTCGCGATCTGCGCCGACAACGCCGCGGTGGAATCGACCCACATGGCAGCATCAACGAAAAACGGCGGGCGCGGGGCGCTTTTGCCACTGCACGAACTGTGCCTCTTCAAACTCGGCATACACCTTGGAGAGCTCTGGTATTTCCGCGAGCTCGCGCACTGGCTTCGGGGGCACTCACGAAACCGTTTTCTCCTGACCGCACCCCCGCTCGATCTGCCGGGTGCGGTGGGCTCGCCGGTGACACCGCTTGCCACCGTCTAAGAGGCGTGCGGAATTTAGCTGACTAGTCTGCCGCTCTTTCGCTGAGTGCGTGAAGTGCGGCGATGTAGCCGAAGGTCATCCCGGGGCCGAGTGTCGCCCCGGCTGCCGGATACGAGTGCCCCATCACGGTCGCGGCCATGTTGCCTGCGGCGTAGAGGCCGGGGATAGGGCGCCCCTCCTTATCTAACACCTGCGCGTATTCGTTGGTGGCGACTCCACCATTCGTGCCGATGTCGCCCGGGTAGATCGGCACTGCGTAGAAGGGCGGCGTCTCAAGAGCGCGGAGCGTCGGGTTCGGCTGCACCTTGGGATCGCCGTAGTAGCGATCGTAGGCGCTCTCGCCGCGATGGAAATCCGGATCATTCCCCGCGCGCGCGTGCTCATTGAAGCGTGCGATGGTCGCTTTGAGTGTTTCGCCGGACAGCTGCATCTTGCGGGCGAGTTCGTCCCAGCCCTCGGCACGGATGAGTACCGCCTGCAGGTTCGCTGGCTGCATCCAGTCGGGCAGGTCGGGAATCATCGGCCCGAGCGGATAACGCTCTCGCCACTTCGCATCGAAGAGGAGATAGGAGGGGATGGTCGAGGCCTGCGGCGAGTGCTGGCGGATCATCTCCTGGCCCGCGATGTGATAAGAGGCGGCCTCGTTCATGTACCGCTTGCCCGACTGGTTGACGATGATCGCGCCGGGGAGCGCGCGCTCGAACGCGAGGAGCCGCGCCCGATCTTCGCCTGGAAGGCTGAGCGAGGTCCCCCACCAGGCCGAATCCATATTGAGTGTGCCCGCGCCGACCCGCATCGCCGCGACGATGCCATCGCCCGTGTTGTTGATCTGCGAGCCGCTCCAAAGCGGATTGTGTGAGAGCGGCAGGTACTGCTCGCGCATCGGCGCACTGCGCTCGAAGCCGCCCGCGGCTAACACCAGACCACGTCGGGCCCTGATGCGCACGCGATTACCATCCCGGAGTACCAGGGCCCCCACGATGCGCTGGTCAGCAGTGATCAGCTCGACAAGCGGGGAGTTGAGCCAGAGCTCGCCTCCCGCCCGATTGAGCGAGAGCTTCAGACGGGCAATGAGCGCATTGCCGAGGGTGAGCCGGCGGTCGCGCAACGAGTAAAAGCGCAGCGGGAAGTCGAGGAGATAATCCCCGAACAGCCTGAGCGCGATCCACCACCAGCCCGGGCCACGAAAGAGGAGGCCACCTGTCTCCTCGAGTGTCCAACTCACTTTGCCGAGGAATTGGACGGCAGGATGCGGTGGCCGCAGCCGTTCGAAGTCCGCGCCGAGTTCGCTCGCGTGCAGTGGTAACACTTCGTGCGAACGCCAGCCGAGCTTCCCGCCGGGCATCTCTGGATGGTAGTCGGCGTACGGATGTGCCCGGACTTTGACGTCGGTGTGCGCCGTGAGCCAGGCGACCATCTCGCGGCCGCGCCGCACAAACGCCCAGATTCGCTCATCGGGCACGTTGGCATCGGAGAGCGCGCGCACGTACTCGAACGCTTCTTCGGGGGAATCCGCGTGGCCGGCGCTCAGTGCCTGCTCCGTCGCCGCGATCCAGATGACGCCGCCCGAGGTTGCAGAGGTCCCGCCGTAGAGTTCGCTCTTCTCGACGACGAGCGCCTTCACGCCCTGCGCAGCCGCGACGAGCGCGGCGGTCAGCCCGGCAGCGCCCGAACCGACGACCAGGAGATCGGTCTCGACGTCCCAGGCCGGCTCGTCCGCCAAACGCGGCTTTCCTCAGACCGTCTGCCGAACGGGCAGGGGTTGCGCACCGGGGATGCGTCCCGACGCCGCACGCACGGGCGCGCGCCGATAGAGGGTGGTGCGCTGATACACCGCCCGGCCGATGCCGCGTGCGAGGGTGGCGATGTGAGTGGCGTCGAACTCCTGGCCATTCACGCCGCCCGCGGCGCGAGTGATCGATTCGTTCATGAGCGTGCCGCCAAGATCGTTCGCGCCCGCATCCAGCGCGAGCGCCGCGCCCTCGGGTCCCATCTTCACCCAGGAGGTCTGGATGTTCGCGACATGCGGGTGCAGCGCGAGGCGCGCGATCGCGTGCATAAGGAGCGCCTCCCGCAGCGTCGGACCCGAGCGCGCCTCGCCACGCCGCCAGATCGGGGCTTCCATGTGCACGAACGGCAGAGGCACGAACTCGGTGAAGCCACCAGTCTCGCGTTGCAATGTGCGGATCGCGAGCAGGTGCCGCGCCCAGTGCCGCGGGTGATCGACGTGCCCGAACATGATTGTGGCGGTGCTGCGCAACCCGATGCCGTGCGCGGCGCGCATTACCGCGAGCCATTCGGCGGTGGTCAGCTTGTCGGGACAGATGATCGCCCGCACCTCATCGTCGAGGATCTCCGCAGCGGTACCCGGGAGCGTTGCGAGGCCAGCGGCCTTGAGTCTTGCGAGGTACTCCTCGAGCGAGAGTCCCAGCGTCTGCGCGCCGTGTGTGATCTCGAGCGGCGAGAATGCATGAACGTGTATTCCCGGCACGGCATCCTTTACGGCGCTGACGATCTCGAGGTACGTATCGCCGCTGTAGCTTGGGTGGATGCCGCCCTGGAGACACACTTCGGTGGCCCCAGCCTCCCAGGCCTCCTCGGCACGCCGCGCAATCTCCTCGAGATCGAGCCGGTATGCAGGCCCCCGCAGGCTTGCAGCGCTTCGTCCCTTTGAGAAGGCGCAGAACCCACACTTATAAAGACAGATGTTGGTGTAGTTGATGTTGCGGTTGACGACATAGGAGACGGCATCACCGACGACCGCCGTACGCAGGCGGTCCGCGGCAGCGAGCACACCGCTCAGTTCCGCTCCCTCCACCGCGAAGAGCGCCGTGATCTCGTCCTCCCCGAGGTCCAGGCCGCGCGTTGCACGCGCGAGAATCCGCCCGAGCGGACCGGAGGCCCTCCCGTGTCCAGCGTTTCCGCGTACCCAGGCACGAGCGCCAGCCGGTACGGAAGTCGCAGCCCCGGCGTGCCAGTTGTCGATGCGCGCGCGCCCGAGGCTATCGGCGCGGTGAATCACAGCGGCCTGCAGCGCGCCATCCAGCCACACTTTGGTCTCGCGCGCATAGGCCGGTGTGACCGCGAGCCGCTCGATGAGCTCGCGGCCCGCCGCGCGCGTTTCGCGCTCGAGCACCTCAAGATGCGGCCAAGGTGCTTCAGGATTTACGTGATCGGGCGTCACCGGCGACACACCGCCCCAGTCATTGACGCCAGCGCCTATGAGGGCAGCGAGTTTCCCGGGTTGCAAGTTCGGAGGCGCCTGGATCGACATGTGCGCACCGAAGATGAGTCGCGTGACGGCGATCGTCCAAAGGTGTTCCTCAAGGGGTGGCTCAGCCGCGGCCGCCATGCGCGTACCGGGCTTGGCGCGGAAATTCTGGAGGATGATTTCCTGCAGGTGTCCGTGCGTGTCATGCAGCGAACGCAGCTCGAGCAGCGCCTCGATGCGCTCCGCGCGTGTCTCGCCGATGCCGATCAGCAGTCCCGTCGTGAACGGGACGCGCAGTTCGCCCGCGGCGCGCAGCGTCTCGAGGCGACGGATCGGGAGCTTGTCGGGGGAGCCAAAATGCGGGCCACCGCGCGCCGAGAGTCGCTCGCTCGCGGTCTCCAACATGAGCCCCATGGAGACCGACACCTTGCGCAGGCGGGAAATCTCCTCCGCGCTCATTACTCCGGGGTTGAGGTGCGGTAAGAGACCCGTCTCCTCATATACCGTGCGCGCCGCGTGCTCGAGATACTCGAGCGTGCTCGCGAAGCCGAGCCTCGCGAGCGCGCGCCGCGCCGCGGGATAGCGCAGCTCCGGCTTGTCCCCGAGCGTGAAGAGCGCCTCCTTGCAGCCCGCGGCGGCGCCCGCGCGCGCAATTGCGAGGACCTGCTCGATCGGGAGATACGCCTCGCGGAGCGCTCGCGGCGCTTGCGCGAAGGTGCAGTAGTGGCAGACGTCGCGGCAGAGCTGGGTGAGCGGGATGAAGACCTTGCGCGAGTAGCTGACTACGCGCCCGTGGCCACGGAGTGTCAGCGCTTGCGCCGCGTGCACCAGCGCCCCGAGCTCCGCCTGCACGAGCTCGAGGGACTGCAGCCGCTCGGGCCGCTGGCCACGGGCTGCCGCGGCGATGACGTGGTGGACAGCCGGCAGTGCGGACCGGACTCGGCTCATCGGGTCTCCTCGGGCGGTGCAGCTATGATACGCGTGCCGACGGGTCGCGGGCGCTCGCGATCCGAGGTTCGCTTCTGGTAGTCCAAATGGGTGGAGAAAGCCGATGGCAGAGCAAGCGGTTCGCAGCGTGATCGAGGCCTACGTGCGCGCCTGGCAGAGCGGCGATCGGGCGCTGCTAGTGTCGCTGTTCGCGGAGGATTGCGAGTGGCACGACCCGGTCGGCACGCCGCCCTTCAAGGGACACGCGGGCGTCACGCGCTTTTGGGATTTCGCGCATCAGGATCCGATGCGTCGCATGACGCCGCGCGTCCATCGGATCGTGACCTGCGGCAACGAGGGGATTCTGCACTTCACGATGGAGGTGCGGTTGCCCCACCTTAACCAGGGGCTCGACCTCACGGTGATCGATCGCTTCGTGCTCAATCCCGAGGGGAAAATCCGTCTCGCGCAGGCGTATTGGGATCCCTCCTGTGCCGCAGTCCCCGCTGGTATGCAGCTCTTTGCACCAAACATCGATGAGGCGTACCAACAGTAAGGGGATTAACTAGGCAAGGAAGCGATAACGCGGCGCTGCGTACGCCTTAAGAAGAGTTACGTCCTCGGGTTCATCGACATCGAAGGCGAGTCCGGCACGCCGCACGGGGACAGGTTTGAGGCCCACACGCGCTGCCTCCGCCAGATGCTGCACGAGGCTCCCGGGACCAAAGCGAAAGCGGAACTCGGTCGGTAGCGTGAGGCACAGCGCGTTGGTGCCACTCGCGTTGCGATCAGGTGCGATCGCGATCGTCGTCGGCGAGTTTGCCGCGAGGAGTGAACTCAGATCCTCGGCGGTCACGAGGGGCAAATCCGCAAAGACAATCGCGACCCGCTTTGCTCCGCGACGAGCGAGCGTCTCGATCGCTCCCTCGAGTGCGTCGTTGAGTCCGCGCCCGCCGTCGGGCAGGAGTTCCTGATCGGCGGGCAGGAGATCCCGCTCCGGGCTGAGAACTGAGATGCCTTCAATATCCCGGCATTGCGCGAGTGCCTCGAGGACCTGCCCGAGCATCGCCCGCACGAGTGCCGTGCGCTCTTCGTCGCCAAGGATCGGGGAGAGGCGGCGTTTACTCTCGGCGCGCGCCTTCACGGGAACGAGCGCCCAGAAGCTCATGTCCGAGCGGCCCGTCGCCCACGGAGCGATGCGGCGAACTCGATTACCTCGCGCGCGAGCCGTTCGCGGTCCTCAAGCGTCTTCATCACGGTGTCGGTGATCAGGAGCGGGCACTCGAAAGCAGAGGAATCGTTGCGGTCGCGCTCATCGAGCACGAACCCATCGAGGAGCGTGCCGTAGTGCCGAAGCACGGAGAGCGGCGTCAGCGGTACGCCAAGCTCACGCATGATCTTCGCGGTCGGTCCCTTGATCGCCCGTCCCGCGACGATGGGTGTGACCGCGATGATGGGTGCCGACGCCGCGTCCAGCAATTCGCGCATGCCCCCGACCGCGAGGATCGGATCGATGCTGAGGTAGGGGTTTGAAGGACAGATGACAATGGCTTCGAGCGATGCGGCACGGCACGCGGCGTCCGCGCCGAGCGTGGGTCGCGCCGCGAGCGCACCCGCGAAGTCGAGCGATGTGACGCGCGGCTCGCAGCGCGCTCGCACGAAGTAATCCTGGAAGTCGAGCGTGCCGTCTGCGGTGCCAACCCGGGTGCGCACGGGATCGTCGCTCATCGGGACGATGTCGGCGCTGATGCCGAACCGGCGCGCCACATCGGCGACGAAGCTGCTCAGCCGCTCGCCGGCCGCGAGTCGCCGCGTGCGCTCAACGTGGAGCGCAAGGTCGCCATCGCCGAGCTGAAACCAGCTTTCGCCCCCGAGCGACTCGAGCACGCGCATGAACGTCCAGGTCTCATCCTTTCTTCCCCAGCCAAGCTCCGGGTTAGCGAGTCCTGCGAGCGTATAAAGAGTGGTGTCGACGTCCGGGCAGATCCTGAGCCCGAGGTGATCAAAATCGTCCCCGGTATTGACGATCACCGTCACTGTGCCCGCGGGCAGTGTGCGATAAAGCCCGAGTGCGAGCTTGGCGCCGCCGATTCCGCCCGAAATAGCGATGACGGCGGGGCTGCTCAACGGAAAAGATCCTCCTCGAGCGGGCGGATGAGTGCCTGGGCGCTCGAGGCCGGCCCCGCGCAACTGAAGCCGCGGATGTGTACGGCCGGAATTCCTTCCGCCGCCTCACCCATGAGAAGTCCCGCTGCGCCGGCGAGTGCATCGGCTATCGCAACCTCTGTGACCTCGAGCCTACGGCCGGCGCGATCGGCTTCCCCTCGCCGATCGAGGAGCGCAGGAACCCCGGCCGCGCCGAGCGCGATATTCACAACGCCCTTGCGCCAAGGTCGGCCGAAGCTATCACTGACGATGACACCGACGGCGACGCCCGTGCGCGCACTGAGCGCCCTCCAGAGCGCCGCGGCCGATGCGTCCGGATCGAGCGGCAGGAGCAGCACCTCCTCGCCGGCCGTGTCCGCGACATTCGAACGGTCGATGCCGGCGTTCGCCGTGACGAAGCCGAGTCGATGCCGCACGATGAGGACATTGGGTCGTGCCCGCAGCACCTCGCTCGATTCCGCGAGAATCAATTCGACGAGTCGCGCGTCTTTTTGCGTGAGCGTGGCGAGCTCGCGCGCTCGCACGCTCGGAATTACCTCCTTGAGGTCGACGCGCCGGCCTTCGGCCTTGGAGACGATCTTCTGCGCGATGACCAGAACGTCCCCCGCAGCGAGCGCGAGTCCGCCCTTCTCGAGCGCTGTCTGAATGAGTGCGGCTAGATCGCTCCCCGAAGACACCTCCCCGATGCCGCGCAGCGCCGTCAGCGTGAGCGGTGCCAAGCCGCCACTCATTCGTCGTCTGGCTCCGTGAGGCCACCCGTGATGCGCACGCCGGCGCCATCGACACGGTACTTCTTATTGATAAAGATGAGTACCGAGGTGAGGGCTTCGGCGGCCGCAGAGTTCGCGAGCACTCCGCCTTCGATCGCGCGCAGTCCGGCGGCACGTACGAGCTCAACGACGCGGCTCCGGGCTGCCGGCTCGTCCGAGAAGATGAGCACGTCGCAGTCGATCACGTCGTCGGTCGCGAGCTTGTCGGCGGCGACGTTGTGAAAGGCGGAGACGACCGTGACCGCATCACCGAGCAATCGTTGCGCCCGCACCGCGGCCGCGCCTTCGGGCGGCAGCTGCACGCGCATGACCTTGGGGGGCACGAGCGGTACGGTGGTGTCGACCACGATCTTGCCGAGCACGGCGGCGCGGATCTCGGCGAGCGTCTCCCCCTGCGCGGCGTAAGGCACAGTGACCACGACAATTTCGCCACGCTCGGCGGCAGGGCGGTTCAAATCGTGATCGATGTGCCGGCCGAGTTCACGTCCGAGCGCCTCAGCCACCTCCTTGGCGCGCGCGCCATCGCGGGAGCCGATCACGACCTTGTAACCCGCCTGCGCCCAGCGGCGTGCCAGGGCGGCACCGAGCTTGCCCGTGCCGCCGACGATCGCGACCGAAGGTACCGACATGGCGATGAGTGTAGCAAGCGCGCGGACGTGCTCGTTCATCCGAGGGTTTGCGAGGAGGGCGGTGCCCGATAAAGTAAGGTGAGCATCGCAGCAGTCGAGGCAAACCCATGATCCAGGTGGCAATCGGCCTTTATGGCCTCCAGAGGTGGTTCGGCGGTGACTTCGCACCGATCACCTCGATCGTGCGTCAGGCGGATGCCCGCGGAGTGGACTTGGTCAGCCTCACCGATCATGTGGTGATGGGCGAGAACCTGCAGAACTACCCTTACGGGAAGTTCCCGGCCCCGCTCGACTTCCCCTGGTTCGAGCCGCTCACCGTGCTCGGCGCGCTCTCGGCGGTCACCGAGCGCATCCGTCTCTCGACGGGGATCGTGATTGCACCGCTTCGTTCTGCGGTCCTGCTCGCGAAGCAACTCGCAACGCTCGATGTCTTGTCTCGGGGTCGCGTCAGCATCGGTCTCGGCGTCGGCTGGCAGCGCGAGGAATACGATGCTTCGGGGGTGCCGTGGGAGGGACGTTACGCGCGCCTCGATGAGCAGATTCGGGTCTGCCGATTGCTCTGGAGCGAAGCCCCTGCCACTTTCCGGGGGCTCACCGTACATTTCGAGAAGATCCACGCGTACCCACGCCCGGTCCAGCCGCGCATTCCGATCTGGCTCGGACTCGCGCCGAACCCGCGCAACATCGCCCGCATGGCGGAGGTCGCCGACGGCTGGATCCCGATGGAGCAGGATCCCGCAAAACTCGCCCCCGTCATCGCGGAGCTCCGTGCGGCGCTCGAGAAGCGTGGACGCGATCCGAAGGCGTTCACGGTGCGCGTGGTGCCGCGGTTCGTGTTCCGAAGCGATGGCACCCCCGACCTCGAGGCGACCCTCGCTGCGGTACCGGAACTTGTGCGCGTCGGAGCCAACATGGTTGAGCTCTTCCCGGCGGCGTTCTGCCGGGGCGCGGATGAGTTGGACGCGTTCCTGACGCGCTTCCTCGCGATCAAAGCGATCTGAGAAAGCGAAGGAGCGCCGCGTTCGTCGCTTCGGGCGCCTCTTGCTGCACGAAGTGTCCGGCGCCTTTGATGAGTGCGATGTCGCGCAAAGCGGGCACGCGGCGGCGCATGACATCGAGCGCATCGGTCGGGATCATCTTGAGCACAACATCCTCGGCGCCGGCGATGAAGAGCGAGGGCTGCGCGATGTCGGCGTCCGCATAAGGCTCGCCGAGCTCCCAGTTACGGTCCGCGACCCGATAGGAATTGAGCCCGCCGATGAACGCCGCCTCCGCTCCCGCGGAGATGTACTCCGTGAGGTAGTGCTCGAATTCCTCCCTCGAGAGCCAGCTCCAGGGAAGCGGTGGTGCCGGAGCCAACACATCGAGGTAGCCGGTGCCTTCGGAGGGGTACTTCGACCAGTCGAGGAGTTTCCCCTGGGCGCTCAGCGCGTGCATGAGCCGCAGAAGAAACTCGCGGGGCCGCGCACCGAGCTCGCGCTCGGGCGGACCGACCTCCTGGAAGTAGTGCATGTGAAAAAAGTGCTTGCGGGCGATCGCGGCGAACGCGGCCGAGGGCCGCACGCCCGGGACGGCGAAGCCGCCTTCGCCTGCGCCGTCGCTCGCGCGGCGAGCCGATCCCGCGCCACCGCGGCCGGCGAGGTCGAAGTCGTACGGGCAGCTCATGATCACGACCGCGGCAACGCGCTCGGGGCGGCGCACCGCGAGGTTGCACACCTGGGCCGCACCGAAGTCGTGACCGACAAACACTGCGCGGGGTTCACCGAGTGCATCGAGAAGGCCGAGCATGTCGGCCATCAGGTAGTTCGCGTCGTAAAGATGGGGATCGAGCGGACGCGCGCTGCGTCCGTAGCCGCGCTGATCCGGGGCGATCGCGCGCCAACCGCTCGCCGCCACCGCGGGTAGCTGATGCCGCCAGCTGTAGGAGAGGCCAGGAAAGCCGTGGCAGAAAACGACCGGAGGGCCCTCGCCCTCGATGGCAACGTTCAGCGTGATGCCGTTGCACGCGATGCGCTCGTGGGTGCGGGTGCTCATCTGCCTTATGATGCCCGAGGCTCTTTGGGGGGTGCCATGGTGCGCGCAGCGCAACCGGATGTGGCTCTTTGCTGGGGGACGGTGATCGGCACACCGCTTGAGACGCTTGTCGATGCGGCCGGTCGTGCCGGAATTGCGGCCGTCACCCTCACCTCCGGTATGTACGCAGACGCCCGTGCCCGCGGCGCGAGCGACTCAGAATTGCGAAGCCGGCTGGCCGGGCAGGGGGTGCGGGTGCACGCGATCGACCCCTTGATCGGCGCCTTGCCGGGCACGCCCCGACCCGAGGACGTGCCCCCTGAGAACCGCTGCTACTTCGAGTTCACGGAAGCGGACTGCTATCGCGCGGCGCATGCGCTTGGGGCCGAGACCATCAATCTCGCGCATTTCGGCGGAGGAGCGGTGAGCGAGGCAGCGTTCATCGACTGCATCGGCGGGATTGCCGCTCGCGCACAGCGCGAGGGCGTGCGCCTGACGCTCGAGTTTCTCCCCGAGAGTGCGATCCCCGATCTCGCCACCGCGCAGCGCATCGTTGTGGGCGTTGGCGCCTCTAACCTCGGTGTGATGCTCGACACCTGGCACTTCGCCCGCACCGGCGGCACGGTTGAAGCGCTCGGCGCGCTCTCGCGGGGTGTGATCTCCGCTCTTCAGATCAGCGATCGGCGCGAGCCGCCCCCGGGGACCAAGTACACGCCGATGTTCGGGCGGCTCCTCCCGGGGGAGGGCGAGCTGCCCCTGGTCGCGATCCTGCGCCTCCTCCTCGAGCGCGATCGGACGCTCACGGTCGGAGTCGAGGTCTTCAGCGAGGAGCTGCAGGAGCTGCCGCCCGATGAAGTGGCGCGGCGCGTCGCCAGAGCCACGGGTAGAGTTCTCGCGCAGGCCACGGCATCGAGGGGACGCGAGGCATGAGAATCTCCGCCAGGAGCCCAGGCTTTCCGGCATTGCAGCATCGGGACTCTTTCAGTATGCTTCGCGCCCCTTTTAATCGAAGGGGCACAGGGTCCGGCCGATGGCTGGCCTGTGTTTCTCCTTGCCGCACCGACGGACCTCAGATCAGGCGGCTTAACCCGTAAGGAGTCATAGTGAGGCATTACGAAATCGTTTTCCTCGTGCATCCGGATCAGAGCGAGCAGGTGCCCGCGATGATCGAGCGCTACAAGAACATGATCAGCGCCGGCGGTGGTCATGTGCACCGCCTCGAGGACTGGGGCCGCCGCCAGCTCGCCTACCCACTCGCCAAGGTGCACAAGGCGCACTACGTGCTCATGAACATCGAGACCGATCAGAAGACGCTCGATGAGCTGACCGGCGCATTCCGCTTCAGCGATGCGGTGCTCCGGCACCTGGTCGTCAACATGGACTCGGCCGTGACCGAGCCCTCACCGATGGCTAAGGCGGCGGATGAGGAAGGCGAGGGCGGCGGACGGCGGCGCGAGCGCGCCCGCGATGAGGCGGTGGCGCCCGTCGATGACGACGACAACTCCGTTTCCGAGAACGGTTAGAGGATCGCTCCATGGCAATGTCCAGAGGACCCGGTGGTGGCGGCGGCGGCGGTGGCAGCCGCTTCTCGCGTCGCAAGAAGTTCTGCCGCTTCACCGCCGAGGGTGTGAAGCAGATCGATTACAAGGATCTGGCGACACTCAAGGGCTACATCACCGAGACCGGCAAGATCGTGCCGAGCCGCATTACCGGCACGAAGTCCTTCTATCAGCGGCAGCTCGCGGTGGCGATCAAGCGTGCGCGCTTTCTCGCACTCCTTCCGTACACCGATCAGCACTGAGGGCGATCCGCGATGGAAGTCATACTGCTGCAGAAGGTCGCGAATCTCGGTAACGTCGGCGATCGCGTGAAAGTGCGCTCGGGCTACGGGCGCAACTTCCTGCTGCCGCAGGGCAAGGCGACGCTTGCTACCCCGGACAACATTGCGCGCTTTGAAGCGCGCCGCGCCGAGCTCGAGCGGCTCGCACGCGAGCACCTCTCCTCGGCCGCGGAGCGGGCCGCGGCGATGAAGGATTTCAAGCTCACGGTGCGCGCCAAGGCCGGTACCGAGGGCAAGCTCTTCGGCTCGATCGGCACGGCCGACATCGCCGAGGCGTGCACGCGCGAGGGATTCAAGATCGAACGCAGCGAAGTGCGCCTTCCTGCGGGTCCGCTGCGCACGGTCGGCGAGCATCTGGTCAACCTGCACCTGCACGCGGACGTCGATGTCCCGTTGCACGTGACGATCGTCGCGGAAGAATAGGCGCCGGGCCGAGGCACAGCCAGAGTGGCCACTTCCGCCAAGGCGCGCGGGGATCTGGGCTCAGTTGCACTCCTCGACGCGCCGACTCCGCCGCATTCCGTCGAAGCCGAGCAGGCGCTCCTGGGCGGCCTCATGCTCGATCCCGTCGCCTGGGATCAGGTGGCGGATGCGGTTACCGAAGATGACTTCTACCGCGCAGACCACCGGCTGATCTTTGCGGCCATTGCCGTGCTTTCGGGCGAGGGCAAGCCGTGCGATGTCGTCACGGTCTCGCAGGAGCTCGAGCGCACGGGGAAGCTCGAGAGCGCAGGTGGACTTGCGTACTTGAGTGCCGTCGCGCGCGACACCCCGACCGCCGCCAATGTGCGCGCGTACGCCGACATCGTTCGTGAGCGCTCGCTCCTCCGACAGCTGATTCGGGCGGGTAGCGAGATCGCGGCTGCCGCGTTCAACAAAGAGGGCGAAAGCGCGCGTGAGCAGGTCGACCGCGCCGAACAGCGGGTTTTCGAGATTGCCGAGGGGAGTTTCCGACAGCGCGAAGGCGCCTTGCCCGTGCGTCAACTCCTGCCAGCCGTCATCGATCAGATCGATGAATGGCACAACAATCCCGACAAGCTCCGTGGGCTCCCGACTGGGTTTACGGATTTCGACAAGCTCACGGGGGGCTTAAGACCCGGTGATCTCGTGATCGTTGCCGGCCGTCCCTCGATGGGCAAGACGACACTCGCAGTGAATATGGCCGAGTACGCGGCCGTGCATCCGGGCACCCGCGCCTCGGTGGCGATCTTCAGCATGGAAATGCCTTCCGAGCAGGTCATCACACGCATGTTGGCCTCGATCGGCGGCGTGCCGCTCAACAACCTGCGCAGCGGCAAGATCTCGGATGACGATTGGGTCCGGATCACGAGCGCAACGAGTCAGCTCTCGGAAGCGAAGATCTTCGTCGATGAGACGCCGGCGTTAAATCCAACGGAGCTGCGCGCCCGCGCGCGGCGGGTGAAACGCGAGCATGGGCTCAATCTCATCGTGGTCGACTACCTGCAGCTCATGCAGGTGCCGGGGACGGAAGAGAACCGAGCTACTGAAATCGCCGAGATCTCGCGGGGACTCAAAACGCTTGCAAAGGAACTCTCCGTCCCAGTTATCGCGCTTTCGCAGTTGAATCGCGCGGTCGAGCAGCGTGAACACAAGAAACCGGTGATGTCAGATCTTCGTGAAAGTGGCGCTCTTGAGCAGGACGCTGACTTGATCCTGTTGATATATCGCGAAGAGGTTTACGACCGCAACACTACAAAGAAGGGCATCGCCGAGATCGATCTCGTCAAACACAGAAACGGCGAGATCGGGACGTTCCTCCTGACATTCCAGGGACAATTCACCCGCTTCGCCAACTACGTTCCCGATAGCTATGCGGAAGGCGTGTTGCGGTGAGCCGGCTCATCCGGGCCGTCATCGACACCCAAGCGCTGCGCCATAATCTCTCGACCATCCGCGTGCGCGCCGGCAGCGCGCGCGTTATGGCGGTCGTCAAGGCGAATGCTTACGGGCACGGCCTCGTGCCGACGGCGCTCGCGCTCGCAGGTGCCGATGCGTTCGGTGTGGCGCGCCTCGAAGAAGGTCTCGCGCTGCGTGCGGCCGGGATCAAAGCACCGATCATGCTCCTCGAAGGCGTCTTTAGCGCCGAGCAGCTCGGCGAAGCCGCACGGCAAAATCTCGAACTCGCAGTGCACGATCCCTTCCAGATTGGGCTCCTCGAGAACTTCCCTCGCCTAAAGCGCCTCGTGCTCTGGATCAAGGTCGATACCGGCATGAATCGCTTAGGTTTCGCACCGTCCGAGTTCGTGGGGGCGCTTGCGCGTCTGCGCGCGCTCGTAGCGCATGAGATTCGGCTCCTCACGCACCTCGCCTGCGCAGACGAGCGGGCGAATCCCATGACGCAGATGCAGCTCACGCGTTGGCGCGAGGCGACGCGGGGCCTTAACTACCCGACGAGCATCGCCAACTCGCCCGGGCTCTTTGGCGATGCGCAGGTCGGCGGCGACTGGGTGCGGCCGGGGCTCGCTCTCTACGGCGCCTCGCCTTTTTCGGATCGCCTCGCGGGCGATCTCGGATTGAAACCGGTGATGACGCTCACCACCTCCGTGATCGCCGTGCGGCGGGTGCCCCGTGGTGAGCGGGTCGGGTACGGCGGTGTCTGGATGGCCGAGCGCGACTCCATCATCGCGATCGTCGCCGCGGGCTATGGAGATGGATTGCCCAGAAGTTTCGAAAACGGCGCGCCTGTGCTCGTCGGCGGCGTGCGTGCACCGCTCGTCGGCAGAGTCTCGATGGACATGATCGCGGTCGATGTGACGGGACGCACTGACGTTCGCGTTGGCACCGAGGCGGTGCTCTGGGGGGCCGGGTTACCGGTGGAAGAGATGGCGCGCCACGCGGGCACCATCCCGTATGAACTTCTCTGCAGTGTGAGTCAGCGCGTGCCGCTCGAACCGCGCTGAGTTCGGATTCCCGTTCCTCAGTTGACGAAGAACCCCATCTTCACGCCCGCGAGCTGGATCACGTCGTTATCGTTGAGCTTCGTCGCCTGGCCGCCGATGGGCGTGCCATTCAAGAGCGGAAAGTCGCCCTCTTTGCCGCTCTCGACGTGCACGATGTAGTAGGCCTCGGCGCGTCGCGTGATCGCGGCCACCTGCACTCCGGGTCGGCCGAGAGTCGTCAATGCCTTGTTGAGTTCGACCTCGCGTCCTGCGAAGGCGCCCGAGAGCACCTGCAGTTTCGCCTTCTTCACGGCCGCGGCGCCGTCCGCAATCGCGCGCGCCTGGGTCGCTGAGAGCCGATTGTTCCCGGTTGCCGCCATTCCGCCCTTCTCGGAGGCTTCGGTCGCGGTGCGCACCTTCTCCACCGGGCGGGCGGAGGGTTGAATCACCATCGTTTTTTCGAACTCGTCCTGCTGCTCGTCGTCTTCGACGAAGCGCAGCTGGTGGTGGCCGACCGTGATCACATCGCCATGCTGGAGTGCATGCTTCTTGATCAGCTTGCCATTGACGTACGTGCCGTTCGTGCTGTTGAGATCCTCGAGGAAGGAATCGTTCAGGATGTTGATGATGAGCGAGTGATGGCCGCTCACGGCGGCATTGTCGATGCGGATGTCGTTATCAGGGAGCCGCCCGACGGTGTAGCGCTCCTTGTTCATGTTGTATTCCGCCATCACTTGGCCGTCCAAGCTCAGGACCAACCTTGCCATGTGCTCTTGCCTCTAAACTTTCGTGTCAGCCGAACCAACCGAGGATCTTGTCGAAGATCTTCGTCCGAGCCGGAAAAGCGTCCAGAACGTGCGCCATGACCACGGATACGTTGTCGCGCCCGCCGTTGTCATTGGCCAATTGGATCAATTGCTTGGCCACCGTATCCAGATTAGCACTAAAGGTGTTTATGGTTAAATGAATATCGTCGTCCTCGACCATGTCGGAAAGGCCGTCGGAGCAGAGGATGAAGAACTCCCCTTTGCTCACCGGCACTTCCTGAATCTCGACGTCTACGTTCGGCTCGACGCCGAGCGCCCGGGTCACGTAATTCTTGTTTGCCGCCCGCTGCGCCTCCTCGGCGGAGTAGAACCCACGGTCGACGAGCTCCTGCAAGAGCGAGTGGTCCATGGTCACCTGCTCGAGCTTGTCGTTGCGCTGGCGGTACAAACGCGAGTCACCCACATGGGCGATCGTGACCTTGTTGTCGAAGAAGAGTGCCGCCACGACGGTCGTGCCCATGCCTTCGCAGTTGGGCTGTGTGCGGGCGGTCTGGTAGATGATCTTGTTGGCACGGATGATGGCATCACGCAGGATGATGTTGGGACGCGAAAGACCCGACTCACGATCGGGGATCGCCAGATCCTCGCGCTCGACGTGCTCGCGCACGAGATTGACGATCGTCTTGACCGCGATGCCACTCGCAACCTCACCTGCGTTGTACCCGCCCATGCCGTCGGCGAGCACCAGGAGCCCGATCTCCGGGTCGACGGCGATCGTGTCCTCGTTGTGCTCGCGCACTTTGCCTGTATCGGAGAGGCCGACAAAGCGGACCCGATTGCGCAAGCTCATGCCGCGCCCCAACCCGCCGGTCGCTCTCCGATTGTGATCCGCGTCACTTTCCCGTCCCCGATTCGAGCCGCCATACGCTAGCATTCAGCGGCAGGCAGTCCGAGTGGCCTTGTTCACAAAATATAGGACCGCTCGGGTGTCCCGGCCGCGCATCCTAGCCGAAACTCGACCGAGGGCGCATTGATGGCACGCCTGGATCCACTGTACGTATGCGACGCCTGCGGGGGCGAGACGCTCCAGTGGCAGGGGCAGTGTCCGACCTGTGGCGCGTGGAATTCGCTCGAGCCGCGCAGCACGCCGCGGGCGCGGCAAGCGGCCCCGGCGCTCGGCGTGAGCCTCTCTGCGCCCGACCCCCGCAGCGGGGATGGGGGGCGGCTGCCGAGCGGGCAGGGGGAGCTCGATAGGGTGCTCGGGGGCGGCATCGTCCCGGGGTCGGTGATTCTCCTGGGCGGGGATCCTGGCATCGGCAAATCGACGCTGCTCCTTCAGGTCGCGGCACACCTCGCCAGCTCCCGCCCCGTGGTCTACGCAAGCGGCGAGGAATCGGTGGCGCAGGTGGGACTTCGGGCACAGCGGCTCGCTCTCAAGGCCCCCGCGCTCGCGGTGGCCGCCGAGACCGACCTGCGCGCGATCCTCGACCTCGCTAGCGAGCGGCACGCCGCGCTCCTCGTCATCGATTCCATTCAGACCGTGCAGTCGGGGGCGACTGAGGCGGGCGCGGGCGCCATCTCGCAGCTGCGCGAGTGCACCGCCGAGCTCGTGCGCCACGCGAAAGCGAGCGGCACGGCCGTCATCATCGTCGGCCACGTCACCAAAGAGGGGACGCTCGCGGGCCCACGCCTCCTCGAGCATCTCGTCGACACCGTGTTGTATTTCGTGAGTGAAGCGGGCAGCCGCTACCGCATCGTGCGCGCCACCAAGAACCGCTTCGGCGCGGTGAACGAGCTCGGCTTCTTCGCCATGACCGAGGGCGGTCTCAAGGAGGTCAAGAATCCTTCCGCGATCTTCCTCGCGCGCTCGAACGAGCCCGCACCCGGGAGCATCGTCACGGTGACGCGCGATGGCGGGCGACCGCTTCTCATCGAACTGCAGGGGCTCGTCGATCGCATGCGCTTCGGCGCGCCGCGGCGCATCGCGCAAGGGGTCGACGCCAATCGTCTTGCGATGCTGCTCGCCGCCTTGAATCGCCATGCGGGCGTTTCGCTCCAGGAGCACGACGTCTTCGTCAATGTGGTGGGCGGCGTAGAGATCAGCGAGACCGCCTCGGACCTGCCAGTCCTGATTGCACTCGCCTCGAGCCTCGAGGGCCGCGCAGTGCCCGCTGAACTCGTCGCCTTCGGCGAGATTGGACTCACGGGCGAGGTGCGCCCGGTCGCCTATGGCGATGAACGGCTCCGCGAGGCGCAGGCGCAGGGATTTCGTGTCGCGGTCGTGCCGCGCGACAATGCGCCGCGCAAGCCGCCCGCGGGCCTCACGGTGCGCGCCGTGCGCAGCATCCGCGAAGCGCTCGCGGCGGCCTTCGCTCCAAACACCTGAGGTGGCGCGCCTCAGCGCGCGGGGACGAGCGTGGGCTGTGCTCGCACCCGCACGGTGCGGATCGCGTTATCGCCGATCTGCAGCACCTCGAACTCGTAGTTTCCGACCCGCACCATAGTGCCGGTGTCGGGAATCGTCTCGAGATGCTCGAGCAGGAGACCGTTGACGGTCTTCGGTCCTTCGGTCGGCAGGTGCCAGCCGAGCGCACGATTGAGCGCGCGGATCGTGGCGCTCGCGTTGACGATATAGACCCCCGGGCGCTCGGTGTGCACGTCCTTGTGCATGACGGTCGCGGGATCGGTGGTGAACTCGCCCACGATCTCCTCGAGGATGTCCTCGAGCGTGACGAGCCCCTCGATGTCGCCGTACTCGTTGACCACGAAGGCGCTGCGGCGGCGATTGCGCTGGAAGTACCCGAGCTGCACATCGAGCGCTGTGGCTTCGGGGACGAAATAGGGCTCGCGGCCGCGGGCGAGCTCGATCAGCCGTTCCTTATTCAGGGTGCCGCGCACGAGCTCATTCGCGACGCGCTTCATGCGCAGGAGGCCGATCAGGTTATCGAGCTCGTCCTCGTACACCGGCAGGCGCGTGTGCGGTGTCTGGCGCAGTTGCGTGAGGATGTCCTCCCAATCGTCGGCGATGTTGATACCTGCGATCTCCTGTCGCGGAATCATGATGTCGTTCACGGTGATGCGGCCGAGATCGAGAATGGAGAGCAGCATCTGCCGGTGACGCGCGGGGATCACGGGCGCCGCCTCGCTCAGCACCGTGCGCAGCTCCTCGGCACTGAGTGCTTGGTTCGAGACGCCGGTGCGCCCCACGCCGAAGAGCCAGAGAAATCCGCGCGCGAGGTTATTCGTGAGCCAAAGCGCCGGCCGCGTCACGAGCACGAGCACGCGATAGATCCCAGCGGCGTGGAGCGCCACGCCTTCGGGGTTCGAGGCGGCGTAGATCTTCGGGGTGAGCTCGCAGAAGACGATCACGAAGAGCGTGAGCGCGATGCCGGCGAGCGGCACGGCGTAACGGTAGCCGGTTCGCTGCGCGAGGATCGTGACGATCGCGGACGCGAAGACACTCGCCGCGGCAAGGATCACGAGGTTGGCGCCCAGCCAGTCGTCGGGCTTATGCAGGAGCCGCTCGAGCACGCGCGCCGACCCCGAGCCAGCCTGTGCGCGGTGACGAATCCGATAGCGATTCACCGAGAGCATCGCGACTTCGGTGCCCGAAGAGAACGCGACGACGAGCAGCAGCAGCAGAAGCGCAAAGAGGAGCGTGGTGGTCGCATTGACGTTCAAGGTCGTATCCCCTCAACTTGACGCGCAGTCGCCCCGCGGGGTGTTGCCCCCCTCGAAGCCCGGCACCGGCGCCCTAGCATAGAAGAACTCCCCGCGCGGGCGGGAAATCCGCCGCCGCGCCCCTATAATTCCTATCCCCCTCAAGGAACTGCGGCACTCATGTTCGATCAGTTGACGGCACGGCTCGGGCGCACGATCGAGAGTCTGCGCGGCCGTGGCCGGATCACCGAGGAGAATGTCGCAGCGACGCTGCGCGAGGTGCGCATCGCGTTGCTCGAAGCGGACGTAGCGCTCCCGGTCGTCAAGGAATTCATCGACTCGGTCAAGGCCAAGGCGCTCGGGCAGGAAGTGCTCTCGAGCCTGACGCCGGGGCAAGCGTTTATCGGCATCCTGCACGGTGAACTCGTCCGCATCCTGGGCGGTGAGGGTTCGCCGTGGCAGCTGCGTGCGCAGGCGCCGGCGGTGATTTTGCTCGCGGGCCTTCAGGGTGCGGGCAAGACCACGACCGCCGCGAAGCTCGCGCGCTGGCTGATCGAGCGCGAGAAAAAGCGCGTGCTGCTTGCGAGCACTGACGTGCGCCGGCCCGCGGCGCTCTTGCAGCTCGAGCGTCTCGCAGCACAAGTGGGCGCCGAATACTTCGCGGCGAGCACCGAGGAGCCTCCGGCAACGATCGCGAAGAACGCCCTCGCACGCGCCAAGACCGGTGTCTTCGATGTCCTCATCCTCGACACCGCCGGCAGGCTGCATGTCGATGAGGAACTCATGGCGGAGCTTCGCGAGATCGACGCCGCAGTTCCCTCCGCCGAGCGGCTCTTCGTCGTCGATGCGATGAGTGGCCAGGATGCACTCAACGCGGCGCGCGTCTTCGATGGCGCGCTCGCGCTAAGTGGCGTCATTCTCACTAAGGCCGATGGTGACGCCCGGGGCGGTGCGGCGCTCTCGGTGCGCCACCTCACTGGCAAGCCGCTCGTGCTCGTCGGCGTCGGTGAGAAGACCGAGGCGCTCGAGCCCTTCGACCCCGCGCGCATGGCGTCGCGGATTCTCGGCATGGGCGATGTCGTGAGCCTCATCGAGCAGGCGCACCGCCACGTGGACACCGAGGAGGCCGGCCGCCTCGCCAAGAAGCTCGCCAAGGGCAAGGGCTTCGACATGGCGGATCTTAGGTCCCAACTCGAGCAACTCCAGCGCATGGGGGGTGTCGGCGCGCTGGTCGACAAGCTCCCCGGGGCGATCGCGCGCAAGGGTGCCGAAGCGGCCGCGCAGGGGGAGCGCGAGATCTCGCGCCAGATCGCGATCATCAATTCCATGACGCCGATCGAGCGGCGCAGCCCCCAGCTCATCGATGGCTCGCGCCGGCGCCGCATCGCCCGTGGCTCTGGGGTTCAGGTGCAGGACGTGAATCGCCTCCTCAAGCAGTTTCTTGAGATGCAGCGGGTGATGAAGAGCATGAAGGGCGGGCGGCGGCTGCAGCAGCTGCTGGGCGCCATGAAGGGTGGCCTCCCGCCCGGGTTTCCGCGGTCCTGAGCCTCTGGGGTTCGGGGCGAGGGGTTGCCGGGGAAAACTGGCGCAGGATTCGTAGGTTGCGTAGAATCCGCGCTCTTTTTTGCGCGGCCCCTGCCGGCCGTGTCCGAACCGAGAGCGATACGATCATGGTGACCATTCGCCTGACACGACGCGGGGGGCGCAACCAGCCCTTCTACCACGTCGTCGTCACAGACAGCCGTCGTCGCCAGGGCGGCCCGAGCCTTGAGCACGTGGGATTTTTCAACCCGGTAGCCCGCCGCGGCGAGGAGAAACTGAAGCTCGACTTGCCGCGCATCGATTACTGGGTCGGTCAAGGCGCGCAGCCCTCGGACCGGGTGCGGACCTTGGTGGCTTCTTACCGCAAGCAGGCGACGGCTTAGGAGCCCGCACTCGGGCCTGACGCCGACGCGCCTGGCGGCGCAGTTGCGAGCGCTAAGGTGTGGATCGAGCTCGGTCGCCTCGGCGCGCCCTATGGGGTCAAAGGCTGGGTGCGCGTCGACTCATATACTGATCCTCCCGCGCGGCTTCTCGAGCAGGGGGAGTGGGTACTTCGGCTCGCGAGCGGTGAGCGCATCACGCGGCGCCTCGCTCAGGGCCGGGCGCACGCCAGAGGGCTCGTCGCCCAGTTCGAGGGGGTGGCGGACCGCAACGCCGCTGCCGCCCTGACCGGCGCCGTGGTCGAGGTCGAGCGGGCGCAGCTGCCCCCGACAGGCGAGCGCGAGTTCTACCGCGCGGACCTGATTGGCTTTGATGTCCGCAACCTCGAGGGTGCGGATCTCGGCACGGTGAGCCACTTCGTGGACGCGCCGGGCGGGGCGGTGATGGTGACGCGCACGCGGAGCGGGCGCGAGTATTGGGTGCTTGCGATACCGAAGTACCTGCAGCGCGTCGAGCTCGCGGCGCGCGAGATTGTGGTGGACTGGCCAGCGGAGCTGGACTAGAAGGCTCGATGAAGATCGAGGTGGTAACGCTCTTTCCGCGGATGATCGCGGGAGGACTCGAGTTCGGCATCGTCGGCCGCGCGCTTGCGCGCGGACTGATCGAGGTCGGTACCGAGGATCCGCGCGAGCACACGCGCGATGCGCACCGCACCGTCGATGACCGGCCCTACGGGGGCGGTCCGGGCATGGTGCTCAAGCCCGAGCCGCTGCTCGCGGCGATTCGCGCCGCGCATGCGCGCTTGCCGGCGGGGAGTCCGCGGGTGTACCTCTCGGCGCAAGGGGAGTTGTTCGGCCAGGCGCAGGCGCGGGAACTTGCGGCGATGCCCGGGGTGCTCCTGGTCGCCGGCAGGTACGAAGGCGTGGACGAGCGCGCCATCGAGCTCGGCATCGATCGTGAGCTCTCGGTGGGCGACTACGTGCTCTCGGGCGGGGAGCTGCCGGCGCTCGTTGTGATCGATGCGCTGGTGCGGCTCTTGCCCGGAGCGCTCGGCGATGAGCGCTCGAGCGCCGAGGACTCCTTTGGCGAGGGGCTGCTCGAGGGTCCGCAGTACACGCGGCCCGAGGTTTTCGAAGGACTGAGCGTGCCGAGCGTGCTGCTCTCGGGCGATCATGCAGACATTCGCCGCTGGCGCCTCGCGCAGGCGATCGCCCGCACGGCGCGGCGGCGGCCCGAGATGCTCGAGCGCGCGCAGCTCGCGCCCGAAGCGCAACGCGCATTACAGGAATTTCTGGCCGCCGAATCGGCCGGGAAGTGAAGATCGAGGTGAATGAACATGGATAAGGTAGTGCAGGAATTCGACAAGCGGCGCATGACGCGTCAGGTGCCGGAATTCAGACCCGGCGATACCGTGGTGGTGCAGGTGAAGGTGACCGAAGGCGATCGCGAACGCGTGCAGGCCTACGAGGGCGTGGTGATCGCGAAGAGCAACCGCGGCATCAACTCCTCCTTCACCGTGCGCAAGATCTCGCACGGCGAGGGCGTCGAGCGGGTGTTCCAGACCCACAGCCCCGCGATCAGCGACATCACGGTGAAGCGCCGCGGGAGCGTGCGCCGTGCCAAGCTCTATTACCTGCGGGATCTTTCCGGCAAGGCGGCGAGGATCGAGGAAAAGATCTAGCGCAGTCGCGGTTTCGGTGAGCCGTACAAGGGAGGCGGTGAGCAGATGAGGGCGCGTACTTTCTTCTCCGGGCTCTGGCGCGGCCTCGATGGGCTGCGTAAGGCGCTGCACCTCATCGTGCTGCTCGTGATCTTCGGCTTCATCGTCGGCATGCTCCGCAGCGCGCTGCCCCCGCGCATCCCCTCCAAAGCAGCGCTGCTCGTCGTGCCCCAGGGAGAGCTCGTCGAGCAGCTCTCGGGCGATCCGCTGCAGCGCGCCCTCCAGCAGGCGCGCAGCGAAGACCATAGCGAAACGCTCCTTTGGGATCTGACCGACTCGATCCGTGCGGCCACGGACGACAAGCGCATCCAGGTGATCGCGCTTGATCTCGAAAAACTCGAGGGCGGCACTCAGCCTACGCTCGAGGAACTGGCCCGGGCGCTGCGCGAGTTTCGCGCCAACGGCAAGAAAGTGATCGCGTTCGGGACCGAGCTCACCCAGGAGCGCTACTACCTCGCCGCCCAGGCCGATGAGATTTACCTCGACCCGCTTGGGTTCGTCCTGATCCAGGGCTACGACCGCTACCGCACCTATCTCAAGGACGCACTCGACAAGCTCGCCATCGACATCAACGTGTTTCGCGTCGGCAGCTTCAAGAGCGCGGTCGAGACCTACACCCGCACCAACATGTCGCCCGAGGACCGCGAGGAGAGCCGCGCGTACCTCGGGGCGCTATGGACCAACTACCAGGAAGCGGTGACGCACGCGCGCAAGCTGCCGCCCGACAGCCTCGTCAAGTACGTGGACACGCTCGCGAAAACCGTCCCCGCGGCCGGCGGCGATGCCGCGCAGGTGGCGCTGCAGGCCGGGCTCGTGACCGGGCTGCGCTCGCGTCTTGAGACCGAGCGGCGCCTGATCGGCCTTGTCGGCGAGGACGATTCCACCGGCTCCTTCAAATCGGTAGCGGTCGGCGACTATCTCAAGTACGCACGCAACGAGAAAAAGATGCGCGATGGCAGCAAGCCGCGCGTTGGTGTGATCGTAGCCGAGGGCGAGATTCTCGAAGGCGATCAGCCACCCGGCACGATTGGCGGGGAATCGACCGCGCGGTTGATCCGCGAGGCGCGCCGCGAGAAGGACATCAAGGCCGTGGTGCTGCGCGTCGATAGCCCAGGCGGGGACGTGCTCGCTTCCGAGGACATCTATCGGGAACTTCAGGCGTTGCGTAAGGCCGGGAAGCCCGTCATCGTCTCGATGAGCGGGTACGCGGCGTCGGGGGGCTATTACATCTCGGTGCCGGCGGATGAGATTTTTGCGAGCCCG
>DASPTE010000053.1:0-36524 GCA_035623585.1 Steroidobacteraceae bacterium | reverse complement strand
TGCAGGCGGAACTCTTCCCCGACATCTCGATCGGCGATGCACCGGCGCTCACCACGGCCGATGCCTCCGGTGCGGCCGCGCCCGCGGGAGGCGCATCCCCATGAGTATGTCGAGCCGCGCGCGGCGCATGGCGCAGCATCACATCCGGCACCGCGCGGATGCACAGCTCAATCTCATTCCGCTCATCGACATCCTCTCGGTGATGGTGGCCTTCCTCCTCGTGTACTCGACCGAGGTCGAGATCATCCAGAACCAGAAGGGCATCGAGATCCCGCAGTCGATCGCGCAGACCTCGCCCAAGCACTCGGTGGTTGTGATGATCACGAAGGACGATCTCTTCGTGCAGGGCGAGCACATCGCGAGCGTCACTGAGATCAGAAATTCCCCCGGCACGCTGGTCGCGCCGCTGCGCGCGGCGCTCAAGCGGCCGCTTCTCATCGGCAGCGAGATGACCGAGCGTGACATTCGTGACCGCGAGATCACCATCCTCGCGGACAAGGCGCTCCCCTACGAGGTGCTGAAGCGGGTAATGGCGACCTGCACCGATGCCGACTACGGACGCATCTCGCTTGCGGTGATTCAGAAGGAAAAGCCGGTCGCCGCCGGCCAGGTGAAGCCGGTCTGAGCCGCCTATGATTCTCGCCCCCTATTACCGCGAATTCGAGCTGCCCTGGGAAGGCGACCCGGAAGCGAGCGAGCGCTTCCGCAAAATTCTGCGGGTGCTGATCATCCTGCTCGTGCTCTTCGGGATTCTCTTTCCGCTTCTGCCGACGCCCCAGAACGCAGTGACCGAGGAGATCCCGGAGCGACTGGCGCGGGTGATGTTGCAGCAGAAACCGAAACCACCGCCGCCCCCGCCGGTCGTGCCCAAGCAGGAGCAGCCGAAGGTCGAGCCCAAGGTGGCCATGATCAAGCCCCCGCCGATCGATCAACGCCAGCTCGCGCACGAGAAGGCGCAGAAGCAGCTCAACAAGGTCAAGGACGAACTCGCCGACCTGCGCGATGTGATGGATCTCAAGCCGCTCGAGGCCAAGAACCTCTCAAGCAGCGTCAACGCCGACTTCCACGCGGAGCGCTCCCTCATCACCTCGAAAGTCGGCGCCGGGAGCGGGGGCATCACCGCTGCGACTTCGAGCCGCGGCTTCGGGACCGGTGCCGGCTCCCTTGCGGGCCATAACGCCATGGCGGTGAGCTCGGGCATCGTCGCCTCCGGACTCAACAGCCACGGGGGTGCCACGAGTGGCGGGGGCGGCAAAGCCGCCCGCTCGCGCGAGGAGATCGAGCTCGTCTTCGATCGCAACAAGGGCCGCATCTACAGCCTCTATGCCCGGGCGCTGCGCGACAACGCCGAGCTGCAGGGCAAACTTGTGCTCGAGTTCACAATTGCCCCCAGCGGCGAAGTGACCATGTGCCGGGTGATTTCGAGCGAACTGAAGGATCCTGAGCTCGAGCGCAAGATCGTCGCGCTCGTGAGGCTCTTTCGCTTCGACCCCAAGGATGTCGATACGGTCACCACCACCAAACCGATTGATTTCTTCCCCGCGTAGCGCGTGGCAAAACTGCGCATGGGTGCGCCATGAATCTCAATTCCGAAATTGCCTTCTATGCGGAGCTGCGGCTGGTCGACAAAGCGCGGCTGCTGAACCTGTTCCTGCACGAGCTCGCCGACGAGGCGCGCGCCACCTACGGGCCTGGGAGCGAGCAGGTGCATGATGGCGCGCACCTGCGCTTCGTCAACGAGCTCTACCATCGCCTTACGCGCGTCATTGAGCAGCTGCTCGCAGAAGACTCGACGCGGCCGACCGACGATGTGGTGTTGCGCATGCTGCTCGCGCCGCGCGCCGACAAGCAGGCCGAGCGGCTCATCTCCAACGCCTACGGGCGTGCCATCCAGCAGTTCGAGAGTTACGATTCGACCGTACTTCTGAGTCCGTAAAGCGCAGGGTTCGAGCCTAGCGCCCGCGCGCGCCCGGGGAGCGCGCGGCGCTGCGACACGCGAGCGCGCTCACGGTGGGGAACGGTGGATCGTCATGAAGCACGCCGTTGCGCGCGCGTTGATCTTCGTGTTGGTTATTGAGGCCGCGAGCGCCAACGCGTTCGCCGGCTCGACGCTATTGCGCCCGGCGCAGGTCTGGACAGCCGGCGAGCCGCCGCACGCGGGCTGGGTGGTTCTCACCCGCGACTCGCGCATCGAAGCCGTCGGCCCGGAAAACACCGTCACCCTCCCGAGCGGGGCCGAGGTCATCAACCTCCCGGGGGCGACGCTTCTTCCGGGTCTCATCGATGCGCACTCGCACCTCTTCCTGCACCCTTACAACGAGACCGTATGGGATGACCAGGTGCTAAAGGAGCCCATCCCGTACCGCACGGCGCGCGCAGTCGTGCAGGCGCGCGCGACGCTGCTTGCCGGCTTCACGACGCTGCGGGATCTCGGCACCGAGGGGGCGGAATACGCCGATGTCTCGCTCAAGCGCGCGATCGCCGAGGGTCTGATTGCGGGACCGCGTCTTTTCGTCGCCACACGTGCGATCGTCGCCACCGCATCTTACGGACCCGCCCCGCGGGGCCTGCGCCCCGATGTCTGCTGCACGCCTCAGGGCGCTCAGGAGGCGAGTGGGGTGGCGGAGGTGATTCGCGCGGTGCGCGAACAGGCCGGGCGCGGCGCCGACTGGATCAAGGTGTACGCGGACTACCGCTGGGGTCCGAATGGTAGCGAGGCGCCAACTTTCAGTCAGGAAGAACTCAACGCGCTCGTGCAAACCGCGCACACGGCAGGCCGGCCCGTCGCGGCGCATGCGACGACCGCCGAGGGCATGCGGCGCGCGGTGCTCGCGGGCGTGGACACGATCGAACATGGATTCGGCGGCACGCCTGAGGTTTTCAAGCTCATGGCTGCCCACCATGTCGCCTATCTACCGACTCTCACCGCGCAGGAGGCGTACGGGGAGTACTTCGCGCACTACGTACGCGGGACGAACCCGCCGACGGCGGCGATGCAGCAGTCGGCGCGTGCCTTCCGGACGGCGATCGAGAGCGGAGTCGTCATCGGCTGCGGGAGCGATGTGGGCGTCTTCACTCACGGCGCGAACTACCGGGAGCTTGAATGGATGGTGCGTGATGGCATGACGGCGGTCGAAGCGCTGACCGCGGCGACGGCCACCGATGCCACGATTCTGCGCCGCGAGGATCTCGGACGGGTGCGCGTGAACTTCCTCGCCGATCTCATCGCGGTCGATGGCGATCCGACACGCGACATCGACGCCATCGAGCGTATCGTGCTCGTGATGAAGGATGGCGTCGTGTACCGGCGGCCCTGAGGCGCGCGCGAGAAAAGCTCAGGCGCCCTCGCGGGCAAGCCGCTCGAGCGCATCGCCGGTGAGGCGGAACGTCGTCCACTCGTCGAGTGCCACGGCTCCGAGCCCGCGGTAGAAGCCGATGGCGGGCGCGTTCCAGTCGAGCACGGCCCAGTCGAGTCGCGAACAGCCACGCTCGAGTGCCGTGCGCGCGAGGTGCACGAGGAGACGCTTGCCAATGCCGAGGCCGCGCGCCTCGGGCCGCACAAACAAATCCTCGAGATAGATGCCGGGCTTGCCGCGAAACGTCGAAAAGTTGTGGAAGAAGAGCGCGAAGCCGACCGGCTGTGCATCGCGACAGGCAAAGACCACCTCGGCATAACGGCGCGGCCCGAAGAGCGCGCGGCTCAGATCGGCGGGGGTGGCCACCACCTCGTGCTCGAGGTGCTCGTAGATCGCGAGCTCGCGGATGAAATCGAGCACGAGCGGCACTTCCTGCTCGAGCGCCGGGCGGATGGTGATGGCGTGACTCATCGCGTGGGGAGTGGGCGCAACGGCGGCCGCACTCAGCCGGTGCTCTGCAGGCCCTGGGCAATGCCGCCGACGCTCACCTGCAGCGCCTCGAAGAGCGCCCGGTCCTCGCGGCCAGTGCTACGCCAGCGCCCGAGCAGATCCACCTGCATGAGATTCATCGGGTCGATGTATGGGTTGCGCAGTCGGATCGAGCGCTGCAGTGTTGGATCCGAATCGAGGAGCTCCTTGCTGTCCTTGATGGCGAGGATCCCCCCGCACGCGCTCTCGTACTCGGCACGGATATCGGCGGCGAAGCCGCGCAGCGCCGCGGGGCACAAGGTGTCGTAATAGTGGGCGATGTCGAGGTCGGCGCGCGCCAGCATGGTCTCGATATCATCGATGAGATTGCGCAGGAAAAACCAGTCGCGGCAGGCGGCACGCAGTTCCCCGAGGCCGAACTTCGCCACCACGGCGCGCAGGCCCGTGCCTGCCCCATACCAGCCCGGGAGCATGTAGCGCGCCTGCGACCAGGCGAACACCCAGGGCACGGGAAGGAGCGCCGAGATTCCGGCGCGCGCCTCGCGGTGCACCGAGCGTGAGCCGATCTGCATGCGCTCGATGACATCGATGGGCGTCACCGCCTGGAAGAACTCGTAGAACTCGGCCCGCTCGCGCACGAGGCGCCGATAGGCCGCGCGGCTCTCCGTGGCGAGAAACGCCGCGATCTCGAGGTGCTCGGCCGAGTCCGGTGGCAGCCGTCCACGACGCGCGGCGGCGGTGGCGACGCTCAGCGCGCTGAAGGCGCGCTCGAGCGTGCGCATGGCGATCGCGCGCAGCCCATAGCCCTGTTTCACGGTCGCGCCCTGTTCGCGCACGCGCAGCACCCCGTCGATGGCGCTCGCGGGTGCGGCTCTGACGATCGCTTCGATGCGTCCGCCGCCGCGGGCGATGCTGCCCCCGCGTGCATGGAAAAGGACCGGCAGCTCGCCGGCTTCTCCGAGCGTTTGGGCGAGTTCCTGCTGCGCGCGATGAATGATGTAACGCGAAGCGCAGGCCCCATCTTCCTTGTTGCTGTCGGAGTAGCCGATGAGCACGCACTGGCGCCGCCCGCGCGCGGCGAGGTGGCGCCGGTAGAGCGGCTCGGCGAGCAGCTCCTGCATGGTGCGGCCGCAGCCCGCGAGCGCCTCGGTGGTCTCGAACTGCGGGGCGATGTCGAGCGCCACCTCTCCCGAGCGCTTGTCGTAGGCGCTCGCCCAGCGCGCGAGCAGCAGCGCCGCGAGGATATCGGCCGCATCGCTCGCTCCGCTCACGATGAAATAACCGATGGCATTCTCACCGTAGCGGTGGCGCCCCTGCATCATCGCATCGAAGACCGCGAGAGTGCGCTTGCCGAGGGCATCGAGCTCGACCGCGGGCCCGCGATCCTTCTCGAGTGCCTCGATGAGCCGAGTGCGGCGCTCGCGCGCGCTGCGCTGCAACCACTGGGGGTCATCGCCTCCTTGCGCGAGCACCTCGTGCAGGACGCTCGCATGCTGGCGCACATCGAGAGCGGCGATGTGGAAGCCGAAGGTGTCGATGCGCCTGAGCAGCCGCTCGATGTAGAAAAGTCCGGCGTGCACTCCCTTGTTGGCGTTCAGGCTCGCGGCGATGAGAGTCACATCGTCGCGAAACTGCCCGGGGTTCTGGTAGCCGCTCGCCTTGCCTTCGTAGGCATTGCGCAGGCGTTCGCCGATCTGCGCGAGAAATACCCGGTAAGGCATGCGATCGTGGCGTGCCGGGGTGATGGCGCGCGCCCCGGGGAGGAGCGTGCGGTACTGATCGATCCGCTGCACGAGTTCGGCGGACGCGGAAATGCGGCTCGCACTTTGCGAGAGCCGCTCGGCGAGCTCCTGGCATTCGGCAAAGTAGCGGTTGACGATTACCTGCTGCTGCCGCGCGAGGGTTTCGCGGATGGTCTTGGCGTGCACGTCGGGATTGCCGTCCATGTCCCCGCCCGCCCACGATCCGACGCTGAGGATCGAGGGCACGCGCAGCGAGCGGGCAGGCGTCCCATAGAGCTTCTCGAGCGCCTGGGAGAGCTCCTCGTAGAAGGCCGGCACCACGCGGTACAGAATCTCGATGAGATAGAAGAGGATCTGCTCGCGCTCATCCGCCACCGTGAGCCGCTCGCGCGGTAACTCCTCGGTTTGCCACGCGGTGGTCAATTCCATGCGTATGTTGTTCCACACCCTGCGGGCCTGGTAGGGCGTGAGACCCGTATCGAGCCGCTCGAGGAGGCGCTGCGCGATGCGCTGCTGCTTGCGCAGGAGCGTCCGGCGGCTCGCCTCCATCGAATGGGGCGCAAACACGGGCTCGAGTGAGAGCGCCCCGAGAAGCTCGAGCACCTCATCGGCGGAGAGTCCCTCGGTTTTGAGCTTCGCGAGCGCTTCCTCGACGCCCCCGGGCTGCGGGTGATCGCCCTCGCGCAGCAGGTAGTCTCGCCGCCTGCGGATGCGGTGCACCTGCTCCGCGAGATTGACGACCAGGAACCAAAGCGAGAACGCGCGCAGCATGTCGCGCGCGAGTGCGGGCGATCGCCCGCGCACGCGTGCGATGAGCGCCTCGCGTGCCTCGCGGTCGCCGTTGCGCGCGCGGATTGCTTCGAGGCGATCGAGTTCCACTGCCTCGTAGAGGTCCGCGCCACCCTGTTCGCGCAGGATCTCACCGACCAGCGCACCGAGCGCATGCACGTCATCGCGCAGCGGCTCGTGCTGGCTCGGGAACTGTACCTCGCCGCGGTTCACGCTCAGTCGTTCCAGGTGTTGGCGTCTGCTTGGAAGCCGGGCCGCTCGGCGCGCACCACGCAGAAGCGCTGCCCGGTCGGCGCCTCCATGACGTACCAGGTCTGCACACGCCCGACGCGCCGCGCCCCAAGCTTCACGAGGCGGCTCACTTCCGCTTCGATGTCATCGGTCTCGATGTCGAGATGCACGCGGCTCGGATGCTCGACCTTCTGCACTTCGAGGTGCGGCTGCTCGGGCCGGGTTTTGAGGGTCCGGTAGAGGGCATCTGCGGCCTCGGCCGCCGATGCGGCCCGCAGGCCGAGCGCTGCGCTCCAAAAGCGTGCCGCGGCATCGAGATCCTCGGTCTGGCAGTCGATGATGAATCCGGCGAGACGACTCTTGTGCATGAGAAACTCCAGGGGCGGGGGCGGTTACATCTCCGGAAGCTTGCGCGGGGGTCGCCTGCCTCATCCGGCGAGCAGAACGGCTTCGGCGCGCTCGAGCTCCTCGGGCTGGCCGTAGATCACCACGATGTCGCCATCGCGCAGCTGCGTGTCGAGGGCGGGCTCGCGGCCGAGGATTCCCTGGCGCCGCACCCCGGTGAAGGTCACTTCCACCCCGCGATTACGCACCTCCGAGAGCGTGCGGCCGACCGCCCAGGCGCCCGGCGGCACGACCACGGACTTGAGCTCCTCGCGGTGCTCGCTCGCATCATCCACCGGGCGGGCATCCCCCCGCCGCACGAGGGTGCGCAGCACCGCGTAGCGGTCCTTGCGGATGTCATCGAGTGCACGCACGACGCGTGCGACCGGCACGTGCAGGAGCATCAGCACGTGCGAGACCAGCATGAGACTTGCCTCGAAGGTCTCTGGAACCACATCGGTGGCGCCCGCGTCCTTCAGCTCTTTGAGTCGTGCATCATCCTGGGTGCGCACGAGCACGGGCACCTCAGGCCGCAGGCGGCGAATGCTGCGCAGGATCCCAACGGAGGTCGCGGGATCCGAGAAGCTGATGACGACCGTGCTCGCCGTCTTAAGTCCCGCCCGGATCAGCAGTTCCTCGTCCGAGGAGTCGCCGAAGATCACCGGGTCTCCGACCTGCCGAGCCGCGCGGATGCGCGCCGGGTCGAGATCGAGCGCGATGTACTCAAAGCCCTGAGACTCGAGCACCCGGGCCACGTTCTGGCCCACGCGGCCGAAACCGCAGAGGATCACGTGCTCGCGCCGGCCGATCTCGTTCGTAGTCGCATCCTCGCGCTCGATCGCGGTGGGCATCGGGGCCTGCTCGCGCAGGACGAAGCGCGCGATGCTCTTGTTGTTGTTGAGGATCAGGGGGCTCAGCACCATCGACAGCACGATGACGATGAGGAGCGGCTCGCCGAAGCGCTCGGGCGCGAGGTGCGCCTGCAGCAGGATGGTGCAGAGCGCGACTCCGAACTCCCCGCCGATCGAAATCACGATGCCGGTGCGCAGCGCCTTGAAGCGCGAGTGGGCGAAGGGCTGCGTCACAAGCGCGCCGATTGCCGCCTTGAGGGTGAGCATCGCGAGCAGCATCCCGAGCATGAGCACGAGCTCGCTCGCGTGGCCGAGCAGGTGCAGATCGAGCAGCATGCCGACCGAGATGAAGAACAGACCGAGCAGCACGTCGCGGAAGGGGCGGATGACCGCCTCGATCTGATGGCGATACTCGGTCTCCGCAAGCATCATGCCGGCGAGAAAGGCGCCGAGCGCGAAGGAGAGGCCCGCAACGTACGAAGTCCACGCGGAGGCGAGCACGACGAAGAGCACCGCGAGCGTGAAGAGCTCGCGCAGACGGCTGTGCGCGATCTCGTGAAAGAGCGGCCGCAGAAGCCAGCGGCCCGCTGCGAGCACCGCGACGATCGCGAGCATGCCACCGAGTACCGCGGCGATGCTGTCGGCGAGCGCGAGGTGATCGGTGCCGGCGACGAGCGCCGCGCCGAGGGCGAGGAATGGCACGAAGGCGAGGTCCTGGAAGAGCAGCATTGCGAAAGCGAGCCGACCGTGCGTGCGGTTGAGCTCGGCGCGCTCGGTGAGCTGCTGCAGGATGATCGCGGTCGAGCTCATCGAGACCGCGCCCCCGAGCACGATGGCCGGAAGCCACGAGATCCCGAGCAGGTGGCCGATGAGGGCAAAGACGGCGGCGGTGCCGCCCACCTGCGCGGCGCCGAGGCCGAACACCTCGCGCCGCATCGCGAGCATGCGCGGCAGCGAGAACTCGAGTCCGAGCGTAAAGAGGAGGAACGCCACGCCGAGATCGGCGAGGAGCCGCGTGGTGCCCGAATCCGATACCACCCCGAGTGCATACGGCCCGAGTGCCAGCCCTACCAGGAGGTAGGCGACGCTCGTCGGCAGGGCGAGCCGCCGTACCACGGTCACGAGCAGCACGGAACTTGCAAGCAGGATCAGGCCCTGAGTGAGGGGGGCGAACATCGCCCCCAACTTAGACTGCGCCGCCGCGCAAGCGCAACGCCTCGAGGATCGCAGCGCCCCCTAGGGGCTGGCACGCCCCCGTGACCAGGCGGCGAGGGTGGGGGGTAGGGCGGTGGTGGCAGGCAGCTGTGGATCAGGGACGGGCGCAGCTGCGCGGAGGTGCAGCGGCAAAACTCCCGCCCAGCACGAAAGCGCGTAGTCGGCCTCATCATCGAGCGGCGGTCCGCCGCGGATCTTCGCCGAGGCTTCCGTGATCGGCAGCCGCAGCACGCTCGTCGCGCGCAGCTCCTTCTTACTCGGACCGCGCACCACCTCTGACCTGCCGGCGAGGACGTGCTCGACGAGCGCGGTGAGCGCCAGGCGTTTCTCGGCTTCGTCGGTGAGCTCGTGCGCCTTGCCGAGGATGACCACCGAGCGGTAGTTCATCGAGTGATGGAAAGCTGAGCGCGCGAGCACGAGCCCATCAAGCAACGTTGCCGTGACACACACGTTGACTCTCGATTTGACTCGCTTCAGGAGACGGCTCGCGATCGAGCCATGTATATAGAGCTGCTCTGCGATGCGCGCGTGCACCATTGGCAGCACAAACGGCTGGCCGCGCACGCTGAAGCCCACGTGACAAAAGAGTGCCTCATCGAGTATGGCGTTCACGACGCCACGGTCGTATGTGCCGCGCTCCTTGCGGCGCGCGAAGCGGGTACGCGCAGTTGGGGTGATCAGATTCCCGACTGCCAGGTGCTCGGCATGCCGGCCTTGCCGATGGCATCCTCGATCGCAAGGCAGGCATGGCGCGCTTCGGGCTGCGCGCGCAGGCTTCTCGCGATGGAGTTCAGAAAGCGGCACATCAGGGCGAGATTCGGGTGATGGTTGTGCAGCTGCGCTTCGACGCTATCGATCGCTTCGATCAGGTCCTGCTGATCGCAGCTGGGAAAGGTCATGCTCGTGACGGCATGTTCTACGGCAACCAGCGCTTGATGTATTGCGACTTGCTGCTCCCCATCCATGAAGAACAATTTGAACCCGTTTGGGGAAAGCCGCAAGTCCCGCGGGCATAAGCTGGCGGAGGTACGGATCCCGAAAAGAACGAACCCCGCCTTTTGAAGGGCGGGGTTCGTCTGAGAAAAGTCAGCTAAGTGACTGTTACTTCGCGGGCGTGGAAGAGGACGACGCTGGCGCGCTCGAGGTGCTGCTGCTGCTGCTGCTGCTCGAGGATGAGCTCTTCTTCTGCTTCTTCTTCTGATGATGGGACTGATGTCCGCTCGAGGACGAAGAGGACGAGGACGAGGCTGCGGGCGTCGTGGACGTCGAGGAAGACGTCTGCGCGACGGCCAGGGCCGGACCTGCAATCAGTGCCACGGCAACGACGGGGACGAGGTGCTTTAACATCGATGAAGTCTCCGAAGAAGAAATTGGGGTTGCTCTCTGCAGGAGGCGTCTGACCGGCTCATGAGCGCTTCGCTAAGCGACCATCAGCCGGACAGACCCCTCGGCTGCGAAAGCGGGCGCATTATGCATCGAATCGGTGCCCGAGAGGCCCATATGACTACAACGTAATGTTCGGGCGCCGCTTACGCTATATCTCATTGATAAATAAACATAATAGTGAGCGGTCCTGACGCCCCGAGAGGCTCTCAGTCGCCCGCGAAGGCGACGAGCGTCCGCACCTTCACCCCAAGCGCAGCGAGCCGCGCCGAGCCGCCCAGATCGGGCAGATCGACGATAAAGGACGCGCCAAGGAGGTCAGCACCCTGCGAGCGCAGCAGCTGTACCGCGGCGATCGCCGTACCTCCGGTCGCGATCAGGTCATCGACCAGGAGGATCCGCTCCCCCTCGCGCAGGGCATCGCGATGCATCTCCATCTCATCGAGTCCGTACTCGAGCGAATAGGCGACGCGGACCGTCTCGTGGGGGAGCTTCCCCTTTTTGCGGATCGGCACAAAGCCCGCCGAGAGCTCATAGGCGATCGCGCCCCCAAGGATGAAGCCACGCGCCTCGATCCCGGCGACCCGATCGATGCGCTGATCGCGCCAGGGGTCGACGAGCGCCCGCAGGGCGAGGTGAAAGGCGTGCGCATTGCCGAGCAGCGTCGTGACGTCACGGAACATAATCCCAGGCTTTGGGTAGTCGGGGATCGTACGGATCGCTTCGCGGATCTCGCGCAGGGTGTCCGGGTCCATGCCTGACACTCTAGCCGCTCCTTGCGGCAGCACGACGCCATTCGAGCGTGCGATTGTTCGCGGGCATCGGGTGATCGGCCGCAAGGCGCAGGCCCTGCGGCCGCGCGAGCGCATCGAGCGACTCGAAATCGCGCACGCCGCTGAGGGGGTCGCGCGCTCTCAGGAAGCGGTCGAACTCCGCGTTGCTCGCGCTCGTGTGGACGCCGCCATACGAGAACGGCCCATACACACACAGGACCCCCGATGGGGCGAGCACCGCACCGACGCCGCGGAAGAACTCTTCGACGGCGCTGAAGGACATGATGTGGAGCGTGTTCGCGCTGAAGAGCGCATCGGCCCGCTCGAGCGGCCAGGGGTGCGAGCACACATCGAGACCGAGCGGCGCTTTAAGATTGGCGCGGCCTGCGAGCCGGATGCGCTCGGCGAGCGGCGCGAGGTGCTCATCGAGTTCACTGGGCTGCCAGGTGAGGTGCGGCAGATTCGCCGCGAAATACACCGCGTGCTGACCGGTGCCGCTGCCGATTTCGAGAACGTTCGAGCTCGCGGCGAAGGCGCTCCGCAGGACCTCGAGGATCGGTCCCTTGTTGCGTTCGCAGGCTTCCGAGAGCGTCAACACGCTGCGAGTCTGCGACAATGCGCCGATGCAAGCCATAGAAGCCCTGCTGACGCGTCGTTCGGCCCGAACTCTCAGCGAGCCAGGGCCTGACGAGGGCGCCCTCGAGCTCCTGCTCGCGAGCGCAGCTGCCGCACCGGACCACGGGCGGCTGCGTCCCTGGCGATTCATCATCGTGCGTGGTGCGGCCCGCGAGCGCCTCGGGGAGCTCTTCCGCCAGCACGCGCAGCGCGCGCACCGCGGCCTCGGTGCAGAAGCACTCGAACGCGAGCGGCTCAAAGCGTTGCGTGCGCCGCTCATCATCGTGGTGGCCGCGAAGTGCAACCCCGATCTCAAGATCCCAGTAATCGAGCAGGTGCTCTCGGCGGGGACGGCAGCCTACGCCATCATGCTCGCAGCCTCTGCGCTCGGCTTCGGTGCGATGTGGAAAACCGGAGCGCCCGCGTACGACGACGACATAAAACAGGCCCTGGGGCTCGCGGCGACGGATGCCATCGTGGGCTTCTTGTACGTCGGCGCTGAAGTGGCGCCCGCCGCACAGCCCGAGCGCGAGTGGCGCGATCTCGTGCGTTATTGGGACGGCAGCTCCTAGCGGCGACCGGCCGAGCGTTCTCCTCGACACGGCGTGTGCAGTTGCGGTCAACCGTGCCCGCCGCGCCGCGTCAGGAGGGGTGCGCTCCCTTATCATTGCGCACCTTGCTTTTCTGATCCGAGGCCTTAGTTCTATGCGACTACCGTGGTGGACGGCGGCGCTCGTAGCGCTCGCTGCCTGCGCTTCCAAGCCCCCCGAGGAGAAACCGTTGGCCGTCACTGCCACCCCCGCGGCTCCCGCGCCTGCACCGGCGCCGGCCCCCTCGAAGGCGGCCATCGGCGATTTTGGCGTCGACCTGAACGCCCAGGACCGCCGCGTGAGGCCCGGCGACGACTTCTTCGGGTACGCGAACGGCGGCTGGTACGAGACGTTTTCGATTCCAGGCGATCACGCGAGCTACGGTCCCTTCGACAAGCTCGATGAACTCTCGAAGCAGCGCGTGCGCGGGATCATCGAGGAGGCGGCCGCCGTGAACGCTCCCGCAGGCACGCCTGAACAGCAGATCGGGGACTTCTACGCAGCCTACATGGATGTCGGCACCATCGAAGCGCAGGGCCTCGCGCCCGCGCAGGCCGATCTTGAGCGCATTGCCACGGCGCGCACCCGCGAGGACATCGCCCGTCTTTTTGGCGAGCCCGGCTTTGCCTCACTCTTTGACGTGCAGTTGCCTGCGGACTTTAAGAACCCAAACCGCTACAGCGTCTTCATCAGCGAAGCCACGCTCGGCCTCCCTGACCGCGACTACTACTTGAAGGACGACCCCGCGCTCGCGGCGCTGCGCGGCAAGTATGTCGAGTACATCGCGCAGATCCTCACGCTCGCGGGCTACCCGCAGGCCGCCGCGGATGCCCGCGACATCATGGCGTTCGAGACGGCCGCCGCAAAGGTTCAGTGGCCCATCGAGAAGCGACGCGACCTTGAGGCGATCTACAACCCCCGCACCAAGGAGCAGCTGATCGCGCTCGCGCCGGGATTTCCCTGGCAGGCCTTTCTCGAGGCCGAGCAGCTCGGCGCGCGGCAGGATCTCGTACTGGCAGAGCTCTCGGCGATCCGTGATCTCGCCGCGCTTTTTGGCCGCACCCCGCTCCCGACGCTTCGGGCCTTTCTCACCTTCCACTATCTGAGCGATCACGCCATGTACCTGCCGGCGCGCTTCGATCAGGCACACTTCGCGTTCTACGGCCGGGCTCTGCGCGGGCAGCCCGAGCAGCGCGAGCGCTGGAAACGGGGCGTCGATGCCGTCGACGACGGCGTGGGCGAGGCGGTCGGAAAAATCTATGTCGCGCGCTACTTCCCGCCCGAATCGAAGGCCAAGATGCAGCAGCTGGTCGCCGATCTGCGCGCAGCGCTCAGTGAGCGCATCGACGAGCTCGACTGGATGACGCCGCAGACGAAGAGCCGCGCCCACGAAAAGCTCGCGATGTTCACCGCGAAGATCGGTTACCCGGACACCTGGAAGGACTACTCCGCGCTCAAGATCCGCCGTGACGATCTCCTGGGTAACGTGCGCCGCGCGAGTGAGTGGCAGTGGAACTACCAGATCGCACGCATCGACAAGCCTGTCGATCGCGCCGAGTGGCAGCTGACGCCTCAGGAGATCAACGCTTATTACAATCCCTCGAACAACGAAATCGTCTTTCCGGCGGCCATCCTCCAGCCCCCGTTCTTCGATCCCAACGCCGACGCCGCGGTGAACTACGGGGCGATCGGCTCGGTGATCGGCCACGAGATCGGCCATGGCTTCGATGACCAGGGGCGCAAGTTCGGTCCCGATGGGACCATGGAGGACTGGTGGACGCCAAAGGATGCCGATGTCTTCAACTCGCGCTCGCAACGCCTGGTCAGGCAGTTTTCCGCCTTCGAAGCGCTGCCGGGACTCAGGGTGAATGGCGCCAACACGCTCGGGGAGAACATCGGCGACCTCGGCGGCCTCAACATGGCCCACGAGGCGTACCGCATCTCACTCCAGGGCGAGCCCGCGCCGCTCATCGACGGGCTGACGGGCGATCAGCGCTTCTTTCTCGCCTATGCGCAGGTGTGGCGCGAGAAATACCGCGATGGCGCGCTCCGCGAGCTCGTGCTCTCAGACGTGCACAGTCCCTCGCAATTCCGCGTCAACGGGCCGCTGCCGAACATCGACGACTGGTATGCGGCCTTCAGCGTGGGTCCAGCGGACAAGCTCTATATCCCGCCCACGGAGCGCGTCAGGATCTGGTAGCCACGCGCGCACCGCCCCGCGTGCGCGCGTGGCTCTTAGGGCTTGACGACGGCGAGCACGACGATGGCGACGAGCAGGAGCCCCGGCAGCTCGTTGAAGAGGCGATACCAACGCTCGCTATGGGCCGTGCCTCCCGAGCGCAGGCTCAGCATCAGGCGGTAGCACCAGGCGTGATAGCCAACGAGCGCCGCAACGAGCAGCATCTTCGCGCGCAGCCAGCCCATGGCGAGATAGCCGGGAGCGGCGATGAGCATCGCGATGCCGAAGACGACGGCGAGGAGCGCCCCGACGCTCATGAGGAAGAACAGCCGCCGTTCCATGACCACAAAGCGCGCACGCCCGGGCGCATCGCGCGCACCGACGTGATAGACGAAGAGTCGCGGCAGGTAGAACAGTCCCGCGAACCAGGTGACCACGAACACCACATGGAAGGCTTTGAGCCACAACACGGGAGCGGATTGTAAGTCAGTCCCGCTCGGCCGCGGCCTCTCTGGTAGCATTTCCGCCCCCCAACTCGCCGGCAGCCATCCATCATGTCCGAGACCCCGACCGCAGCCTCCTCACCCATCCCGAGCAACATCGAGATCGCCCAGCGCGCCACGATGCTGCCGATCGTTCCGCTCGGGCATGAGCGGCTCGGGATTCCCGAGGACAGTCTCGAGCCTTATGGCCGGTACAAGGCAAAGGTGTCGCTCGACTTCATCGCCGAGCTCGGCGGCCGGCCCGATGGCAAGTTGGTGCTGGTCACGGCGATCTCGCCTACGCCGGCGGGCGAGGGGAAGACCACGACCACGGTTGGGCTCGGCGATGCGTTGAATCTGCTCGGCAAGCGCGCCGTGATTTGTCTGCGGGAACCCGCCCTCGGACCGGTCTTCGGCATGAAAGGCGGAGCGGCCGGCGGCGGCTACTCGCAGGTCGTGCCCATGGAAGACATCAACCTGCACTTCACCGGGGATTTTGCCGCCATCGCGCTCGCGACGAACCTGCTCGCCGCGCTCATCGACAATCACGTCTACCAGGGCAATCAGCTCCGCTTCGACGTGCGGCGCATCACCTGGCGGCGCGTCGTGGACGTCAACGACCGCGCGTTGCGGCAGATCGTGGTCGGCCTTGGCGGCACCGCGAACGGTGTGCCACGCGAGGACGGCTTCGACATCGTCGTCGCCTCCGAGGTGATGGCGATTCTCTGTCTCGCGAGCGGACTCGCCGATCTCAAGGAACGTCTCGGCCGAATCGTCGTCGGCTACCGCTACGACAATCAGCCGATCCTCGCGCGCGATCTTAATGCTCACGGCGCGATGACGGCGCTGCTGAAGCAGGCGATGGCGCCGAATCTCGTGCAGACGCTCGAGAACAACCCGGCCTTCATCCATGGCGGCCCGTTCGCCAACATCGCCCACGGCTGTAACTCGGTGATTGCCACCCGCACCGCACTTAAGCTCGCCGACTATGTGGTCACCGAGGCCGGGTTCGGCGCCGATCTCGGCGGGGAGAAGTTCGTCGACATCAAGTGCCGCAAGGCGGGACTCAAGCCGAGTGCGGCGGTGGTGGTGGCGACCGTGCGCGCGCTCAAATACCACGGCGGCGTCGAGCTCGCCGATCTCAAGGCCGAGAATCTCAGCGCGCTCGATAAGGGTGTCGTCAACCTCGAGCGACACATCGACAACGTCGTCAACCGCTATGGACTGCCTTGCGTCGTCGCGATCAACCGCCGCGCCGAAGACACCGCTCGTGAGATCCAACTGCTGATCGATCGCATTGCCCCGCACAGCGTACGCGTCATCTCCGCGACCCACTACGCCGAGGGCGGACGCGGGGCGCTCGAGCTGGCGCGCGAGGTGGTGCGGCTCTGCGATCAGCGGAGCAGCTTCCGCTACGTGTACGAGGAGGGCGCGACGCTCTGGGACAAAATGAAGGCGATTGCCACCAAGGTCTACCACGCGACCGACATTACTGCCGACACCAAAGTGCGTGCGCAGATTCGCCATCTGCAGGAGAGCGGTTACGGTCACTACCCGGTGTGTGTCGCTAAGACGCAGTACTCCTTTTCAACGGACCCGAAGCTGCGCGGCGCACCCTCGCACCACGTGGTGAACATCCGCGAGGTGCGGCTCGCCGCGGGCGCCGAGTTCGTGATCATGATCTGCGGGGACATCATGACGATGCCGGGTCTGCCGAAGGTGCCGGCTGCGAACGCGATCGACGTGGACGCCGAGGGCCGGATCACGGGCCTCTTCTAGGCTGCACGCGCACCCACCGGTTCGCTCTCGAGCACCGATTTGAGGTTCGCGAGCGCGCGCGCGGACTGACGCTCGAGCAGCCAGCGGGTGAGCGTTGAATCGAGCGCGCGCCACGGCCAGCGTTTCGAGCGGAACTCGAGCGTGCGCCGAAAGTGCGAGCCATTGCCCGTGGGCGTGATGCGATAGACGATCCGTGCGGCGCCGTTGGGCGTGTCGGTGGTGATTTCCCAGAGTTCGGGCGGCGTGCAGGCGCGCACGAGCCACTCGGCTTCATCACGCCGCGATCCCATGGCGATCACCTCGAGCGCCCGCTCGCCGGCGGTGAGGGGCCGCACGGGCACACCGCGCACTTCCACCGTGGCCGGATGCCAGGTGTGCCAGAGCGCGGGCGTCGTCACGAAATCGAACACGCGCCGTGGCGCTTGCCCGATCTCGATGTCAGTCTCGACACGAATGAATCTCATCGGTGCAAGGCTCCGCTCGGAGTTCGATTCGGCAGCCGCGGCGCGGCTGCCACTGAGCATAACTCGGGATAGTCAAAGCTGCCCAATCGGGCGAGAATGCCCGACGAATGGCGGCCAGGAAGACCCCACGGCCCATCCTCATCGACGTCGGCTCTCGCGGATCAAGAATGCGCCGCGCCCGGCGGGCGAGCGTCGGATCCTTTTCCCCATGAGCCCGCACGCCTCGTTGCCGCACTGACGTCGCTATGCCCTTCACGCTCGCGCACCCTGCTGCCGTTCTACCGCTGCGCGGTGTCCCTTACCTGCGGACGACGCCGCTCATCCTCGGCGCCATGGTGCCGGACGCCCCGTACTACGTGCCCGCGAGCCTAGCCCGCTTCATGCGCGAGACTCACACTGCGTTGGGTTCGGTTACGAGTTGCCTCGCGCTCGGGTACCTCGGTCTTGCGGCCCTGGTGCTCCTGCGCCGGCCGCTCACCGCGCTCCTCTCCGCACGCGCGCGCTTTCTGTGCCTGAGCGCCGTCGCGCCCTTTACTCGTCGACAGCCACTCGAGTGGCTGTTCGCGGCGCTCGCGATCGTGGCCGGCGTATGGAGCCACCTTCTTTGGGATTCGTTCACGCACATCGACGGCTGGCTCGTGCGAGCGATTCCGCAACTGAGCCTCTCGGTCAGCGCCCTCGGCTACAGCGGGCCGCTCTATCACGTGCTGCAGTACGTGAGCTCCGCCGTCGGGCTGCTCGTGCTCGCGGTGTGGTACGCGCGGCTTCCCGTACCGAGGGCCGCACCCCCCACCCCGGGCGCGACCCGCTCCTCCGTCGGGCCCATCCTCTTACTGATCGTGGCCGCCGCGGTACTGATCGGCGGCGTGCAGGCCGAGCAGCACTACGCCCACGAAGCCGTGATCTATCCGACGATCGACGTGTTCCTCACCCGCAGCATCGCCTGGTTCGCGCTTCTTTATCTGGTCGCGGGAGCCGTCGTCACGCTCGAGCGCCAGGGCATCACGGCCGTCCGCTGAGCAGCCAAGGATGCACCGCCCCCTCGAACAGTTTACGACCACCGGCTGGCCGTGGCGGGCGGGGAATGAGTTTCGGCTGCTCCATGACAGCGCACAGTATTTCGCGCGCATGCTCGAGGCGATCGACGCGGCCCGCGTCTACGTGCTGCTCGAGATGTATCTCGTGAGCTCAGGTGCGCTCACCACGCGATTCATTGAAGCGCTCACGGCGGCGCGCGCGCGCGGGGCGCGCGTCTGTGTACTGCTCGATGGTTTCGGATCGCTCGGCCTCAAACGCGCCGATCGGCGCCGCGTGCTCGATGCGGGCATCGAGCTGCGCTTCTTCAATCCGCTGCGGCTGCGTAACGGCTTCCTCAATCTCATGCGTGATCACCGCAAGCTCCTCGTAGTCGATGGGAGCGTCGCGTTTGTGGGTGGCGCGGGGCTCACCGATGAGTTTGCACCCGGTGCACCGCGTGGTTCGTGGCGCGACCTCATGGTCGACATCGAGGGCCCGGTGATCGCCGACTGGCAGCGGGCATTCGCGCGCGTCTGGCGGCGCTGGGGAGCTGAGCTCGCTCTTGCGGATGGTGCCGCGTGCGCGCCGCGCGCTGCCGGCGCGCTCGGGAGGCTCTCACTTAGCGACGCGCGCGATCGCTCCGTGCTCGCGAACGGCGTGCTACGCCGCATCGACGGTGCCAAGGCGCGCGTCTGGATCATGAGCGCCTACTTCGTGCCCTCGCGGCGCTTTCGCAAGGCGCTGCGCCGCGCGGCACGCCGCGGTGTGGATGTCTGTCTTTTGATGCCGGGCGCGCGTACCGATCACCCCTGGGTGCGGCAAGCCTCGCGCCGCTTCTACGGCAAGATGCTGCGCAGCGGGGTGAGGATCTACGAGTACCAGCCGCGCATGCTGCACGCGAAGATGATCCTCTGCGACGACTGGGTGTCGGTGGGCTCGAGCAACCTTGACCGTTGGAGCTTGCGCTGGAACCTCGAAGCGAACCAGGAAATTGCCAACGCGGGCTGCGCGGACTTCGCCGCGCAGCTCTTCGAAGAGGACTTCGCGGCATCGCGGCAGATCACCCCACGCTACTGGCGCCATCGCGCGCGGCTCGACCGGCTGCGCGAGTCGATCGCGGGCTTCCTCGACCGCGAACTCGACCGCTGGCGCTAAGAGGCTGCTACGGTGCGGCGAGGTCGGCCTGGGTCAGCGCGCCGAAAAGCTCCGTCGTGCGCACGAATGCCACGAGGAAGGGCGCAATGGTGCGCATCTGCGTGTCATAAGCGCGCAGTGCATCGAGCATCCGATCTTCCTCGGCAGGTTCGAGCGCGAACACCACGGGTCGGGTATCCGCTGCGCGCGGCGCGGGGGTGAGCGGTACTCCCAGCATGAGCTCGCGGGGACTCGGCCAGCCTTCACCGCCGTGAACAATCCACTCGCGCACCGCGGAGAGCAGATCAGCGCGCGCACTCGCCGCCCTCGTCAGTAGCCCCGCAGCACGATGATCGGGGTGGCTGTCGCGCGGGCTCGGAGCAAGTATCAACGTTGGTCGCACGCGCGCGAGCACCGCGGCGAAATCGCGCTCGAGACTCTGACCCGTGTAGGGGTGGCCTGCGCAGAGGGTGTCGGGGTAGGGCACGGCCGCTACGGCGGTGTACTTCGAGGAATAAGGACTCGAGCGGTACTCGGTGAGAAGCGCCAGGAGACCCTGGTCGGGATAACCGAGAAAGAGCTGTCCGCCCGGCGTCACGCCAAGCAGCGCCGTGGCAGCGCGCGCTTCCTGCATCCGCGCGGCCCCGAGTTGGCGCTGCCGCGCCGCCGTCCATAGCAACGTACGGTCGAGGACGAGCACATCGAGCCGCGAGGCATCGCCACTTGTGATCCAGACCACGCTCGCCCGGCCCCCTGCGCGCACGACGCGCTGAATGACACCCGCGCAGCAAAGCGTTTCATCGTCAGGATGAGGGGCCACGACGAGGAGCGAGGTGCTCGTGTCGAAGGAAGGGAGCGGCGCTGCGGGCGCTGCAGCGGCACAGGCAGCGCGCGCACCGAGCGCGGCGAGGGTAAGGAGTAGCGCGAGAGGCGCGCCTGCGGATGCGCTCGCGGTTCGCGTCGCGAACCGGCGCATTGGCACTGCGGTAGACTCGGGCAACTCGCTCACCTCACGCGGCGTCGATGGCGCCGCGCCCCGAAAGCCAAAACGAGCCGCATCATGCCAACACCTCCGCTCGCGTACAAAGACCCCCGCTTCATCGACTCGGACGAAGGGCGCCCGATACGGATCGTGTCGGAATATCTCGCGCCGCTGCGTACCTTCAGCGCCGCGGGCGTCACTGCGACAATCGTATTCTTCGGTTCGGCACGGCTTCGTGAGCGCGATGCGCTCGGTCACTACCTTGCCGAGGCCACCGAACTCGCGCGGCTCCTGAGTGCGTGGAGCCAGACCTGCACCGGGGAGCGCGTGATCGTCTGCTCGGGCGGCGGCCCGGGGCTCATGGAGGCCGCGAACCGCGGCGCGACGCTCGCCGGGGGGCCGAGCATCGGACTCAATATCAGCCTGCCACAGGAGCAGGTGCCGAACCCCTACATCAGTCCCGAGCTTGGGTTCGAATTTCACTACTTCTTCATGCGCAAGCTCTGGTTTGCACACCTCGCACGCGCGCTGGTCGCGTTCCCCGGGGGATTTGGCACATTCGATGAGCTCTTCGAGATTCTCACACTCGCCCAAACCCAAAAGCTCGAGCGCAACATCCCGGTGCTGCTCTACGGTTCGGCGTTCTGGCAGGAGGTGATCGACTTCGAAGCTCTGGTGCGTCACGGGATGATCGCGGCCGAAGATCTCGAGCTCTTCGAGTTCGTCGACGACCCGCGCGCCGCCTTCGAGCTTCTCAAGCAGCGCATTGAACTCGCACCCGAGCCGCATCCGAAGCAGTGGTTCGCGAAGTCGCGCTGTCAGACCCTCTAGGCAACCTCGATCGTCGGATCCACCTCCGCGGCCCAGGCGCGCATGCCGCCTTCGAGGTTCGTGGGGGAGGCGACTCCCGCGCGCAGCGCGAGTTGACAGGCGGCGAGCGAGCGTCCGCCGCTGCGACAGATGAAGACCGGGGCTGAATCGGGCGGGATCTCCCCCAACCGGGCGGGCAGCTCACCGAGGGGAATGTGCAGCGCGCCCTCGAGGTGGCCGACTTCCCACTCCGAGGGCTCACGGACATCGACGAGCAGTCGTTTAGCGCCGCCGGGTGCTGCGAGGAGGTCGCGCAACGCGGTCGCTGAAAGCCGTTGCACGCCCTGCGTTGAATTCGTCACGGTGAGTCCCTCCGAATGTTCGGGAGCGGTGATCGTCGGCCGGTCGCCGCAGACCGCACAGTCGGGCCGGCGGCTCACGTGGAACTCGGTGAAGCGCATCTCTAGTGCGTCGTAGGTGAGGAGCCGACCGCTCAGCGGCGCACCGATCCCGGTGATGAGCTTGATCGCTTCCGTTGCTTCGAGCGTTCCGAGCACGCCCGGCAGCACCCCGAGCACCCCGGCCTCGGCGCAGTTGGCGACGATGCCATCGGGCGCCTGCGGGAAGACGCACCGGTAACAAGGACCTTCTCCGGGCACGTAGGTCATGACCTGGCCCTCGAAACGATGGATCGCCGCGGAGACGAGTGGCTTACGCAGGATGACGCACACATCGTTCAAGAGGTAGCGCGTCGAGAGCCGATCCGTGCCATCGAGGACGAGATCGTACTGGGCGATGATCTCCCGCGCATTGCTTGATGTGAGCTCGAGGGCATGGGCGATCACGCGGATCTCGGGGTTGAGGGCCGCGAGGCGCGCGCGTCCGGCTTCGGCTTTCGGCTCGGCGAGGCGCGCGGTGTCGAAGAGGACCTGGCGCTGCAGGTTCGAAAGCTCGATGCGATCGCAATCCAAGAGTCCGAGCGTGCCGCACCCGGCAGCGGCGAGGTAGAGCGCCGCGGGCGAGCCGAGACCACCCGCGCCGACGATGAGCACGCGCGCGGCCTTGAGTTTCTCCTGCCCTGCGGCCCCTATCTCCGCGAGCGCGAGATGCCGTTGATAGCGGGTGCGCTCACTTGCCGACAGCGTCACCCCGTCATCCTCCCGAGAGCGCGCACACCACGTGCACGGTGTCGCCCTCTTGAACTAGCGCCGAGAGCTCGCGCGCCTCGTTGCTGTTCACAAAGAGCCGCATGTGCGGGCGGATGCGGTTCTGCTCATCGATCATGCGGAAGCGGATCCCAGGGCAACGCTGCTCGAGGTTGGCCAACACCTCCTCGAGGGTGCGGCCGCGGCCGGCGAGGGTGGCAGCGCCGGCCGTGTAGGAACGCAGGGGACTCGCGATGCGTACCGTGCAACTCATCTCTCACGCCGCGTGGGTTACCGAGTAGATCTCGGGCAGGTGACGTGCGAGGAGGCGCCAGCTCTCTCCGGAGTCGGTGCTGCCCCACACCTCACCGGCCGTCGTGCCGAAATACACCCCGGGGCGCGCCTGCGCATCCGCACACATCGCCTGGCGCAACACCGTGAACCAAGCCTGCGCGCGCGGCAAGCCGCGGTCGAGCCGCCGCCAGCTCGCGCCGCCGTCGCGCGTGCGATAGACCGCTGGCTTGCCGTCGATCGAGGTGCGCGGCCACACCGTCTGCCCGTCCATCGGCAACACCCAGGCGGTGTCCGGATCCTTCGGATGCAGCACGATCGGAAAGCCAACGTCGCCTACCTTCTTCGGCATCGCGCGACCGATGCGCTCCCAGCGTCGCCCCGGGCGGTCGAGGCGGTAGATGCCGCAATGATTTTGCTGATAGAGCCGCTCGGGCTTCTCCGGATGTTGCACGATGGAGTGCGGGTCGTGCCCGTAGGGCACGTTCGGGTCGGGCATGAAGTCCGCCGCAACCCCTTCGTTCAAGGGCTCCCAGGTCGCCCCCGCGTCGGTCGACTCGAACACCCCGCCGATCGAAATGGCGATGTAAAGATGCTTGCGGTCGCGCGGATCAACCTGGATGGAGTGCACGAGCTCTCCATCGGGCGTGCCGACCGCAACCCACTTCGGCCGCATCGGATGGTCGTTAAAGCCCGCCACCGGCTCCCAGTGCTCGCCTGAGTCTTCGGAGCGGAAGAGTCCGGCGGGCGAGCTGCCCGCGTACCAGCTCGAGGGTTCCTGCGCGTGCCCCGGGGTGAGCCAGAACACCCGCTGCACCGCACGGGCTTCTTCCCCTGCCGCAGCGGTGCGGAAGGCGGGCGGACGGGCGGCCTCGCGCCAAGTGCGGCCGCGATCGACGGAGCGGTACACGGTTGGCCCGAGATGTCCGGTCTTCGCGGCCATGAGGAGCGTCCGTGGCGCGCGCGGGTCTTGCACGACGTGATGGATGATGTGACCGAGGAACTGCGGACCGGCAAGCTTCCAGCGCCGCCGCGCGCGGTCGGCGCGTAACGCAAACAATCCCTTACGAGTTCCGATCCATAGCATGCTCGCCATGTGGCAAAGCATCCCCGTCCCGGCCGCGCGCTGTCAACGGCGCTTCGCTCCGCGGTGGCGGCAGCGTATGCTTCCGCCGCCCGCAAACCGCGGCGCGCGTTATCTGGGGGTCCCCGTGCATCGAAAGCTGCGCCGCACACACGCATTCGTATGGCTTCTCGCCCTCGGCCTTGCGGCATCAGGGGTGCGTGCGCAGCCTCCAGTGGCGCAGCCGGTGCCCGCGCGGCACAGCGCGGACGCCGCCTTCGCGGAAGTTGAGCACGGGTATGTGACCTACTTCCTCGGGCAGTTCCCGGTGGTTGCGACCTATCTTGGCGGCTCCGCCTTCGATCCGAAGCTTGCGAACGTCGACGGCACGCTGCGCGATTACTCGGCGTCGGCGCTGCAGAAGGAGGACGCGCGGCTCGCTGAGTTCCGTGCGCGCTTCTCGGCACTGCCCCCGGCGGGACTTTCAGCGCCGCGCCGTATCGACCGCTCGGTGGCGCTCGCCGAGATCGCATTCCTCCTCCATGAGCATCAGCTGCGACGCTACCAGCAGCGCTCGCTCGACTCGTACGTCGATGAACCCTTCCGCGGCGTCGACTGGCAGATCCAGGGGATGACGCCGCAGGGCGCGGCTCTTGGGACAGACGCCGAATGGGGCGCGGTGATCGCGCGCGTACGCGCGGTGCCCGCCTACCTCGCCACCGCCGAGCGGCAGCTCAGCGCCGGAGTCGCCGCCCACAACACGCCCGACTGGCGGGTGCTCACCGGGTACGGTCTTGAGAGCACCGGGGCCGATGCCGACTACTTCAGCAAGACGCTGCCGCAGCTTGCCGCGACCAATATTCCCCCCGCGCACCGCGAGGCGATGCTCCATGATCTTCAGACCGCCGGGAACGATGCCGCTGCGGCTTACCGGCACCTGCGCGATTTCATCGCCAGCACGTTTTTCGAGAACCCCCGTGCCGAGGGTCGCGCGGCGCTCAAAGAGCCCTATCGGGCCGATCACTTCGCTTTCGGCGAGGCCGAGTACGACTGGGCACTGCACAACAATCTGCGCCTGAGGGGCAGTACCGCTGCGGAACTTTTCAACTCTTCCTGGCAGGTGGTGGAGACCACGCGCGCGCAGATGGTGACGCTCGCGCAGCAGATCGCGGCCAGCCACAACTGGGCGACCCCCGGCGGCCCGAAGACCGTGCGCGCGGTGTTCGAGCAGCTCACTCAAAACGCCCCGCGCAACGACGAAGAGATGGTCGAGGGCTATCGCCGCACCGGGCAGCGGATCGTCGAGTACGCGCGCACCACCAAGCTCTTCGAAGTGCCCGCCGACTACCGGCTCGACGTCACGGTGACCCCGCCGCCATTGCGCTCCTCGATCGAGGGGGCGGCTTACTACCCGGCACCGCCCTTTAAGAAGACGGGCGTTGGCCGCTTCTACGTGACACCCACCGGCGATGATCTCGCGCAGCTGCGCGAGGAGCACAACTACGCGGCCATGCCCGATCTCGCCGCGCACGAGGGATTCCCGGGCCACGACTGGCACTACAAGGTCATGACGCAATACCGCGATCAGATCTCACCCGTGCGCTGGCTGACGCCGGGTGCCGTGGAGGACTCCTCATCGATGTGGCAGGACTCGATGGCGGCCGAGGGCTGGGCGCTGTATTCGGAGGCGCTACTCGCCGAACCCCAACAGGGCGCCGCCGAGGGCTTCTACACGCCCGAGGAGCGTCTCTATCAGCTGCGCGGGAAACTCTACCGCGACTTACGCGTGCGGATTGACACCGGGATCCACACCGGGCGCATTCCTTTTGATGATGCGGTGACGCTCTTTTCGGAGGTGGTGGATTTCCTGCCCGGCTCCTGTCAGGACCCGCAGGCGCTCAAACTCGACGCCAAGCAGGCGAGTTGCAAAGAAGCGCGCGGGGCGATCACGCGCTACTCGCGCTGGCCGACCCAGGCCATTACCTACCGGCTTGGCAAGGAGCAGATCCTCGCGCTGCGCAAGCACGCGCAGCAGGCGCTCGGTGCGCGCTTCTCCGCCGAGCATTTCCATCTCGAATTCATGAAACAAGGCACGATCCCCGCGGGTTATTTCGGCGAGGAGCTGCTGCGCGCACTGCGCGCCACACCGTGAACGCGCGCAGTTGCGCGCGGGGTTAGTTCAGGCCGTAAGCGGCTGGCAGAAGAAGAGGTGGGCGGGCAGCACGTTGAGCGGCTCGAAGCGCCGTACGACATAGCCGAAGATCCGCTTCAGGTCCTCGAGCACTCGCGTGGAGAACTGGTAGACGAGGAACGCGCCGCCAGGTTCGAGCGCATCGGCGGTGCTGCGCAGGATGCGCTCGCGCAGCGGGGGCGCGATCGTGCTGAAGGGAATCCCGGAGATGATGTAATCGGCGCGGGCGTGGCCAAAGCGGCGCAGTACTTGCGCGACCCCCTCGGCGGAGCCCTTGACCACCTGCAGGCGCGGATCGGTGATTGCGCTGCGAAGATATTCCACGAAGTCCGGGTTCATTTCGATCGCGATGAGTTCGGCATCCTTGCGCATGCGCCGCAGGATCTCGGCGGTGATGCCGCCCACACCCGGCCCGTACTCGACGATCACGCGTGCGCGGGCAAAGTCGATGGGCTCGAGGAGCTGGCGGATGAGGAAACGTGAGCTCGGCACGATCGAGCCGAGCATGAGCGGGTGGCGGAAGAAGTTGCGCGCAAAAAGCAGCCGGTCAGTCTTGGTGGTCCCGCGCGCTGGCTGGTTCTTATCTTTTTGCACGTTACGTCTCGCGTGGCCTGCGCCCGGTACCCTCTATAGCAATAAACCGCTGCGGTTACCACTCGCGCGGCGTCCCCGGGAGCGTCCTTTCACCCCCCGGACCGCCGCGCCGGGTAGCCGAGTTTGCACAACTCGGCGACGAGGGTGTCGCGGTGATCGCCCTGAATTTCGATCACACCATTGCGCACCGTACCGCCCGCACCGCAGAGCTTCTTGAGCCGGCTCGCGAGCTCAGCGAGCTGCGCTTCCTCAAGTGGCAGCCCGCTAATAACCGACACCGCCTTACCGCCGCGCCCGCCCACCTCGCGCCCAACGCGTATGCGCGAGAGGCCGTCAGTGACCGGGCGCGACCCCTGTGGGTGCGCCGCTGCGCGCCGCTGCGCGGCATCGCGCAGCACCACGCCGCGGAAAGTCGCTCTCGTCTTCATGCGTAGTGTTACCCCCCTGAGGCGACTACAATCCTGCCTAACTCAGCCGCGGCACCGCAAATCCGCACCGAACCGCCCCAAGAGATAGCGCCATGAGCCCACGGTCACGCCTGCATGTGCCCGAACCTCCCGCCCGCCCCGGACAGGAGCCGGACTTCAGCTACGTGCAGATCTCGCCCGCGGGCGCCGTGAATCGTCCGGACGTGACGCTCTCGGTGCGCGAGATCGAGAACCTCGCCCTCGAAATGGTGCGCGTTCTGGGCGATGACCATCGCGCGGTCGGTCCCTGGAACCCACACCTCGAGCCACAGGAACTGCAGGTCGCGCTGCGTCACATGCTGCTCACCCGGCTCTTCGATGATCGCATGCAGAAGATCCAGCGCCAGGGGCGCATCTCCTTTTATATCAAGTCGACAGGGGAGGAGGCGGTCGCGGTCGCGGCCGGCATGGCCCTGCAGCCGACCGATATGCTCTTTCCCTCCTATCGGCAGCAGGGACTGCAGGTCGTGCGTGGCCGCAATCTCGTCGATCTGATGTGTCAGTGCCTCTCCAACACCCGCGACATGTGCAAGGGCCGGCAGATGCCGATCATGTACCACTGGGGGAGCGGCAACATCTTCTCGATCTCCGGCAACCTCGCCACGCAATTTCCGCAGGCCGTCGGTTGGGCGATGGCCGCGGCGATCAAGGGCGAGGATCGCATCGCCGCGAGCTGGATCGGCGAAGGCTCGAGCGCGGAGGCGGACTTTCACTACGCGATGACCTTCGCCGCGGTCTACCAGGCGCCGGTGATTCTGAATCTCGTCAACAACCAGTGGGCGATCTCCACCTTCCAGGGTTTCGCGGGCGGTGAGCACAAGACGTTCGCGCAGCGCGGTCCGGGTTATGGAATTCCGGGCATCCGCGTCGACGGCAACGACTTTCTCGCGGTCTATGCGGTGACCGAGTGGGCGGCGCAGCGCGCGCGTCAAAGCATCGGCCCGACGCTCATCGAGCTCGTCACCTACCGCGCCGGGGCGCACTCGACGAGCGACGATCCGTCGCGTTACCGGCCCAAAGAGGAATGGCGGGCGTGGCCGCTCGGGGATCCGATCGCGCGCCTCAAAGAGCACCTCATCGTGCTCGGGGAATGGTCGGAGGCGCGGCACACTGCGCTCGAGAAGGAGCTTGAAGCGTATGTGAACGGCTGCTGGAAGGAGGCGGAGAGTTACGGCACGCTCACCGGCGGCCCGGCGCTCGACCCCCTGTCGATGTTCGAAGACGTGTTCAAGGAGATGCCGCCGAATCTCGTGCGCGAGCGCGAGGAACTGCGCGCGCTCAAGAGCGCAGCAGCGCGCGAGCACGAGGCGGCTGAGCCCGCGCAGAAGAAGGGTTGAGAGCATGGCGCGCATGAACATGGTCCAGGCGCTCAACTCCGCGATGGACGTGATGCTCGAGCGTGATCCGCGCGTGGTCATCCTCGGCGAGGATATCGGTTACTTCGGCGGCGTGTTCCGCGTCACCGAGGGACTGCAGCGCAAGTACGGCGAGCAGCGCGTACTCGATACGCCCATCGCCGAGGGCGGGATCATCGCCACCGCGATCGGCATGGGCGTGAACGGCCTAAAACCGGTTGCCGAGATCCAGTTCGCCGACTACATCTACCCCGGCTATGACCAGGTCGTGAGCGAGCTCGCGCGATTGCGCTACCGCTCGGCCGGGGACTTTTCTGCGCCGGTGACGATTCGCACGCCCTGCGGCGGCGGCATCCGCGGCGGCCAGACGCACTCGCAGAGTCCGGAAGCGATCTTCGCGCACGTGTGCGGCATCAAGGTGGTGATGCCCTCAAACCCCTACGACGCCAAGGGCCTGCTCATCAGCTGCATCGAGGGCGACGACCCGGTGGTGTTTTTCGAGCCCAAGCGCATCTACAACGGGCCCTTCGATGGCGAACCCGACAAGCCCGCCGTGCCTTGGAGCACGCACCCGCGCGGGGAGGTTCCCGAGGGCCACTACACCGTGCCGCTCGGGAGCGCCGCAGTGGTGCGCGAGGGGCGGGACGTGAGCGTGCTCGCTTACGGCACCATGGTGCACGTCGCACAGACCGCGGTGCGGCTCGCAGGCGTGGACGCGGAAATCGTCGATGTGCGCACCATGGCCCCACTCGATGTAGATACGATCGCGACCTCGGTGTGCAAGACCGGGCGTTGCGTCGTCGTGCACGAGGCGACGCGCTTTGGCGGTTACGGCGCGGAGCTCGTCGCTACGGTGCAAGAGCATTGCTTTTGGAATCTCGAGGCACCGGTGCTGCGCGTCACGGGCTGGGACACCCCCTATCCGCATGCGTTCGAATGGGATTACTTTCCGGGTCCCGCGCGTATTGCCGGGGCGCTCAAGCAGGTGCTGGAGGCGTCATGAGCAAGTACGTCTTCAAGCTGCCCGATCTCGGTGAAGGCACGGTCGAGGCGGAAATCATCAACTGGCGCGTGAAGCCGGGCGATACCGTCGCCGAAGACGACGTGGTGGTCGAGATGATGACCGAGAAGGCGGCGGTGGAAGTGCCCTCTCCGGTCGCGGGGCGCGTGGTTTCGACGAGCGGCGCGCCCGGCGACACGGTACCGGTCGGCTCGGAGCTCATCGTATTCGAGACGCAGCCGGCGGCGGGCGCCGCAGCTCAGGCCTCCTCGACGCTCGCGGCTCTTGCACCCGTCGCGCCGCTCGCAGCGATGGCGGCACCGACACCCCGCGCTGCCGCGGCCGGCAACGGCGCCGGCGCACTGCAGATCACGGCGGAGAGTGCGCGCGATGTGCGCGTGGCAACTTCACCGGCGATCCGTCGCCGCGCGCACGAAGCGGGTATCGATCTCAAACAGGTCGCAGGATCGGGGCCAAACGGTCGCATCGTGGCGCAGGATCTCGAGGCGTACGTGGCGCGGCGCGGACAGCCACCGACACCCCTGCGCACTGGACCAAAGGTGGTCCCGGCGCTCGCCCGACCCGCGGAACCGCGCAGCATACCGAGCGGCGCCACCGAGGAGATCAAGGTCATCGGATTGCGCCGTCTGATCGCGCAGCGCATGAGCGAGGCAAAGCGCAACATCCCGCACTTTGCCTACGTGGAAGAAGTCGATGTCACCGAGCTCGAGTCCTTGCGCCGCCACCTGAACGACAAACTGCCCCAGGGCACGCCGTCCCTCACGTATCTCCCGTTCCTCGGACTCGCGCTCGTGCGCGTGCTCAAGGACTTTCCGCAGTGCAACGCACACTACGACGCCGAACGTGGCGTGATCGTGCGCTATCGAGCCGTGCATCTCGGGATCGCCACGCAGACGCCCGATGGGCTCAAGGTGCCGGTGGTGCACGATGCGCAGGGGCGCACGCTCTTTGAGCTCGCCGCGGAGATGCGCCGGGTGAGTGAGGCGGCGCGCACCAACAAGGCGAAGCGGGAGGAGCTCACCGGTTCCACCATCACCATCACAAGCTTGGGCAAGCTCGGCGGCATCGTGAGCACTCCTATCATCAACGCACCGGAAGTGGCCATCATCGGCGTGAACCGCGCGCTTGAGCGCCCCGTGGTCGTGGAGGGCGCCATCGCCATCCGTCGCACCATGAATCTCTCCTCCTCCTTCGACCATCGCTTCGTCGACGGCTACGAAGCCGCGGCCATGATCCAGGCGCTGAAAGAGTGCCTGGAGCATCCGGCGACCATCTTCATCGCCACTTGAGCAGGTCGGCGCTTACTCATCGAGTCGTATCGGCTTTGTGGTCAGGATCGCAGTACCTGTCACGAACCAAATTGAACCACTCAGCCGTGCTTAGCATCGAGGACTTCGAAACCGTTTGAGGAGCTCGCTCCGTCGCCTCGCGGCCCTCAATTTGCCGCGCGCTTGCTGCCAGCTCGCAGACCATCCGCATTACTCGTCGAGCCGGTGTCCGAGAGGTCTTCATGCGCCAATCGGAGACTTCTCTGGAGACCATCCAGCGCTCGCCTCCGGAGGGCATGCGGTACTCAGTAGCACGCAACAAGCGGCGGCTCTTCCCCTCAAGGCAGTCGAACTGCCAGAGCTCCACTTGATTTGTGTCGATACCGGCGGCGTTGCGAAAGAATTCGAGCCGTACCCACGCCGAAACACGAACCTCATTTTGCTGCGGCCCGCCGTGGTGAGCGACGTATATATTCACGCCCGGCGCCGCTGCGGCCCAACGCCAGGGGTCACTCGCTTCTAATGAAGGAGGCGCGTCGCTGGGACAGAGAGGAGAAATACCACGCAGTGGGAGGGCGGTATGGACGAGAAGCGTGAGTACCGCGCAGATGGCAGCCACGCTTGCGATCAAACCGCGACTCACACCCAGCACCACTGCTGATGCTCGGGCGCGCGCGGTGTGCTTGGGCGATCCATGCACCACTCTTTGCAGACCCGGGCCTGAGTCTTACTTCATGCGACATCGTATTGGCACCGATGAGCGCGTAATCGGGAGCAGCTCCCGTCGTAATCGGGAATGATGCCCGCTGAAGTTGAAAGCCGGGCTGCCTTGGTGGTGGTCCGCGGTAACGCGATGCGCCGCGGGTGGATCAGCTCACCCCTGCCTGCCGCGCGATGACCATGAGCTGAAGGGCAGTGGTGGCTCCGAGCTTTTGCTTGATGGACGACTGAAGATTGGCCACGGTCTTCGCACTGATGCCCAGCTGCTCACCGATCTCGTTCATGCCGCAACCGGACGTCAGTAATCTCAGCACTTCGTACTCGCGGCTCGAGAGCAGATGAGCAAGGTCGCGCGTCCCTGACAGGAACGCGGTCATCGCCTGGTGCACGTCGGGACTGACGTAGTGCCGCCCGTCAGCGACGGCCCGAACGGCTTCGACCAGAAGCTCAGGTGCGCTCGACTTGCTGACGTAACCGAGCGCCCCCGCCTTGAGCGCGCGGGATGCGTAGATAGCATCCTGATACATGCTGAACATGAGCACGCGCGCCGCCGGCCGCCGTGCCACGAGGCGTCGCAACGTCTCGATACCACTCACACCAGGTAAGGCGATGTCGAGCACGATCACGTCCGCAGCAAGGTCCCGGTCGCGGCTCAGCGCCTCGGCGGAATTGGACGCTTCGCCGACCACCCTCACGTGGCCATCGCTCTCAAGCAGGCGACGATAGCCCTCACGCACCACGGCGTGATCATCTACCAGCAGCACACTGATCTGCATGTCGAGGCGCGACTTCCTCACTCTGAGGTCTCGAGCGGCACTTCCGCGCGCAAGGTAAAGCCGCCGTGGTGAGGATTTTGCGCAAGCAGCGATCCACCGACCGCTGCCATGCGTTCACGCATACCAATCAGACCGAGACCGGCACCGGAGCGCGCAGCGTCGAGCCCGACACCGTTGTCCTCGATGGAGACGACGATCCGGGCTGAGGAATCCCGCGCGGGGGCTTCTCGGGTAACCCGAATCTCGACGCGAGTCGCCTGAGAGTGCCGGGCGACATTGGTCAGGGCTTCCTGCACCAGCCGATAAAGTGCCAGACGCCGGACCTCGTCCAGCCCCTCGAGGCTGTCGGTCGTGGCAAGACCGATCGACAAGCGCGGCAGCCGACGGCGCCACTCCTCGACACAGTGCTCGAGCGCAGCGGCGAGACCGAGTTCATCGAGACCGGCTGGTCGTAGCTCGCGGATCAGCTCCACCACCACTGCCTGGATGTGATCGATGTTGCGGAGCGTTTCAACCGCCAGGCGGCGGCCTTCCGGGTCAACCCGCGCAAAGCGATCGCGCATCGACACGGAATCTACCTTGATGACATTGAGATACTGGCCTAGCTCATCATGCAGATCGCGGGCGAGCGCCCTGCGCTCCGATTCCTGGCTCTCGAGGTACTGTTGTGCAAGGCGTCGGTTCTCCGCAAGCGCCGAGGAAAGGCTCCGTTCCGCGCGAGTGCGCAGAACGATCTCATGTCGGGCTTGGCGGTGACGGCGTGCCGAAAACCAGATCAAACAAACCGCCAATACCAGTAGCACCACCGGCAGCTCATCGAGCTGATAGCGTTCTCGCGGACGGGTCCAGCCGAGCAACGCCTCGCTCACGTTGAGCCTGACACACAGGATCGCTGCGACAACCGTCACCAGCACCACCACGGCAAGGTCGCGCCAAGCCGCGATCCTTGCACCCGGAGGACCCGATGCGGTCGCGCCGGAGAACACGCGACGCATACCACGCATGCTACACCGAAATCTGCGGCACCCTCCCACCGCAGCACACGGATCGGGTGCCAGCAGCAGTTTGAGACCGGGATAAATTCCCATAGCGTCCGGCCCTTGGAATGCCTGATCAGGGCGCTCGCTTACGCGGACTGAAGCCGAGTCAGAACGTCACTCTCAGACCAGCAAATGCCTCAAAGGGCGCGGCCGGACTCAAGAAGCGATTGTCCACTCCCGGGCCGTTGGTGACCCCATCGACCGGGACCCCTGGTGCACCGATCCCGGTCGGATCGCTGAGAATTCCCCACGTCGCGTACTTGCGATTGAGGAGATTGTAAACCGAGACAAACAGCTGGGCGTGCCGAACCGGCTGATAGGTCGCGTGCAGGTTGACTACCGTGTATCCCCCGATCGGCGCGAGTTGGTTGGACTCGTCACCGACGTAATAGACATCGCTCACTACGGTGACTGTGGCACCGATGCTGAACGCCGAGGGCAGCCTGTAATCCAGGCCCACCTTGAGGCGATACTCCGGTATGCCGGGCAGCCGGTCCCCGGGCTCGACTTGGATGTCGCCGTCCGCGTTCTGGTAGGGATTTGAAGGCGATGGCACTACCAGTGCTGATTCAAACGTCGCCTGTACGTAGCTGAAGTTGAGATAACCGGACCAGTCGTCTGAGCTGTAATTCAACCCGAGCTCGAGCCCCTGGCGGCGCGTATCGCCAATGTTTTGAAAGAATCCCTGACTGACCGAAGTCGCAATGCCGTAGATATCATCGTGCAAGACGGTTCTGAACAGGCTGGCGTTCCAGGTTAACCCCTCGGACGTACCCGATCGTCCTGGGATCTTGCCGCGGACTCCCAGTTCGGACGTATGCGCGATCACCTGGCTCAGGGGTGGATCGCCGGCCAGGTTTGTAGGCAGAAGACAGGGGGTGAGGGGATTGGAGCATTCTATTTCGCTCGCCGTCGGCGTACGTGTATTCACCGACCACCCGGCGTAAGCGGTCATGGTCGGCAGGATCTTGTAGGTCGCACCGATCGCTGGATTGAAATGCACAAAACGATTGCTGCTGTTCAGATTTGTCCCTATTTGATCCACCAGATCGATGTTGGCGATGTTATATCGACCGCTTGCGGTCACAGCCAGATCAGGGGAGAGATCAAGGGTGTCCGTAAAGTATGCGCCAAGGTTCTTATTGACCGAGTCGACGCTGACCGGCGTAGGGTCGCCATTCGCGATGGCGCCTGGCGAGTTCTCAGGCGTGTAGACAAGCAGATCGGAGGGCAACACCAGGAGCTGTGAATTGATCACTCCAATCTGTGCGCCGGTGTAGTAATCGTTCGGCGCGTAGTCATACGCGGCCCCCAGACTAAACTGATTCTCGTGGCCGAAAACTTTCTGGTCATCAGTGAGCTGCAACGCGGCACCCCGCCCCCACGCCTCGATCTGCTCAAAGTCGTTCTCACCGATGTAGGTTGTACCTCCGTTCGATATGTCCGGCAGAGTCTGCCCCGCCGCGTTCAAGAGAGGCGTGACGCCGTCGGGCTGGCACAAGATCCCGGGTATCGTTTGACAGGCTGCGTAGTTCGTGGTGTTGCCGTTGGCAACGCTTTGGGAATAGTGGCGGTAGTAGAGATTACCCTGCAGCGACCACGTCGTGCTCAGCTTGAAAGTCCCGTTCAGGGTAAAGAAATTAAGATCGTTGATGTTGTTTTGTGGGCCCGTGAACACTAAAGAGCGATTCACCGCGAGCTCCTGCACCGGCGCAGGACCCTGGCCGTCCATTTGGTTTTGCGCACCGCTGTAGCTCAGGTCGAGAGCCATCTGCTCAGTGTGCCAGCTCAAATCCGTGTACCACGTGCGTATGCGGTCTTGCGAGAATTGACGCCAGCCGTCCCAGTCCAAGGCACGGCCGGCGAGATAGAACCCGAAAGAGCCAGAATTGAGCCCGAACTGCGCGACGAGTGAACGCTGAGCATACGAGCCGCCCGAAAGCTCCAGATCCGCGCCTTGGTAACTAAAGCCGTCTTTCATCGCAACAGAGATCGAACCACCGAGAGCGTTGAGTCCGTACAACGGACTGGAACTCACCAGTTCGACCTGATTGATGGCGATGTCGGGGATCAGGTCCCAATTGACCGTATCCCCAAAAGCCTCGTTAATGCGCACACCGTTCTGGTACACGGCCAGCCCCTGCGGGGTTCCAAGAACCGGGGAGGCTTCGAAGCCGCGATACAGGATGTCGGGTTGAAACGGGTCATCGAGGTCGTCGTTAACGTTGACGCTGCTGAGTTTGGAACCGAGAGCCAGGGTGAGATTGGCCGAGCCCTCGCGCGTCAGATCTGAGGCCGAAAGCGTCTGTACGTTGCCTGGAATCTTGTCGACGTCGATCGAAACTCCGGGCAAAGGAGTCGTCCCGAACACCACCACCACGGGTAAAGGTGCGCCGCCGCTTTCAGGGGTCGCCGCAGCCGTCGCCTGGGCGTTGGAACCCGCCGGGGCACCCAAGGTGGTGGCCAGAATACAGGCGAGAAAAGCCGGCTCACGCCAGTGGGGAATACTGCCAATGGTGCGCATTCTCCCGCTCGCAGTGGGTATGGTTGCTTTGCTGCGACAACGGACGGGGCGAGGATCGTGCTAAGGGGTGTGCGTCGCAAGGGAGTTTTTCCCGATTTTCAATTCGAACGCGGTTGCCGTGAGTTCGGGCGCAGTGTTCCCCGCGCCGGTTGAGTCTGGCGCATCAACCTTCGCGACTCAGCAGCCGCGCGCTACGCCGCGCCAGGTTTTGCGGTTGTTTTCCGCGCGGCCAGCTGGTTGTTGGGCGTTTCGAGCCAGTCGCGCGCGCTCGTACGCGCGAAACACGTTCATGAGGCGCGCGATGCTATTCCACGTCGCTGCGCTCTCGGCAGCAGCCCAGCCGCCTCAGCGATGTTCGGTGCCCCCTGCATACTTCATCTCTCCGGCGTCGATCCTGAGTCTCAGCCGGTTCTCGGCGGGCGGTAGCGGACAAGTCGCGAAATCATTGAGCGCGCACGGGGGGTTGTAGGCCTTGTTGAAATCCACCCGCGCACTCGCACCCGTGGGCAGCGGGATATAGAGGAAGCGCCCGCCGCCGTAGGTCTCGTGGCCGCTGGTTGCGTCCGCGAACATGATGAAGAGTTCCTGGTCGCCCGCACTTTCGAGCACGGTGTCGAGACGCCACTCGCGGCCGTCCTTCGTGAACACCACTGCGCCGGGCGATTGTGCCTCGTCCACCATGCCGAGGATGTTCATGATCTTGAGGTGTCGCACGGGCTCGTAGCGCTCGAAGCGCGCCTCGACGACCCAGGCGCTACTCACCGGAAAGTACTCGAGGCCGCGAAAGTCGCGGCGGCGCGGATT